>JANODO010000161.1:0-43169 GCA_031412735.1 Rariglobus sp. | reverse complement strand
CGGCAGGTCAACCACCAGGGCGAGGTCGCCGTCGGTGATCTGCACGCCGGTGCTGTTCGCACCCACAAACGCGGTCACGTCGGTCGCACCGAGGATCAGGGTATTGGTCGTGGCGTTTTTCTCGACGGTGAAGCTACCGGAGACCGAAACGAAACCACCGAGATCCATCGTGAGGTCGCCGAAGACCTGAGTGATGCCAGCCGGGATCGAAGCGCTCACGGTGCCGCCGGGAGTCTCGATTTCCAGCTCGGTGTCGATCGGCAGATTGCCGGTGATCAAAGTCAGCGTGCTGCTGAAGGTAATGCCCGGGATACCAACCACGCTCGCGGTGCCGGTGGCGGCCAGAGCGTATTGATCGGTCTTCGGATACAGCACCATCGCGAGCGAACCGCCCGTGAGCCTGATTCCAATCTCGCCGGCGGTGCCGTAGCCGTTGCCGAGGAACGCGGTGACATTCGTCGCGCCAATCAGAATCTGGTCGAGCGTGACCGGAGGCGGCGTCAGCTTTGCATCGACACCAAGGAGGGCAATGCTTTCGCCGGCGAAGGAACCGCCAAAAGCGATGCGGTAGGTGCCGACGGAAGAAGAGGTGACGCTGAGGTCGGCTCCGACGATCTCAACGAAGGCGGAGAGCAAGGCGACCTGGACTTGGCTGGCGGTCGCGTCGAGCGCGAGGCGGCTGGTCGTGTAGGTCTTACCGTTGTAGTTAAGAGAGACAACCATCGTGCCGGGCACGCTGGCATTAACCGTGATCGTTTGAATCGATCCACCGGGTGCCCCGCCCTGCCGTTCGGTGGTGATGGCGGCGATCAGTGCAGTGGCGTTGGCCGTTTGCGAACCGCCGGCCGTGACAACGGTGACGCTGGCGACAGGTTCAGTAACGGTCGAAGTGACGACAAAAAGCGGGGGCGACGTGCCGGACAACGCGCCGCCGAAAGCGACCGTCCAGATACCGACGCTCGCCGACGTGACCACCGTGGTGCCGGTGGAGCCAAGCGCGGTGTTGAGCGCGGTTTGAATTTGCGCGGCGGAAGCGCTGGTGCTGAGCGCCGTGGTGGTCTTCAGCGAACCATTGACCGTGAGACCGAGCGTGAACGTGGCGGCCACGGCGGAATTGATTGTGACCGTCTGGGTATCGCTGCCGGCTGCCGAGCCTTGGGTAACCGCCTCGATGGTCACCGCGCCGCTACGGAAGTTCGCGGCGTTGGCGGTGAAATTGGCGATGTTCTGGAAGCTGCGGGCGTTGATGAAGGTGACCACGTAGCGCTGGTGGCTGATGGTCGAAGACGAATCAAAGACAACTTGGACGTTACCGGCACCGATAGCGGACAGGGCTTCGAGTGCTTCGCGAATGTAGCGCCGGTTACTCGTGACGTCGTTGCCGGCAAAACGGATGTTGCCGGTGAATTGAGCGGAGGTTCCGGTGCCGAGAGTAAGCGTGTAAGTGCCCGAACCGGTAAGCGACGGATTGTGCAGAGTGATGGCAATCACCTCGCGTTGAGCCACCCCGGCGGTGCTGGTCTGGGTGACGCTGGAGGTCGGCGTCGGGAAGGTCGTGACGACGCTCAGCGTGCCGAAGCCCTGATTGGCAAGCGCACCGCCAACACTCACCGTATAACTGCCACCGCCGATTGAGTTAACCGTGAACGCGGTGGGGGTGAGCGGCGAGAGCGAGCCAAGGGTGGCGCGCATATAAGAGAGGACGTAGGCGGAGGACTCCGCGCCGGTGAGCGTCATGCTGGCAGTCGGTCCCGAACCGCCGAGCTGGAAGGTAAACGTGCCGATCCTGTTTCCAAGGTTCACTTGCCAGACTTGAGATTGAACGGTGCCGGCGGTTTGAACCACGACGGTGATCGGTGCGACATCCGTGGCGGCGAGCGAGCCGGTAAACGTGATGCGGAAGCTCTGTTTACCGGCAGCGGGCGAACCGGCGGAGGCGACGTTAACGTTACCCGCTCCGATGCCCGTGAGGTTTTCCAAAGCGGCTTTGATCGCGGCAGCCATCGAGGCGGTATCGGCCAAAGCCAGCGCAAGTGCGATGGTCGTCTCTCCGGCAAAACTGAGCGTGAACGTGCCGTAGCTGTTGGCGGTCGTCGTAAGCGTGAGGAGCTGCTCTTCGTTCTGACCGGCGGTAGGAGGGACGACTTCGACGACCTCGGTTTCGAGTCCATCGGCCAGACCTTCAATCCACGAAGCGATGGCGGGCGAGGACTGGAATGTAAAGTCGGCGGAGACACGGACCGAGCCGGCCAGCGAAAGGAGCCCACTACCGGTGATGCGGGTTGTCGAACCGGTGGCATTAAGCGCAATCGTGGTGCCACCCAAGCCGAGGGTAAGCGCCTGATCGCCGACAAACTGGTTAACGATGACCGTGAGGTCGGCGGTAAGCGTCACGCCGGGAACGCCCACCAAGGCGCCGGTGCCCTTTACACCGACGACATACTTGCCGGCATCAGCACCCGTGAGTTGCACGCGAATCGCAAAGAGGCCGTTAGTCACTTTGATACCCGTTTCGCTGGCGGTGCCGAAACCGGAGCCGGCAAACGCGACGACATTGGTGCCGGCTGCGATAAACTCATTGGCCGTCCGCGTGAAGGTAAAGTCCCCGCGAAGAGCAACAAAACCAGACAGGTTGACGCGGACGTTCTGGCCGGTGACTTGGGCAAATGACGTGCCGCCTGAGGCCACCTCGGTGTTGGCGAAGCTGAGCGCGATCGTCTCGTTATTGAGCACGAAGCTCTCATTGAAGACCGCGCCGGATTCGTTGATGCGCACCGTCATGGTCGCATCCAACTCAAAGCCGGCCACGCCAATCATGCGCACACGGCCGGTGACGTAACCCACTTCAGTGGTGCCGGCGGTGCGGACGAAGACCGCAGTGCCCTCCGTGAGCTCGATACCGATACGTGGACCACCCGTATTTTGACCTAAGAAAACACGCACGTTATTACCGACGATGACCGTGGTGGTGGCACCGCCAATGACGGCGGTCGTCGCACTGAAGTCTCCCGCGATTTCCACACCCGGAATGACCACGGCGAGGTTATTGATAACCACTCGTGTGTAGGTGCCGGATTCCAGGGTGATGACACCAAACGCGCCGGTCACGTTCACCGCAGCGTTGGTGCGATTAATTTCCAAGAGCACATCGGCTCCGGCGGAGAACGCCCCAAAACCGCTGTCCGCTCTAAAGGCCAACGAACCGGCGGCACCGGCTGACGTAACGACCAACTGACCGCGCGCATCTTGGATCGCCACAGCGGAGCCGCCGGTTCCCGTGCCGTTGAAGGAAGCGGATGCGGACTGAACTTGGACCAACGTGATCTTGGCGCTATTCGCTAGCGTCGTCTGCTCGAACGCGAAACGGCCGCTCAGCGCCAAGTCGCCAACCGTGAGGGTGAGCGAGTCTGCCACCAAGCGAACGAAGTCGCCCGCCGGTAAATCAAGCGCGAGGGTGGCACCACCGATTGCAATCGAATCGCTGACAGGTTGGTCACCGGTGTTGACCTCAAACTGGAAGGCCGAAGCCGGCATGCTGAGTCCGCTGACACCGGAAAGGGTGGCGATCACCGCGAAGCTGGCGGCCGTGCCTTGGTCCGTTACGAAGAAGGCACCACTCCCGTTGGCTACGTTGACGAATGTGGAACCACTGGAGCCGAAGCCGAAGCCCAGATCCGTCACGCCAACAACCAACGTGCTGACGCCGGCGGCGGTGGTGAGTTTCGTGAAGGTGAAATCGCCATCGAGCGTGACCAGATCGGCGAACGTTACCTCCACATCGGTGGCCGCAAGGGCGACAAACGGGTTGGCGACCGTGCCGAGCGCTGCGTCGAGGGTGCCGGAAACGCCGCCCACGGTGAGGGTAGCGGGAACCGAAGCGTAGTCGGTGCCGGTGCTATTATAAGAGAACGAAACCGCGGCGGCGCTCGCAGTGCCAAAACCAGAGCCCGCAAAAACGAGCTCGGTGGCCGAAACGGACGTCGCGAAAGAGCCGTTCTGATTTACTTGGAGCGCCAGAGCCCCGTCTGTAAACCCGGCCTCGAAGCCGTCCACCGTCATTGAAGCGGTGATTTCATTTCCGAGAACGACCAGTTTGCCGGAGGCGGAACGGTAGAAACCAAACTCGCCCGACAAACTGACGTCACCAACCACGAGGCTGGCGTCTGCAAACGAGAAGCTAAACGCATCGTCTTGGGTGCTCGCCGGGTTGAGCGTCGAAGCACCCGCATCGGCCGTAAACGCAAGGGTCGATCCGATCGTGAGTGAAAGGCGGTCGAGTTCGTAGCTAAAAGTCTTGGCTCCCAAGTCATAGGTTCCGGTGACCGCGACCGTGTCGGTGTCGCTGCCATCCGTGAGCGACGCACTAAATGTTTCACCCGGGAAAAGCGTGGCGGTCGCCGCTCCAAAGGTGACCCGTCCGGTAAAGCCGGAGTCGGTGCTATAGCGGGCCGCGCCGCCGGTCGAGGGCCCCGTCAACGCCACGACGGGCGCGGTCAAGGCGAGCACGCCATCAAGCGACACATCGGGAAGAGTAAGCGAGAATGCGGGCAGATCGAAACCATTAGCCGCAGCCACGGCGTCGAGGTCGGTAAGGTAATCCTTAAAAACAGCGAGCTTGGCTTCAAAAGCGGCGAACCCGTCTTCGATCGCTCCGACGGTGCGCAGGAGCTGGCTATACGCATGCCCCAATAAAGCCGAGGCCTGACCGGCCGCATCCAGAGAGCCGATTTGAGCAACCGCACTGCTTAAATCCGCGACATCGAGGGATGCCAGTAGACTGGAGAGATCGCTTGTGAGGTCGGCAGCCAGTTCCACCGTGGGCACCAGCGGAAGCTGGTTCTCGGGTTCCGACAACAGCACCGCGAAGAGGCCCTCGTCTTCGTAGAAAGGTGTGGTTTCCAGGGAGTCGGGTCCCGTGACCTCGGGAGCGACGATGTCCGCCGCACCCGGGGATACCACCGGGGTGATCGTGTTTTCGTCGAGCAGCGTAGCCGATAACAGGATACGCGCCTCCAATGTCTCCAAAGCGAAGGAGGCGGCAGTTACCTGAAATGCTTTGGGACGTTTGCTCAAACGATCTTGGGGAAAAGTCGGTGTAGACGGCGCAGGATATTGCCGCAACGGGTGTCAGGTAACCTACGCATCAGACTCGGAGAAAACCCCACATAAAAAAAATGTAAACACTGAAATCCGTTCTCCGCTGGTTTTGCATAGTAGATGAATAGGTTTATTCCGATGGCGACGCTGCTACGCGGCAGGCGGGCGTCACGGGGTGATTCTTAGGCGAAGAAACTGTCGGCCGGCTGAAGCCACGGGAACCAGCGGCCGTTGACGGACAAGCTCCGTGCGCGCATCCAGCACAATGATTTGCACAATTTCCGTGTGGGTCGGGCCGCTGGCCCAAGAGATTAAGTTCGAGGAGATCTCCACCGTGAACGGGTTTGCCGCCAAGCCCCGACGGCGCTCGTAAGTCAGCAGCAGATAGCCGCCGGCCAGCTCCGTCTCGCTCGCCGGACCATCATAGATCTTCGGATCACCGTCCCGGTAGTATTCAAACAGGTTGGGCGCTCCGTCGCCGTCCGGATCGGCGGCCGGACCGGCGATCAGCGGTTGAGCCCGTTCGCCCGCAGTGAAGCGACTGGTTAACCAATCGGTCCAGGTCGGCGGGGCGACCGTAAGGGTGAGCGCGGCGTTGACGGTCGTGAGTTCGTTGGTGACTGCGACGTTGGCGGTGTAAATGCCCGAGTGCTGCGGGGTGCCGGAGAGCACGCCGGTCGTCGCGTTAAGGTTCATTCCGGGGGGCAACCCGGTGGCTCCGAAGGCCGTCGGCAAGCCGGTCGCCGTCAACGTATAGCCAGAAAACGTCTGCCCCTCGACCGCGCCCACGGCCGCAGAACTGGTGATGACCGGGACGATGGGTGGGGGCGACAGACGTCGAATCAAAGCGTTACCTGAATCTGCCAAGTAGACACCGCCGTCGCCGGTCAGAGCGAGGGCCGAGGGCTCATTGAAGCGCGCATCGGTCCCGAACCCCGCAGCTTGCCCGGACGTCCCGGCGAGGCCCGCAACCGTGAACACGGCACCATCGGCCGAGACCCGACGGAGCACGTGGTTACCGGTGTCGGCGACATACACAAAGCCGTCCGCCGCGAGAACGAGGCCTTGTGGTGTATTAAACCGAGCCACCGTCGCACTCCCGTCCAAAAACCCGGGGATGCCGTTACCACCGGCGACCATCGCTCTTTGATAAGCACCGCCCGCTCCGACCTCAAAGCGCGAAACTTGGTGGGCGTCTTTATCGCTCACGTAAATCGCCCCGCTCGGGGTCACCGCCAAGCCGACGGGTTGCGAGAGGAGCCCGGCCGGGATATCGAGCGTAGTCACCTCGGCGTTGCTCAACGCGATGCGACGGATCGCACCGTTGGCGGTATCGGCCACGAGCAGCGCGCCGTCCGGCGCAAACGCCAAACCTGACGGCTGGTAAAAGCGCGCCAGCGCCCCGACTCCGGGTTCGGAACCGAAGTCAAACGCATCGCCACCACCGGCCACAAAACTCACGACGCCCGCCGGCGTGATTTTGCGGATGCTGTGATTGCCGGTGTCGGCCACGTAGATGTCACCCGACGCGGCCACCGCCAGGGCGGAAGGCGCATTAAAACGCGCTGCTGCGCCGGTGCCGTCTTGGTAACCGGACTCCCCTGCCCCGCCTCCGCCCGCGAAGATCGCCGCCCCGGCTTGGGTGCGCCGCCAGATGACATTCTGCACCGGATCGGCGAGGTAGAGCGTGCCATCCGCCGCGACCGCCATGCCGGCGATCGCCTGGCCTTGAGAAACCAAGGTGGGGCTAACCCGCCACAGGACGGGCGCGGTGATCGCCAACGTGGCGGTGGTCGATCCCTGATAGTGGGCGTCGCTCACCGTCGCGACCACCGTGTAGTTGCCAAACGCACTGGGCGCCGTGGTGCCGCCGTTGAACGCGAGCGTGACCGCGAGGGACGCGGGCGTGGTCTGCACGGTGGGCGACTTGGCTGTGCCATCGTAGGCCACGGACAAGTTGCCCAGCGTCACGCTCGCCGCGCCCTTGGCGACGGTGAGCGTCCACGTCCGGACGTCTTCACCGCCCAAGCCGATGGCTTTGATCACGACCGGAAACACGCCGGCTTGCAGGGGTGTTCCTGAAATCACGCCGCTGCTCGCATTGAGCGCCAAACCCTGCGGGAGTCCGGTCGCCTCAAACAACACCACCAGCGGCGCCGCCGCGATGGTGTAGGTCGTGAAGGGCACGGCCACCGTTCCGGCGGCGGTCAACGCACTGGTGATGACCGGAGCCGCAACGGGCATCGCGCGTCGGATCGTGTTGTTACCCGTATCCGCGACATAGATCTCGCTCGCCGACACGGCGAGAAGACCCTGCGGGTTACGAAAGCGGGCGGCGTTGGCGATGCCATCGGCCGCGCCGGGGGCGTTGTCCGTGCCGGCGAGCGTCTGGACTGCGCCGGCGGTGCCGTTGGCGTTGACGACCACGCGGCGGATCAAGTGGTTGCCGTAGTCCGCGACGTAAAGATAACCCGCTCCATCGAGCGCCACTCCGTAGGGAAGAAAGAAACGCGAGGCACTGCCCACGGCGTCCACATACCCGTTCTGATTGAGTGTTCCCGCGAAGACCGTCGCGACGCCCGCGGCGGTGATACGGCGAACGACCTGGTTGTTGGCATCCGCCACGAAGACGTTGTTCGCCGCGTCGATCGCGATCCCCGTCGGGCCGCTCAGCGAGACGGCAGGCGCGAACGTCGTGACCACGCCGGCGGGCGTGATTTTGCGCAGGCGGTTGTTGCCGAAATCCACGACGAAAAGGTTGTTCGCGTTATCCAGCGCAAGCGCCTGCGGTTGGTTGAAGCGCGCAAGGGTTCCGGTGTTATCGTCGAAACCGGTGAGGCCCGCGCTCCCGGCGAAGGTGCTGACCGTGGCGACGCCCGCGCTCACCACGATTTTGCGGATAAGGTGATTCGAGTTGTCGGCCACATAGATCAAGCCGCCGTCGCCGCTCACCGCGATGCCGGAAGGTTGATTAAAGCGCGCCGCCGCTCCCACCCCGTTGGTCGAACCGGTTTGGCCCGCGCTACCCACGACCGTGGTGACCGCACCCGCAGGAGTAATCTTACGGACAACGTGATTGTCGCGGTCGGCGACGTAGAGATTGCCGGATGCGTCCCGGGCGAGCGCGCGAGGGGCGTTGAACCGCGCGGCGTCTCCGGTGCCGTTGATCGATCCGCGGCTGGCGGCAATGGGGCCGGCGAGATTTGAAACCTCGGCGGTCGATAAATCGACGAGCCGGATGCGCGAATTCAGGCTGTCTGCGACGACCAACCGGCCGGAGATGCCGTTAAAGGCGAGGCCGGTGGGTATGGTGAATCGCGCGGCGGTGCCGATACCATCGTCACCGCCGACCGTGGCATACAATCCGGCCACCGTGGACACCACGCCGGCCGTGGTTATTTTTCGGATACGGCAGCCATCGGCCTCGGCGACATAAAGGTTGCCCGCCGGATCGAACGCGAGGCCCTTGGGCTCGGCGAACCGCGCGGCCGTGCCGAGGCCATCGGCGCTCCCCTTTGCGCCCGACAACCCCGCGAACACGTCAACCACACCCGTCGCCACGACGATGCGGTTAATGATGTGCCTCGCGCTATCGGCCACGAAGAGCCGGGTGCCATCGGCCGACAACGCTACCGCAATGGGGCTGTCAAATCCGGTCGCCACGGTGGTCACCACCGCACCCGCCGTGATCTTGCGGATGGCCTTGTTTCCGAAATCGGCCACGTAAACGACATTGGCGGACGCATCGTAGGCGACGCCGGTGGGGAACTTGAAACGCGACGCCGCGCCGGTGGCGTTAACTAGGTCCGGCACACCGGCCGAGCCCGCCAGCGTGCTGACGGTGCCGGAGGGGTTGATCATTCGAATGACGTGACTGGCCGTGTCGGCCACAAACAGGGTGCCGTCCGCCTTCGCCACGATTCCAAAGGGGCGGTTAAACCGAGCCGACGCGCCCGCGCCCTCCCCGATTCCATCCACTCCGGCCGAGCCCGCCCACGTCGTGACCGCGCCAGTCGAGGCGATCCGGCGAATCGTCGAGTTGTCCGTGTCCGCGATGTAGATCACGCCGGCGCCGTCCACCGCGACACCGTTGGGCGTGTTGAATTTCGCGGCCTCCCCGCTGCCGTTCGCGCTCCCGCTACCCGCGTAACCGGCAGCAGTCTCCACTCCAAACGGCGGTGTGATATCGGCCGCCCGAAGTATCGCGTTCCCCAGAGTGATCGACACCGCGATGACCAGAGCCCGGAGACACGTCCGCCCGCGAAGACCGCCCGGACGATTCCCACCTAGAAAATTGCGGCGACTGATCATGGGGACATCAAAATTGATCCGGCCCGCTCCCGGGGATGAGCGACTCCGCCAATTCCTGATCCTGTTCCATCACCATCCGGCGTTGGCGAAACGACTGGCTCTCCGCCGCGCGTTGCGCGCGTCGCAACCACCACGCAACCATGCTTGCTTCGAGACCCTCGCGCGGCATTCCGCCCGGCCGCGTCGATAGCCAGCGGCGCAACGACCGCGCCACGATCTTCGGCATGAATTGGATCGCCAGATCGTCCTCCAAACTCGCAAACAACCGCGTGCTCCCCGGATCGCCCTGCCGGCCCGCGCGCCCGCACAGCTGGCGATCGATGCGCGCCGAATCGTGCAACTCCGTTAGGATCACATGCAGGCCGCCCGCCGACGCCACCCGGGCACCCAGCCGGATATCGGTGCCGCGCCCCGCCATGTTGGTCGCCACGGTGATGGCATGCGGTTCGCCCGCGAGATGCACGATGCCCGCCTCCTCGCGGTGATGGTTCGCGTTGAGCAGCGAAAAGCTCAGCAACCGGTTTGAAAGCAAACGCCCGAGGTGCTCGCTCGCCGCGACGCTCCGGGTCCCGACGAGCACCGGGCGACCCTCGTCGTGTAACCGCACGATTTCTTCGACCACCGCCGCCCACTTCGCATCGGCGTTCGCGAAGTAGCGCGCCGGCGCCGCCACGCGTTGACTTGGCCGGTTGGGTGGAACCACCAGCAACGCGCGATCATACATCCGCCAGAACTCCGGCGCTGCCTCCGCCGCAGTTCCGGTGATACCGGAAAGGTGGCGAAACAGCCGGAAGAAACGTTGAAAACTCAACCGCGCGAGCGACTCGTTGGGCTGGGTAACCTCCACGCCTTCCTTTGCCTCGACCGCCTGGTGCAAACCGAGTCGCCACGAGCGTCCGGGCATGAGGCGTCCCGTGGACTCGTCCACGATGATGACCTTGCCGTCCACGATCACGTATTGCTTGTCGCGCAGGAAAAAGTGCCGCGCTTGCAACGCCTGCACGACCAAGGCGCTGACCCAGGCCGGTTGCCGAAACCGGCCGCTCCCCGACTCCGCGCACCACTCCGTGACGAGTGCGCGTCCGGCGGGCAGGAGCCGCACTTCTTTGTGCCGCGCTTCCAATTCGTAGTGCTCACCGGGCAACAGGCCCGCCGCCACCCGGTCGGCCTCGCGGCACATCGCCACCATCGTCGGGTCGTCGTGCGGGCGACTGATTATCAACGGGGTTACCGCCTCGTCGATCAGTTGGTTGTCCGCCTCGTCCACGATCACGGTGTGCAAGCCGCGCTGCACCGTCTGGTCCAGCGCCGGCACCGTCCCGCGCGGCCGGATCAGGCGCGCCACCATCCGGCGCGCCGGATCAGCGAGCGGCCCGAGCAAAATGCGATCCCGCAAAAAATCCGCCACGAGCTCCTTGCTGGTCGTGTAGACGACCTCCGCCGCATAAGCGTGGCGGCGGGCCGCCGGGTCCAGTTCACCGCTCACGGCCGACGAGCGGACGCCACAGGCTTCGTAAAGCGCGGCAATAGTCGTGGCATCACGTTGCGCCAGGTAATCGTTGGCCGTGACCACATGAACCGGACGCCCCCGCCAGGCCATCAACGCGGCGGCGAGTCCGATCGTCAGCGTCTTGCCCTCACCGGTCGCCATCTCGACCAGCCGGCCGTGCGCCAAACCCAGCGCGCCCATCAGCTGCACCGGATACGGCCGCAGGTGCAAATGCCGGCGGGCCAGCTCCGCCACCAGCGGCAACGCCTCGGCAAAACTCTCCGACCAACGCGCATCCGGCGTGCGTCGCAGGCGGGCGCGTTGCTCGCGCACCTTGACGCGCAGTTGGCTGTCGTCCAGCGCCTCCAAAGCCCCCTGGTCCGCGTGCAGACGCAGCGCCTGCTCGCGCAAACCGGCCGCTTGCCGCACCCGGCGCCGCCAGCGGCCCTGCGCCCCGTGCACGACCGCATCCAACCCGGACGGGAGTTTCTCCCGGGCGGGCAATTCGGTGCGGCGGACTTCGGTCAGCGGTGCGGGCATGGGGATGAGTGCGCGTATCAGGCTTCCGAATACTTAAATCTGGTAGCGATTCTGGAGCAGCTGCCGGAGGTCGCGCGCCCATTGGATGAGCAGGGGATTCCACGGCCGCGAAAACCGCATCACGCCGAGCCGGCCCTGCCAGAGCAAAGGCCCGTCGCCCGCCTCGACGCCGCTGGTGGCGACGCGGCCCACCACGAGGAAAAACGGTTGGTCGGCAAGCACGCCTCGCTGGTCGTTCTCGCGAGTCTTGACCGGTCCGCCCGCCATCCAGCCGAGCGCCGGTCCCGGCAATTGCTCCTGACGGCCCGGCACCACCCGCCAGGAGTTCACGGTCACGTCGCGCCCGGCATTGCCTTGGAAACGCACCTCGGCTTCCTGCCCGGCCGCAGCAAACAGCGCACTCGCGTCGTCCTGCGAAACCACGGAGAAAAATTCCCAGTCCGGGCCGGGTCCGACGACTTCGCCCAGGCGAATGCCGCGCCCGACATAGAGGCCTTCCCAATCCTCGGTGCGCAAAGCCACCCAACGCCCCGCCGCGGGTGCGCGCAGGTCGAGCGCAGCGCGATCGGCTTCGAGACGCGCCACCACCGCCTCCGATGCCTGGCGGCGCAGGCGCATCGGTTCAATGCCGGCCGAATACTCCGCCTGCATCTGGCGCTCACGCACCAGTGCTTGAGCGAGTTCGGCCCGCGCCGCCGCGATCTGCAGCAGCAGCTCCGGGCTCTCCAATTTCAACAACGACTGCCCCTCGCCCACCTGCGTGCCGCTCGGTGTTTCCAAGCTGACCATCCATCCGCTCACCGGCGAATTCACATCGGTCGAACCGGCGGCGCGCACCAACCCGGGCGCTCGAAAATGGTCAGGCATAGGGATGAAGGCGAGGAACAGCACCACCGCCGCCAGCGCGCCTCCGGCAATCAGCAGCGCCCGACGTCGCGAGCGCTCGATCCGCGGCTCGCGCACCAGATACTTGCCCGCCTTCACCGCCGGGATGATGAAGGCCCCGACAAACGCCAACACGGCCGCGAGCAAGCCAAGACCGAAATAGCGATCCGCCACGAACAGGATGATCGAGACGGTGATCACCATGCGATAAACGTAGCTCGCCCCACCAAAAATCGTCAGCCCCGTCGCCTCCGTCCGCGTGCGGGCCGGGCTCTCGAGCACGTTGACCTTTAACGCATGCCGCTCCCACAGGTGCACCCACTGGCGCCCCGACCGAGTTTGCAGATTAGGGCTCTCGACGAGGTCCGATAACATGTAGTAACCGTCGAAACGAAGCAGCGGATTGAGGTTGAACACCAGCGTCGAGACCGAGGCCACGATCATCGTGTTATACGCCAGACTGTTCAGGGTGCCCGGGCCGGTATTCGCCCACACCAGCGCGGCGAGTGAGGCATACGCGATCTCGGGAATCATGCCCGCCGCGCCCACCATCACGCGTTTCCAACGTTCGCGAAACGCCCACGCCGCCGTCGCATCCACGTAGGGCACCGGCGTAAACACCAACAACATCACGCCCATCGTGTGAACCTCGCCGCCGAAGGCCTTGACGGCATAGGCGTGACCGAACTCGTGGATCAATTTCGCCACCGTGAACGCGCTGTAAAGCAACAGCAGGTTGCCCGGCGCGAGCACCGATTGCGACTGGTCCATGGCACGGTCCCACTGGCCGAGGACGACCGATAGCGCGGCGAGGAGCACGCCCACCCAGACGAACATCGCCGGTCGCGATACCAGCCAACGCAGTGCCGGCCACGTGCGGGTTAAGAGCCGGTCCGGATCAAAGAGCCGGATGCGCAGGAAAAAAATACCGAGCAACTGCGCCACGAGTTCCTGCCGCTGCCGCTTTTGGTGACGTGCAAACAGCCGCACCGTGTCCGCAGGCGTGTCGCCCATCAGCAGGTTCGCCTGATAAAGCTGCGCGAGCAGCGTCACCACCTCGCCCTGCCCCGGAGCCGTGTCGGGGCGGATGCGCACGCATTCCGCCCACACCTCGTCTACCGTGCGAGTCCCGTCCAGCCGGGCCACAAAATCGTAAGCCTCTTCGCGAAAGCGAAAAAACTGATTAGTGAACCCGTCCTGCGCGACGTGCCAGCGCTCGCCGCGAAACGTCTGCCGTCGGATCGCGACGGACGGGCGCAGGCGGAGCTTCTGGCCGGCGACGCGGTGCCAGGATTCCGAGAAAATCGCGCGTTGGTTTTCGCTCATAACGCGGTCACCACCAGAACTTCAGGTGCAGGAAATCGACGAGGCGGTGCGTCGCGATCCACGCCAGTGTGCGGCGGTCGCTCTCTACTTTGGCCACCCCGCTCATGCCCGGCCGCAACCACTCGGCCTGTTTGCTTTGCTCCAGGTGCCCGCGCACCACGAACACGTTGCCCTCCTTCTCGACTTGCGCCGCCGGCTCGATGCGCTCGATGCGCACGGCAAAAGCGTCCTCGGGCCGCGTGGTGAACGCCACATCGGCCGTCTTGCTCCGCGCGATCAGATCGATGTCGCGTTCAGGCACGCGCATTTCCACATAGAGTCCGGCCAGGCGGGAAACCTTCATGAGCACGTCGCCCGGCTTCACCGGAGCGCCGATCCGCTCACGCAGGTCGCCATCCACCACCACGCCGTCAAACGGCGCGCGCATCTCGGCACGCGACAGACGGTAGTCGATCAGTTCCAACCGCGCCTGCGCCTGCGCAAAGGCCGCCTTGGCGGCGCGCAGATCAGCCAGCTTGCGATCGGCCTCGGCGCGCTCCACCTCGCTGGAAAAACGCTGACGCTCCGCGAGCGCCGCCGCGCGCTCCACCCGCAGATCACTTTGATCGAGGCTCAGCAATAGATCACCCGCTTTCACGAGGTCGCCCGGCCGCACCAACACCGTGCTCAGGTAGCCTTCGAAGGGAGCCGGCAGATGCAGCAGCGCCTCGGCGCGCACGATAAAATTGGCGTTCACCCGATACGGCAACGGCACCAGCAGCGCGAAGCCCAACACCAGCGCTCCGGCGATACCACTCGCCTTAAGCCAAGTCTGCTTGGGTCCGAGAAACTTCGCGAACCACTTCCGGCCTTCGGTCGCCCACCGCGCGCCAAACCACCGGTCGTTGCGATGCAGATCGTCGAGTCGCCGCGCCACTTGGTCCGCCACCACGCGCAACGCCAGCGCATCGTGCTCGGTGAAGGCCGCCTCGGTCTCGCTTCGTTCAAGGGTGAGCACCCCGCAAGGTTCGCCATCGACGCGCAGCGGCACCGACATGAGTGAGCCCAGTCGCTCGTGCTTGGCATAATTCTCGTGATCGCGATGCACCGCGTCGCTATCGGGCCAGACCGGCCAGGCGATTTCCTCGTCTTGCTCCGCGGCCTCCTCCATCGCCGCCTCCAGGCGCTGCACCACTTCCATCCGCCGCTCAAAGCGGTCGGTTCCGCTTACGGCCTTCACGTGGAAAACCAGGCCTTGTTTCCAGCCGAGGCTCACCCGGCTGCAACGATGCCGGGACGCGAGTTCGTTGATCACCGACATGGCAACTGGCAGAAAGCGCGTATGCACGTGCGTGGCTGCGAGGACCTCAAGCGCTTGTGCGTAGTTGGCCACGTCGCGGCGCACGCGGTCGAGCTGACGCTGACGCTGGAAAAGCAACGGCGTATCCACCGCGAGCCGCAACACGGCGGCGGCTTGGTCGACGTCTTCGCTGTTCCCCGGGGTGATCGCCACCGCCAGCAGACTCGCGTCGGCGGGCTCCCCCGTGGCCAACGCCAACAACAACAATCCCGGCGCGCCGTCCATGCTCGCCGGCACCCGGATCACCCGCTCGCGCAGCGCACGCTCCGCGAGCTCCGCAAACGGCTGCCCTTGCACGCTAAAGGGGAACTCCCGCGCGTCCGGCCAGATCGCCACCGAACGCCAAACCCCGTCCGCCTTGACCACCACCCGAGTCGCCGTGGCCGAAACCAACTCGCCACACGTCCGCGCAAACAGGGGCCAAAACGTTTTCACCGCACCTTCATAAAGCCTGCACGATTCAAGGCGTGCGTAGGTTTCTGCGGAGGACATGCCAAAGCGGTTAAACGAATTCATGCTGCGATGAGGGAGGATGCGAACAATCGCAGATTTCGACGCTAGGGCCGGGAAGAACCCGATTCCAAGCTCAATAACTGCCCTGATGGTTTACGCGCCAACGCTAGTGTCACCAGGATTTTCCCGATATCGTTTTGACTGGTTTTCCCGATTCGTTTGGCCCACACAACAGAACTTTCCCTCTGAAGAATCACCTTATGTCCGCGCCTTCCCACCTCCTCTCCGCCGCCCTCTCCGTCGCCTTTGCTTCGAGCCTCGCGGCCGCTAATGCCTCCCCGGCTCCGGTGCTCAGCCTGCACGACCTTCTGGTCAGCGCGGTGAACTCCAACCTTGAGCTGAGCGCCCGCCGCATCGATCCCCAGATCCAGCAATACCGCCTCAACGGCGCCTGGGGTGCCTTCGAACCGACTTGGGTGGCCGGTTATTCTTATTCGAGCAGCGAACGCCCGCAGAATTTCGATCCGAGCTCCTCGACCTTGGGCGGCGGAACGACCGGTCGCTTCGCCCCCATTTTCGAGGAAGATATCCGGCGTGCCCAGACCGGGATCACCGGCCGTCTGCCCACCGGCACCCAATACGAGATACTCACCGGTGTGGACAAGACGGAGAACACTTCCATCTCCAGCGGCGGCAGTCTGATCTCCCCCGCCGCTCGTTATCGGCCGGAATTCGTTTCCACGAGCACCCTTACCCTCACCCAGCCATTGCTTAAAGATTTCGGGCCTTCAGCCAACCTGGCCGAGGTTCGCCTCCAGAAATCCGCGCTCAAGAGTTCTCGCTACGACCTCAACGCGACCGCCCTGCGCATCCTCCGCGACGTCGCTTCGGCCTACTTTGAAATGGCCTTCGCCCAGGAAAACATCCGCGTGAAAGAAGAGGCCGTCGCCGTCGCCGAGGCGCTCGCTCGGGACAACCAGCGCCGCCTAGACGAAGGTCGCATGGCCCCGATCGACGTCACTCAGGCCAAATCCCGCGTCTCCGAGGCGCGCGAGGAATTGCTCCTCGCCCAAAATTTCCTCTCGCAACGCCGCAACACGCTCCGGGAGCTCACCCGCGATCAGTTTGAGCTCGACGGGGATGCCTTCACCGTTGATCCGGCCTTCATCGTCCGCACCGCACCCGCCATTGATCGCGAGCAGTCTCTGGTTACTCTTTTCAAAACCAATCCCACCTACCTCGCCAGCGTTGAACTCACCGAGAGCGAAGACATCCGCATCGCCTACGCCCGCAACCAACGCTGGCCGCGCGTCGATCTCAAGGCCTCGTTCGGTTACAATGGCATGAACGACGACTTCTCCGATAGCTATAAAGACTACAGCAACCGCGACCAGCCTACCTATAGCGTAGGCCTCGTCGTGAACGTTCCCCTGGGTGATCGCACCGGCCGCGCCCGCCTCGCCGAAGCCCGCAGCCGCAAGCGTCAGGCCCTGTTGGCTCTAAAACGGTCCGAGGTCGTTTTACTCAGTGCCTTTGACACCGCCCAGCGCGATATTACCAACGCCGCCGAACGCATTCGACTCGTCCAGGATTCCGTGTCGCTGGCCGCCGCCAGCCTCGACGCCCAACAGCGCATCCTCGGCACGGGCAAGACCACCAGCTACGAAGTGGCCCAGGCCCAACGCGACCTCAGCAGCGCCCGCTCTCGCGAACTCGCCACCTTGGTCGATCTCAATAAATCGATCACCCAATTTGAATTCGTCCTCGGCACGATCGCCGATTATCTCCGCGTCGATCTCAAAACCGAGGGCTGATCCGCCCCCCAACCACCACGCCATGCGCCTCTTTTCTCGAATGCTCGCCTGCGGGCTCGTCTCCGCGGCCGCCACCATCCCGCTTTCCGCCGTCGGCCAGCAGTTTGAGGGGCTGATACTACCCTTCCAAGAGGTGGTCGTCTCCGCGCCCGTTCAAAGCAGTATCACGACGATGCCCCGCAAAGAGGGCGACACCATCAAGGTGGGCGAGACGCTCGCCCTGCTTTACAGCCGGGTCGAGGAACTGGACATGCTCCGCGCCAAAGCGGCCTTGGAGAAGAAAGAGTTTGATAACAAGAGCGCCGCCAATCTGTTCGCCGATAAAATCATCTCCGAGGACGAAGCGCTCAAAAACAAGATCGAGCTCGACCTCGCCCGCCTGCAATACCAGCAAGCCGCCGAGCTGTTCAACCAACGCAACGTCAAGGCTCCCATCAACGGCCTGATCGTGGAAAAAAACCGCGAAGTCGGCGAAACTGTCACAGCCGCCCAGCCGCTCTTTCGGCTCGTTGATATCAGCCGGCTCTTTGTTCAATTTTATGTCCGGGCCGAGGACGCCGGTGCCCTCCGACTCGGCGACCGCGTCGGCATCCGCTGCCCAGTCGTTCACGCCGACCGGGTCTTCGCGGGCACCGTCGACTTCATCGATCCCCGCGTGGACGCGGCCAGCGGGCTGATGCGCGTGAAGGTGCTGCTGCAGAACCCCGACGGCGCCATCAAGCCCGGCCTCCGCGCCGTCGTCACGACCGCCGCCCCTTGACCGATCCGGCCGGCGGATAACAGCCCGGAATTCAGGGGACGCGGGCCGGCCGCACGCGCGCGAGCTGCAAACTTACGATGGTTTTATCGTGAGTTTGAAGTGGGCTAAACTTTCGCTTGCCTGCAACGCGGAAGCCCTCGTAAAACTTACCGCTCGTTAGGTGACAACGAAGCTTTTGAACGTCGGTGCCGACTCACTGTTATCCCGTTTTAGATGCGGGTGAAACAGCCGGGGAGAACCGATAGGTAGAATACTTCGAGTCGTTGCCGAGACGCGGCTGGGGGTCGATAGCTCAATGGTAGAGCAGCATCCTTTTAAGTTGTTGGTTCCGGGTTCGAATCCCGGTCGACCCACCACCGGCGCGTAGAGCGATTAAAGACAACGCAGGCCCCGTGGCCTACGGGCTGATCTTTACTTCTCGGCCTCTTCGGTCGCGAAGGATGCGTAGACGACTCCGATCAGATTGTAGCGCGTGACCCGCTCTCGATCCAAAGCATCGTTGTTCAATCCCTGCACCTTCCAGCCATCGGCATCCTTTTCCCGAAGAACATGCACGATGCTTCGCCCTGACTTATTCACGTAGCCCACCTGCATGCCGGCCGCGAGGTCCTCGTATCCGATTTTACTCAAGACCAATACGGTGTTCTCGCCGTAGATAGGACGCATCGACTCACCGCTGCCGATCACGGTGATACGTCCGTCGTCCTTCGCGGCGACCCGCTCGGCGTCTTTCCACGCTTGGAGCCGGCTCACGTCGGTCGCAGGGGTGGGCCGCTTGGGGGCCGGTGCCTCCGGCAACCCCGCGCAGCCGACTAAAGATGCGCAGGCAAGGGCAGCCGAGATAAGGCGTAAAACAATCGACGGCATCTATTCGTGAGGATTGGGATTTGAAAAAAACGCGAAGGGAACTTATAAATGTGTCGCCTCATGGTGACGTCGCTCCTGTTCTCTCGCGAGGCCTCCTAGGCAAGTCCATCTACCCATTCTCGTCCAGCCCGCATGAAACGATTAGTTATAATTGAGGATCAGACTGCTATCCGTGAAATGTTGGTCGAGATCCTGCGACTCGACACGAATTACAAGCTAGTCGGCGAAAGCGGGGATGGCCAAAGCGCCCTTAATCTCTGCCTTGAAGTGAAGCCCGATCTTCTCGTTTTGGACGCCAAGCTGCCCGGGTTAAACGGCGTGGACTTACTCCGCCGCCTGACAAAGCAGTTGAAGAACGTCCGCGTGCTCGTCTTCTCCGGCCATGAAAATCCGGTGCTCGTTCGCGAGATGCTTGAGGCCGGCGCGCATGGTTTCGTTGAAAAAACCGCCGGCTTGTTTGAGTTCAAAAAAGGTCTCGAAACCGTGGCCAACGGGGGCACCTATTTCGGACCTGCCGTCGCCTCCCTTCTGCGCAACGTCGTGGCTAATCCCGCATCGAGCGCCACGGCCGATTTCC
This sequence comes from Rariglobus sp., assembly GCA_031412735.1. Lineage (GTDB taxonomy): Bacteria > Verrucomicrobiota > Verrucomicrobiia > Opitutales > Opitutaceae > Rariglobus. The sequence goes on along the minus strand of JANODO010000161.1, from coordinate 23,711 downwards.
TCACCGACCGCGAACGCGAAATCCTGCAGCTCGTGGCCGAGAGCAACAGCACCAAGGAAATCGCCTCGAAGCTCGATATCAGCGTGAAGACGGTGGACAACCACCGCACCAATCTGATGCGCAAACTCAACCTCCACGACGTGGCGAGTCTCACTCGTTACGCACTCGAGGTCGGCCTCATCGAACACAAGAAGACCGTCTAGGCTTCATCGTTACGGTTACGTTCGCCGCGCTCGCACCGGCGCGCAAAGCCAGACAGCGTGTCGCCCGGGATTACACGTCGGCCGCCTGGTCCAGTCTCTCCGCGAGCAGCTCCACCAACCTCGCATCTACCGCGATGGGTTCCGTCATCTGGGTGCGTAGGTCCGGGTGTTCTGCCTCCACGGCGGCACAGATCGTCGCGATATCGCCGCCCGGTCCCGCGTGACGGCCCGGCGAAAGGAACTGCAAGGCCACCACCACCTCTCCGCGATCAAAAGGCGGCGTTCTCAACGCAGTCTCCAGCAACGGCTCGTTGAAGGCATACGCTTCGCCTTCTCGGCGCTCCATGGATGCCGCCACCAACGCCTCCACTTCGTTGCCCAGCACTGCGCCCACCTGCCGACCCAAATAGTTGCGCACCTCGGCGACCGCCGCCTGGGGCGAACCATGATCGACCAAGATTACCTTGGGCCGGCTCCAGCCGCGTGCGCGCGCGGTGGCGCGCACCTGATCGGCCAGCACCTCGGCCAAACGGATATCGCTGTCATCTTGGTTGACCAACCACGGCGCCAGTTTCACCCGCGCGCCCGGAAAACGCTCACGCACGCTGACCAAGCGAACCGGCACGTATTCGGTCAGCGCCGCGCTCGGCCCAAAGAACAAAGGAAGCAACACCGCCTCGACATCAGGGTAGGCCTCGAAATGCGCGAGCAGCGCGGGCTCCAACAACTCAGCCGCTTCGCCGCCCAACGCCTCGATCGGCACTTTGCTGGAATGCAAGAGCGACACCGCTCGAATTGGCAGACCCGTGCGTTCGCTCAACGCGGCCGCCACCCGGCGCAGGCTCAGCGTCGACTCCGGCCGCAGAGAACCATTATCAAAGAGAAACCAAGCGGCGGAAGTTGGAGAGGGCACGGTTCGATGGGTTGTCTCGTTAAATATCTTGCGACCCAATTTGAATGCCCGATAACGTCAAACCACCTAGCATCTTTTTTTATCGTTCACATGAACCTCTCCTCCAAGAAACTCAGCTTCGTTCTCCTAGCCTCCGTGGTCGCACTCGCCGGTTGCTCCAAAAAACCCAAGCGTCCCGACCCCTCCGCCACCGTGATCGGGCCTGACGGCCTCTCTGGTGCCACCCTCGGCGAATTCGGCGGCGCTGCTCCCGGCACCGGTCTCGACGGCCGCGATCCCAACGATCTCGCCAACGGTGATCGCCTCACCCTCGCCGCTCAGACCGTCTATTTTGATTTCGACCAATCCGGCATCAAGGCTTCCGAGCGTTCCAAACTCGACGCCGCCAAGGCCTACCTCGATGCCAACCCCACCGCCCGCCTCCTCCTGGAAGGCCACTGCGATTGGAAAGGCACCGCCGAGTATAACCTCGGTCTCGGTGACCGCCGCGCCAACGCCGCCAAGCAATACCTGACCACCACCGGCGTCGCCGCCGACAAGCTCGAAGTCCTCTCCAAGGGCGACCTCGATGCCGTCGAAAACGCCGACGAAGTCACGCAGGCCAAAGACCGCCGCGTCGACCTTGTGGTTCTCAAGTAATCGAGCCTTTCGATTCTAAAAACAAAAGCCCCGGAGTGATCCGGGGCTTTTTCGTGTCTCTGCGGTAAGCGACGGAACGCTGGACTTCCCTACTCAGCGCGCCCCGGTGTCTGCAATCGACTCGATGATGCGCTCCGACGCCCGCATTCCTTTTTCCATGACGTTAAGATTAAAGCTTTCATTGGGGGCGTGCAGGTTGTCCTCCGGCAGGAACAGGCCCATCATCACCGAATCGAGTCCGGTCATGCGCTTGATATCGGCGATGATCGGCACGCTGCCTCCCTCGCGCAGGTAGAGCGGTGGCTTGCCGAAGACTTCGGCGATGGCCTTGTCGGCCGCACGAAAAGCGGCGGCCAGAACCGGCGACTGGTCCTTCGGCGTGTTGGCGCGATCAGGCGGAACCACCACATATGGCGTGCCCTCGTGTTGATCGACGATCTCATAGGTCACGTCTTTCGGCATGCGCGCATGAATCGCCCCATAGAGCAGCTCACGAATCTTCGCCGGCTTCTGATTCGCGACCAGCCGGCAGCTGATCTTCACGAACGATTTGCTCGGAATTACGGTCTTGGTCCCCTCTCCTTGATATCCGCCGCCGATTCCGTTGAATTCCAGGGTGGGCAGCACACGGGTGGCCTCAAACGGAGTGTAGCCCGGCGGTGTATGAAAAGCCGGGATACCGAGAAACTTCCGGTATTCCTCCGTATCCGCCCCAAGCCTACGAATCTGGTCTCGTTCCCACTCTTCGACCGGCATCACGTCATCGTAGAAACCGTCGATCGCCACGCGTCCATCCGGCGTGTGCAACGAGGCGCACAACTCGGCCACGGCCTGAATCGGGTTGCGCAACACGCCACCATGCAGGCCCGAGTGCAGATCCCCTTTGGAGCCCGTGACGACCACATCGCACAACACGAGGCCGCGCAGACCGCAGGTGATCACGACTTGGTCTTCGGTGGGCAGCCCGGTATCGGACAAGAAAACAAAGTCCGCTTCTTTCAAGCGTTCGCCATAAGCCTCAAGAAACTTCGGGAAACTGGGGCTACCCATCTCCTCCTCGCCCTCGATCATAAAGGTGATGCGCAGCGGCAGGTCGGGCCGGCGTTCCAGCAGTCGCGCCACGGCCGAGATATGGGTCATCAGCGGGCCTTTGTTATCGGCCGCTCCGCGACCGTAGAGACGGTGGCCGCGAATCTCGGGCTCAAACGCCGGGCTCTTCCAGAGGTTGAGCGGATCGGCCGGTTGCACATCGTAGTGGCCGTAAATGATGACATGCGGCCAGGCGGGATTCTCACCCCGCGTCGCGAGGACGATCGGGTGGAGGTCGGTTTTAACCACTTCAATTTTGAAGCCGATCGACGCCAGCAAACTGGTCGTAAAATCAAGCGCGCCTTTCATGCCCGCCTTGAAAGCCGGGTCGGCAGAAACGCTGGGATGGCGGATAAACTCCTTTAGCTTTTCGACAGGATCAAACATGCGGCGAACGTGGAGGATTCAGCGCAGGTGGGCTAGCTGAAAGAGCGCTGGGGAGAACCGCGCCGAACGGAGCCAGGTCACGCCAATTACGTAGGCTAAGCACGTGACCGCGCAACCCGTTGACCACTTCGGTCCGAATACGGGTCGATATACATCGTGTTCCTGCCTAACGACTTTTATAACGACCTATTCAGCCGAGATGAAAACGACCACCGGTCGCTTGAATCACAACATCGGCCCGACCAATCCCACGACACCATGAGAGACGATTACCTGGCAGCCGCCCGCAAGATTATCGATGACCCGAACATACTGATCAACGTCATCTCACGCCGCGTAAAACAACTCCGGCGCGGAAGCCGTCCGCTGGTGGAGTCACTCGAAAAACTCTCGCCCGAAGACACGGCTCTGCGCGAAGTCTCCGAAGGCAAAATCAGCTACCTGCTCGCCACCCCGGAGGAGCTCAGTCGCCTGTGACAAAAGGGAGGGACGACCTCCGTGTCGTCCTTCCGGCAATCAGCTGCCTCAATCCGGCGGCTTCACTCATACCGGGCTCTGCTTTTTTCGTAGAGGCCCATGTATTGCGGGGCGAGTTTTTCAAGATTCGCAATACGGGTGGAGTCCGAAGGGTGCGTGGAAAGGAATTCCGGCGGCTTAGCCCCGCCTTTAGCGGACATTTTCTTCCAGAACGAAGCTCCCGCACGGGGGTCGTAACCGGCGCCGGCGGCAAACCGGAGGCCCACCGAATCCGCTTCGGTTTCATGCAATCGGGAGTAAGGCAGGGCCAAGCCCACTTGAGAGCCGATACCATAGGCGGCGAGCGCCATATTGCGCTTGGCGGGGTCCACATCGTTGACCTCCATGCCGATCGCGGCGAGCAGGCCGACACCGGCGATCGCGTAGTTTTGCGAGGTGCGCTCGGCCCCGTGACGTGAGGTCACATGGGCGATTTCGTGCCCCATGACGGCGGCGATTTCATCGTCATTGGCCGCGATAGTGATCAGCCCGGTGTAGATGCCCACCTTTCCGGCAGGCAGCGCAAACGCGTTCACGGTCGGCGAATCGAAAACGACGAACTCCCATTGGGCATTAGGCACTTCGCGTCCAACCGACGCCGCGATGCGTTTGCCGATGCGCTGAATACGGGCGTTGATCGCGGGGCTGGTTGATATTTTCTCGTCCTTTTTAATCTGGTCGAACGCAGCCAAGCCCATCTGCGCTTCTTGAGCGGGCGAAACAAGCATGAGTTGGGAGCGCCCGGTTTCTTGAACCGTCGTGCAACCGGTTAAAAAGCCGAGCACTAGCGCAATACCAACAAGGCGGGATGGAAGTTTCATGGGGAGTAGAAAACCGAAGCGCTTACACCAGAGTAAAAAGCTGATCTCGGGTAAATGAGCTAAACTGCTTAGAAACCGCAACTCCGCATCCGTTCCGGCAAACCGTCATCGCGCGTGGATAGTTATTAAATCTTGGCATAGGTGACGACCGCTGTTTCAACCACCGTCCCCCAAATGTTCGAGACGCTCCTGAGCTTTTTTCAGAACTCCCCCCTTTCTCTTTGGGGGCCCTTCTTCGTCCTGCTGCTTTGCGGTTTGGGGCTGCCAATTCCCGAAGACATCGTCCTGGTGACGGCGGGCGTGCTCGGCCAGATCGATGGTCGCTCGTGGATCGAGATCAGCGCACTGATGTATGCGGGCGTCCTCGCCGGCGATTCCATGACGTTCCTCGCGGGTCGTCACGTTGGCGGTTGGGTGCTCACCTCGCCCTGGTTTCAACGCATCTTCCCTCCGCAAAAGCAGGCCAAGGTCGTGGACTTCTTCGAGAAGAACGGATCGATGGGTCTTTTCATCGCCCGCTTTCTGCCCGGCCTGCGGGCCCCGATTTTTTTCACGGCGGGCTCGATGAAAGTGCCCTTTTTTAAGTTCCTGTTCTTCGACGGTCTCGCCGCGTTGCTCAGCGTGCCCGTCTTCGTGTGGCTGGGCCACTGGCTGTGGGGCAAATTTAAAGACGACGTCGAACAGTTCCACCGCACCCTGTCGCAAACCCAGGGCTACGTAATCTGGGCCGTGATCGTCATCGTGGGCGTCAGCTTGATCGTGTTCGTGATTTGGAACCGGAAGCGGAAAGCCCTCAAAGCGGGAGCGCGCTGATTCTACTTTGTTGAAATAACGGACACGTCTCACTTCCCGAAGGTAGGCGGCCTGCTTGCAGGCGCGGTTCGGAGCGCGAGCGAGTGGCCGACTGTCGCTACGCTCGAAACGCGGCCTACGTGGCGATACCCATCAACCCTTCCGCCAGCGTTTCAGTGCGGCACCGGTCAGGCTGCGCGGCTCGGCCTCGATTACCGCGAGCGTCCCGGACACGACCACTTCCCCGCCTGCGCTACCACCGCCCGGCCCAAGATCAATGATCCAGTCGGCCAACGCGATTACATCAAGGTTGTGCTCGATCACGATCAGCGTGTTGCCCTGATCGCGCAGTTTGAACAGCAGGTTCATCAGATGCTGGATATCGACCCAATGAAGACCCGTCGTCGGCTCATCCAGGATGTAGAGCGTGCCGCCTTGCTGGCGCTTGCTGAGCTCAAGCGAAAGTTTCAATCGCTGCGCTTCGCCCCCCGAAAGCGTAGTCGCGGACTGGCCGAGCGTGAGGTATCCAAGGCCTACGGCGTTGAGCGTTTCAAGCTTGTCCATCACGCGCGGGATGTTGCGGAAAAGCATCATCGCATCGCGCACGGTCATATCGAGAACGTCGGCGATCGACTTGCCGTGAAACAGAATTTCCAGCGTCTCGCGATTGAAACGCCGGCCACCGCAACTTGGGCACGGCGCGTAGGCATCCGCCATGAACTGCATGTCGAGCTTGATGACCCCGTCGCCTTGGCAACGTTCGCAACGCCCGCCGCGCACGTTGAACGAAAACCGGCTGGCCTTGTAACCACGCACCTTGGCCAGCGGCACCTGGGCAAACAAATCGCGCAACAAGTCGAGCAAGCCCACGTAGGTGGCGGGATTGGAGCGCGGCGAACGGCCGATGGGCGATTGGTCCACCTGCACGAGCTTCTCGAACTGGTCCAGGTTTTCGATGTGCCGATGGAGGCCGGGAGTGACGCGCGTGGCTCCGTTGAGCTTGCGCGCGGCGGCCGCCGCGAGGACGTCGTTCACGAGCGTGCTCTTGCCGGAGCCCGACACGCCGGTGACGACGGTTAACAAGCCGACGGGGAAACGCGCGTCGACGTCGCGCAGGTTGTTCGCCCGCGCTTCGCGCACGGTTAAGAAGTGACCGTCCGATTTCTTGGTCGCGACGTCCTTGGTCACCTGAACCTTGCGGGCGAGATACGGGCCGGTGCGTGATTGTTTGGCGGACATCGCCATCAACGCCGACGGCGTTCCTTGGAATAAAATACTGCCGCCCTCGGTGCCTGCCTCGGGGCCGAGTTCGATGATTTCGTCGGCGATCCGCATCGTGTCCTCGTCGTGTTCAACCACGAGCACGGTGTTTCCGCGATCGCGCAACTCGCGAAGCGTTTCGAGCAGCTTTTGGTTGTCGTGCGGATGCAGGCCGATGCTGGGTTCGTCGAGCACGTAGATGACACCCATGAGCCCCATGCCGAGTTGCGTAGCCAAACGCACCCGCTGGGCTTCGCCGCCCGAAAGCGTGTCGTAGTCGCGGTTGAGCGTCAGGTAGCCCAAGCCCGTTTCGAGCAGAAAACGCAGGCGCTGCTCGATACCGGTCACAATCTCCTTCAGCGCCTCGTTGCCGGAAAGCTCGACGACCAGCGAGGTCGCAAACGCGTGGGCGTCGCCCACGTCCAGAGCGAAGAACTGCGGGATGGTTTTCCCCGCCACCGTGACGGCGCCGCTGCGTGCATTGAGGCGGGAACCGTGGCACTCGGGGCATTCGCCGCTGATCATGAACGTGGTCAGGCGCGCGCGGAACCCGTCGCTATCGGTCTCGCGAAAACTCTCCTCCAAGTCGCCAATGATGCCCGCAAACGGCATGGCCTTCGGCTCGCGCATGCGTTTCAGCTTAAACGCAAACAGCCGCTCCCCCGCCCCGTTGAGCAGCACGTCGCGGGTGTTCGCCGGCAGTTCTTTCCACGGGGTGTCGGGGTCAAACGGGAGCTGTTCGGCGAGCTGCTTGAGCTGCGCGTTATGCTTGATGATAAGATTTTTTCCACCGATGCGCCACGGCTTCACCGCTCCGCCGCGCACCGATTTTTCTGGATCGGGAATCACCAGCTCGGGAATGAAGCGGAGCTTGCGTCCGAGCCCGCCGCAGGTGCTGCACGCGCCTTCGGAGTGGTTGAACGAGAAGTGCCGCGGGGTGAGTTTATCGAACACATCGCCACACACTTCGCAGGCCAGGGACTGGCTTAGGCTTAACTCGCGCCACGGTGCGTCCGCCGATTTTTGGGCGAGCACGAGGGCGCGGTCCTTCCCCTCGCGAAAGGCGAGTTCAAGCGAGTCGGCGAGCCGGCTTCGCTGGTCCGCGATGGCAACGAGGCGGTCGATGACCAAGTCCACCTGGATCTCGGTCGAGCCGGCGCCGGTCGGCAGAAGTTTCGCGTCATCGAGGTTTTTGATTTCGCCATTGAGGCGGACGCGTTGAAACCCGCGTTGACGAATGCGGGGCAACTCGTCGCGCAGGACGGCGGGCCTGGCTTTCAACGCCGGCGCCAAGATCATGATGCGCTCGCCGGAAACCTCGCGAAGCACGCGCGCCACGTTGTCGTCGAGCGAACGTTGTAAGACGCGGCCTCCGTCCTTCGGGCAACGTTGGCCACCATGGAGCGCCCAGAGCAGCCGTGCGTAGTCGGCGATCTCGGTGACGGTCGCGATCGTGCTTCGCGGCGAACCGCCGCCCGTGCGCTGCTCGATCGCGAGGACCGGGGAGAGTCCGTGGATGAAATCAACGTCGGGGCGCTTGAGTTGCTCCAGGACTTGGCGGGCCTGCGTGGAGAGCGACTCCATGTATTTTCGGTAGCCCTCCGCGTAGATCGTGTCGAACGCCAGCGATGATTTCCCTGAACCCGACGGACCGGTGATGACCACGAGTTTCCCGCGAGGAATGCGCAACTCGAGGTTCTTCAAGTTGTGCTCCCGGGCGCCTTTGACGTGGATGTGGGTCGCGGCCTGCATGTAACGAATCGACACCGTAATCAATTCAACGCGAACGCAAGCCAGACGGGGCCCGGCGGACCTTTCGGCTGGCGTATGCAGGCGCGGGTGCTTGTGCTTTGCGCGATGTCAGAACTCGAAGAACCACGTCTGTTAAGCCCCAGTCAGCGCCGCCTCGTGGGCTTTGCTCTCGGGCTGTTCGCCCTTCTGGGCACCATAGCCTTGCTGGTGGGTGTTTTTATCGTGCTTTCCTTCTTGGTGGGGCATTTTTCCGGCGTGCTGTGGCCGTTGGCGGTCGCCGGCATCATGGCGCTGATTATGCGCCCGGTGGTTGAACTGCTCGAACTGAGGTTGAAACTTGAGCGCCTGAGTGCAGTCATCACCCTTTACGGAGTGTTTGTCTTGGTGATTGCGGGAGGCCTTTTCCTCATTACGCCACCGCTCGTCGAGCAGGTCTTTGCGTTCATCGCCTTCGTGCCGGATTTCTGGCTGAATGCGATCGACTACATCCAGAAACACTACCCGCAATGGATTGAATTCGGCCACAAACAGCTGGCGAATCCGACTATCCGCACTGCGGTTGACGGGTTGCTAAGCGAAGCGAAGCAGCTCACCAGCCAAGCGTTGCCCACCCTCAAATCAGCCGGCAATGGCCTGCTCGGCGTTTTTGGCTTCGTGACCCACCTCGCGGTCGTGCCGATCTATCTTTTCTTCTTCCTGCTCTCCAGCCACGAGCCGACAAAAAATCTGGAAACACAGCTCCCGTTTTTGAAAGCCGACGTCCGCGGAGACGTTACGTTCCTCGTGCGCGAGTTCATCTCGATCGTTGTATCCTTTTTCCGGGGACAACTGGTGATCGGGTTGATCATGGGCGCGCTGCTCGCAGCCGGCTTCACGGTGGTGGGCCTCAAGTTTGGACTCATCATCGGGCTGGTGCTCGGGATTTTAAACATCGTGCCCTACCTCGGCACTATCCTCGGCCTGAGCATCGCCCTGCCCCTCGCGCTACTCCAGCCTGCGGGCGGCGTGCCTCTCGTCGGACTTGTTCTGATCGTTTTTGTGATCGTGCAAAACATCGAGGGTTTCTTTCTCACGCCCAAGATCATGAGCGACCGCACCGGCCTCCATCCCGTGGCGATCATCGTTTCGATTTTCTTCTGGGGCACCGCGCTCAACGGGATACTCGGCATGGTCCTGGCGATCCCGCTCTCGGCGTTTTTTGTGACCGCCTGGCGCTTGGTCAAACGGAAGTATTTCAAACCGGTCGGCGAGCCGACGCCGATTCAGACCATCGCCCCCCATGCCGCGTCCGACGCCTCCTGAAGAATGCGCCAACTGTGGCACTGCGATCCCGCGTGCCGCCCGGGCTTGCCCGGAATGCGGCGCGGATGAACGCACGGGATGGCGTGAGACGTCGATCTATGACGGGCTCGACCTCCCCGAGGAATCGACTGCCGAAGACCGAGCTTTCGGTCGAAGCGTTCGGCGCCCCAAAGGAGGACTTGCGTGGTATTGGATCGCCGCGGCAATCGGAGTGCTGGCAACGCTCGTGCTCGGTGCCCTTGGGCTCTTAAGATGAATCTCAAGTGGAAATTCCTGGATGGGTGGTCCGATGTGGGGCTGCTCGTCTTCCGCTTGGGCATCGGAGCGTTGTTTATGATCGTGCATGGCTTCCCCAAACTGGCGGACGGCCCGGGTAAATGGGAGTCCGTCGGCGGGGCCGTGGGCTACCTGGGTATCGATTTTGGCCACACGGCTTGGGGCCTTGCGGCCGCAGTCGCGGAGACGTTCGGTGGTCTGCTCTTCATGATCGGCTGGTTCCTTCGACCGGCCGCGCTTGCGTTGTTTGTCACCATGGCGGTCGCCTCGATCTGGAAATTCTATCCGTTCGGCGGCTGGGATTCGGCGGCGCACCCGGTCGCGATGGCGGTTGTCTGCCTCGGGCTGCTGCTCACCGGGGCGGGTAAATACTCGCTGGACGCAAAAACTTAAGAGTTTTGCGCCGTAGCGCTTGAGCCGGACGCCGGCCTGCGAACCTTGTCGGCACTGAATGGCTTGGGATGTTCAATTTCGTAATGGAGTCTGGCTGCCGCAAACCGGCTGGTGGCTGGACGCGCGTTACCCGGCTCCGCGCTCGTTCGTGTCGCATGCGCACTTCGACCACCTTGCCGCTCACGACGAAATCATTTGCTCCGAAGGCACGGCGAAGCTGATGCGGGCGCGGATGCCTGCCCTTCGTCGCGAGCATATTCTCCCGTTTGGCCGAACTGAGCAACTTACACCCGACACCGCAGTGACGCTGCACCCTGCCGGCCACATTTTTGGATCGGCCCAGATTCTACTGGAGCATGCAGAACATGGACGGCTGCTCTACACGGGAGACTTCAAGCTCCGCCCGGGCCGCTCCGCCGAGCCCTGCGCTACACCGGCGGCGGACGTGTTGATCATGGAGACGACGTATGGACGGCCCCACTACATTCTCCCGCCGACGGACGACGTGCTCCGTGCGATCACGCACTTTTGCCGCCAGGCTCTCGAAGACGGCGAGACGCCGGTTTTGTTTGGCTACAGTCTCGGTAAAAGCCAGGAGCTCCTGAGTAGCCTGGCGGGGGCAAATCTTCCGGTGATGTTGCACCGGCAAGCCGCCCGCCTTACCCGGATTTACGAGGAATGCGGGCTCACGTTTCCCGCGCATCGCGAGTTTACTGCCGCCGAGGTGGGCGGCCATGTCGTCATCGCTCCGCCGCACGCGCCGGGATCAAGCTTCCTGAGGTCGATCCCGCGTCCGCGCACCGCGATGATCACCGGCTGGGCCTTGGACCCGGGCGCAATCTTTCGCTACCAATGCGACGCGGCCTTCCCGTTGTCGGACCACGCCGACTTCACTGATTTGCTCGAATTTGTTGAGCGTGTTCGGCCGAAAAAGGTATTCACTTTGCACGGCTTCGCGGAGGATTTCGCCCGCACCCTCCGCGAGCGTGGAGTGGAGGCGTGGGCCATCGGTCGGGACAACCAACTCGAACTCCTCATTCCGTCGTCGGCAGTTCCCGTCGCGATCCCTGCTTTGATGACCGACCCTGCGGAGATGTTGTCCGCACACGGCGCGGACGCCAACGATCTGGCTGCGTTTGCCGCCGTGGCCGAGCGCATCAAATCAACAACCGGTAAACTTGAGAAAATCCGCCTGCTCTCCGACTATTTGAAGACGCTGGAAACCGACGACGCCGCTCACGCCGCGCTCTTTTTGACGGGGCGGGCTTTTCCGCAAGCGGACCCCCGCACGCTCAATCTTGGCTGGGCGGTGATCAAACGGGCTTTGCTTGAGATCTCCGGGATCAACGAGGGCGATTACCGTCGTGCCTACGTTCGTTCAGGCGACAGCGGCGACACGGCGGAGGCAATTCTCGCCGGCCGGACCGAGCCCACCCGCGCGCCGCTCACCGGGGTCGCGCGCTCTTTTGAAACGCTTGCCGCCACCCGCGGGCCTTCAGCAAAGCTGGACGTGCTCCGCGAACGATTGCGCACCTTGTCGCCGCGTGCGGCCAAATACCTAGTCAAAATTATCACCGGCGACCTGCGCATCGGCTTGAAGGAGGGCCTCGTCGAAGAGGCGATTGCCGCCTCGTGCGGCCGGGCCGTCGAGACCGTGCGCGAGGCCAACCTCCTTTGCGGCGATCTTTTGGAGGTGTCTCGCGCCGCTCGGGCGGACCGATTGTCGGCGATCACGCTTCGCGTTTTTCATCCGTTACAGTTCATGCTCGCCAGCCCCGAGCCCACAGCCGATGCGATCCTTGCGCGCCTCGGAGCGCCCGTGTGGTTGGAGGAAAAATACGACGGGATTCGCTGCCAGCTCCACAAATGCGGCGACCGCGTCGATATCTATTCCCGCGACCTGCACCGGATCACCGAGCAGTTCCCGGACATCGTGCAACTCGCCCTGGGTTTGCCGGGTGACTTTGTGATTGATGGCGAACTGCTGGCGTGGCGCGAGGGGCGTGCCCTGCCTTTTGCCGCACTGCAAAAACGTCTCGGGCGCACCGGTGGCGGAGATTTCTTTCTAGGCGAAGAAATCCCCGTCTCGGTTTCTTGCTACGATCTGCTTTGGCGCGACGACCGCACGCTCTTGAAAGTTCCGTTGATCGAGCGTCGCCGTGAGTTGGAAGCCTTGCTGGCAGCCGACACCAGGGCTCGCCTGCATCTCGCCCCGGTCACCTATGCCGCGACGGCCGAGGATATCGAGGCGGCGTTCCTCCGCTCCCGCGCTCGCGGCAATGAAGGGCTCCTCGCGAAAGATCCGCAGAGCATCTACACCCCGGGGCGGCGCGGTCAGGCCTGGTTAAAACTTAAAAAGGCCTACGCTACTCTCGATGTCGTGGTGATCGCGGTGGAATACGGACATGGCAAACGCAAGGACGTGCTCAGCGATTACACGTTCGCGGTGCGTGACGATGCTGGCGGCGGGCAACTCCTCGCCGTCGGCAAGGCGTATTCAGGGCTCACGGACGTCGAAATCGCCGACCTCACGCGACATTTCATTGAGCACACGTTGTCGGATAACGGACGGCGGCGGACGGTTGTCCCGAACGTCATTATCGAGGTCGCTTTTGATTCAATCCAGCGCAGTGAACGTCACGCCAGTGGTTTTTCGCTGCGATTCCCGCGCATTGCCCGAATACGCACCGATAAAAACGTGACGGAAATCGACACACTGGCGACCTGCGCCAAACTCGCGGCGGCGAGCGCACTCCCTCATTCCGCAATTCCCGGCCCCCTCGCATAGCCATGAACATCCTTCGCATTTTGATGCTCCTTCTCGCGGTGTGGTCGTCGGCCCGGGCGGGCGAACCGGTGGCGTTGCTTCGGTCCGGTGAGCAACTCACCTACCGCGTGAGCTGGGGCATGTTTGGCGATGCGGGCGAACTCAAGATCGCCGCCGAGGCGGTCTCGTTGGGAGAAGGCGGAGAGCGACTCCGCGTAACCACCGCCAGCAGCACGCGGGGTGTGGTGCGTGTTCTGTATTCGTTCGATGGCGACGCGTTTACCCTGTTTGACCCGCGCGATGGCCGGTTGCTCAACGCCGCCGCGACGTCGCGCTCAAACAAAGGGAACACCCACTCCTCGATTACCTTTGATTACGACAAGCGCGAGTTCTCCTTCGTGGACCATGTGAGACCCTCGCGGACGGCCACGAAGCCCCTGCCCGAAGGCACGCCGATGGACTTGATTACCGCGTTGATCCAGACGCGTGTCTGGAAGCTCAAGCCCGGCGAATCACGCGACGCTCTGGTGATGGCCAGCGACAAATTTTACCCGCTCACCATCAAAGCCGAAGGCGAGGAAACCATCGACACGCCCGACGGGCCGCGCCGGACGGTTCTGCTGGTCCCGCGAATGATCGGGCCACCCCAAGGCATGTTTAAGCGAGGCGGCGAGGTGCGCGTATGGGTTTCGACCGACGAGCGTTCGTTGCCACTCCGTTTCGAAGTGAAGTTGAAGGTCGGCACCGGCGTCGCGGTGCTCACCGATTATCGTCCGCCTTCGCTGGAGTGACCGGCGTATAGAAAAACCGCCACCGCTTCGCCGTAGAAATTCAATCGAGAGGGTCGTGTCGAGGTGATCTGACTGCACCTCTCGGTTTTTCGTTCCCGGCGCAATACCCTCCGGGTAGTCCGGCGGACAACGCCATCGGCTGCGGTTGTCACAAGCAGCTTGCCGAGAAGCCACCGTGCCAATGCAACCGTATTTTTCGATTGGATGACTTTGGCTTTTATTACGGCGCACATGGTTTTAAATGCGGAGTTCGTCTTGTTCGGTTCTATAAATCAAATGTCCCCTTCGCCGCTTCGTCATAACCTGCGCCATTGCACCTACGATGGCATTGCGGCGACCCCCATCGTCTACCTGCTCCAACCGGGCAACTTCATCATCGCGGCCTTGCTCGCGGGAATGTTTCAGCTGCCGCCTTCGACGTATGGGTTGATTGCTTCGCTACCGTTTTGGGGAAATTTCGCTCAAGCGTTTCTAATGCCCTTGGTGAACCGCGCGTATTCGCCAAAGGCGGTTTCAGTGGCGTCGTCTTTGCTTCAGGCGCTCTGCTGGGGAGCGATGGCGGTCATGCTTTCGTTCCTGCCGATAGGTGATCCGGAGACTAGCGGACGGTGGTTTATCACTTTTTTTGCCATCTCGGCGGCGGTATCGGCGCTCGCTGGCGTGAGCTGGATGTCGTGGGTGCAGGAGTGGGTGCCGATACGGCTTCGCGGCAAATACTTTGGCCTGCGTAATCGTCTGCTGCAGGTGGCGCAGATTACCTTCCTGCTCCTGTCGGGGTGGTTGCTCGGCAAATTCGCCGACTCGGTGTTGGCGTTTCAAGTTCTCTTGGCCGGCGCGGTTGTGTTGCGGGTCGGTTCGGTGTTGTTCCAGCGAAACATCCAGGCGGAGTCCCCGGTCGGGGATCGGGCCGAGGTCAAACTCGCCTGGCAGGATCAGGTGAACCTACTGTTGTCGATTAAGCCATTTCTGTGGCTCGTGGCGTATGGAGCGGCGTGGGGATTCGCCGCGAGCGCCTTCGGGCCTTTCTATACGGTATTTATGTATCAGGAGCTGGGCTTGTCGGTTCAAAATGTGAGCACGATTGTCATCCTCGCCAGTGTGGGTGGCGCGGCCTCCGCCCCGGCATGGGGCAGGCTCTCCGACCGCTTCGGCAACAAGCCGGTGATGTTGTTCTGCATGATCGTGTGGCAGGTGCAGAACTTTATGTGGTGCATTCTCACGCCGTCCAACAGCTGGTTACTTTATGGCATGTGGACTTTCGGAGGCATGGTGGGCACCGGGTTTGTGCTGTCGTTGTTCAACCTCCAACTCAAAATCATCCCTCCGCAGGCCAAGACCCTCGCGATCAGCGTCAACCTCGCGATCACCTCGTTGGTTACCGCGATGGGACCGATTCTTGGCGGCGAGGTCTTGCAACACCTTTTGGGGGGAGGCGGCTCCTCGATTTATGTTTATCACCGAGTCTTTCTCGTGACCCCGATCCTGGCACTGCTCGCCTGTTTATTGCTGACTCGTGTGCATGAACGGGCGGCAAGCCCGCTGTCCAGCGTGGTCGGCGCGATGCGAAACATCCGCACGCTCGGTAGTGTGTTTGGGCTAAGCATCCTCGTGGACTACGTCTTCATCAAACCGCAGCATGCCACCAAGCGCGTGCGCGTGGTTAAGACGGAGTGAAAACGGCTGACTGCGGCGTCGTTGCGCGTCCGCCTCAGGCTTGTTCTTGAACATCGACCCGGTCTCGCTCAAGCCATTGCCCTCATTCCTGTTTTGCCGAGCCGGCGTCATCGACGCCCATGAACCTTGTGCGGCCTCGCGAAACTTATTCCCTTACCAACGGTCAACCCACCTCCCCCTTTTATGAAAAAAGCACTGGCAGCCACCCTCATCCTTCTGATCCTCCTCGGCCTGATCGGCTACCGCGTCTACAAAGAACGCCTCAGCCAGGAGAACGCCACCCGCCTGGTGACGGCCGACAAGGAGGACGCCGAACGCCGTAAGTCCGAGCTTGCCGCCGCCGAAGCCGAGGCCGCCCGTCTCGCTTCCGAAAAGGCGCGCAAAGATGCCGAAGACGAAGCCGCTGAACTCGCCCGCCGCCGCGCCGCTCAAGCCGAAGCGGAGGCCGCTCGCCTCGCCGCCGAAGCCCAACTTGCCGCCGCCAATGCGGAACGCGCCAAGCTCGCCAAGGAAACCGCCGAACGCGAAGAAGCCGCCCGGCTCGCCGCAGAGTTGCGCGCCAAGGAAACTGCCGCCGCCGATGCCGCCCGCCGCGCCGCCCTTGCCAAGATCGCCGTCGCCGAGCAGGAGAAACAAGACGCCGAGTCCGCCCGTGAGTCCGCCCGACTGGCTGCAATCAAAGAACAGCAGGAAAAAGAAGCCGTGCTGGCCGCCAAACCCGTCATTCTCACGCCCCGTTCGGTGATGCCCGCCGACTACAAGCGCCGCGAACACTACTACATGCAGGTCGACTTGTGGAACTCCGCCAAGCTGGACGCCGCCAAGCCGGCGACATCGGCTAAGTAAAGCTTTCGAACATCACAAAAAGCGCCGGTTTAAATCCGGCGCTTTTTTGTGTCCCGCCCCTCAGCCGCGCACGTGAGGGTTCGTCCGCTTCTCGGTGCCAACCGTCGTTGCCGAACCGTGCCCTGGATAAACCGCAGTCGCCTCGGGCAGCGTGTAGATCTGCTCACGGATCGCCTGCATGAGCTGCGCATGACTACCCCCGGGCAGGTCGGTGCGGCCGACGCTTCCGGCAAAAAGCGCATCCCCCACAAAAACGGCGGCCTCGGCTACGAAATAAAATAACACATTGCCCGGACAGTGTCCCGGCACATGCCTCACCTCGACGACACGGCCCAACGCCTCGAAACGGTCCCCTTGCTCGACCCAGTGATCGACGGCGACCTTCTCCAAAGTGATTCGGCCGCTCAGAAACGCCGACATAATCTCCGGAGTTTCAAAAAAGTGCCGGTCGTCCTTATGCCCGCGCACCTTCGCGCCGGAAGCACGCACAACTTTGGCGGCGTCCTGAATGTGGTCCCAGTGTCCGTGCGTGAGCCACAGCTCAACGAGGCGGCACTTTTCGCGCGCCAAGATCAGTTCGACCAAAGCCCAAATGTCACCCGGCGCATCGACTAGGACCGCCTCGCCCCGAGCGGAGTCCGTCAAAAGGAAGGCGTTGGTCTCAATCGGCCCGGAGGGCAACACGTGCAATTTCATGAGCCGCCAACAGAAGCGGAATCCCCGCCTCCGCAACCTCAAAGCTGAGCCGCCGGCACGCGCCGGGACTCATCCCGTGATTGACCCTCACCACGTAATACATAGTTTTACGCCATGATTAAAACGATTTCAAAGATTGGGAATTCCCAAGGTATTATCTTTGACAGTGCGTTGATGGAGCTCGCCCACCTCACCCCCGGACAGGAAATGAATGTTGAAATTCACGCCGGCGGGACGATCACGCTTACGCCTATCCGAGCGACTCCGTCGCGTGATGACGTATCCAAGGTCATCCAAACTACGATGAAAGACTACGCGCGCACGATGCGTCGTCTCGCATGAGCCCAACCCCTGATGACTGCTTTCACCTATCGGTTGAGATCGTAAAAGAAATACACGGTGAGGTCATTCGTCTCTTTGGTGGCTCTCCCGGCATTCGAGAACTTTCTTTACTCGAATCCGCAGTTGCCGCCCCTCAGGCCAGCTTTGGCGGCAAGTCCGTGTATGCCGACCTTCCTGAAACAGCTTCGGCGTATCTGTTTTATCTCTGTCGCAACCACCCGTTCGTTGACGGCAATAAACGTGCGGCGCTCGGCGCGTGCATCGTATTCTTGAGGCTAAATGGCGTTGAACCGCACCCGGATGACATAAGCTGGGAAGAACTCACGCTCGACGTCGCCGCTTCGCGTCTTGACCGCGAGCAGACGACCGCACGGCTGCGCGCTTTGCTGAAATCCTAAAGTCAAAACACGAACGGATTGTAGGTCCGTTCGTTCTGAATGGTGGTAAGCGGACCATGCCCCGCCGCCACCGCCGTGTCGGGCGGCAATTCCAACAGACGCTTCACGTGCTTCTTGAGGCGTTCACTGCAAAAATACGCGCCACCAATCGAGCCCGCGAAAAGGATGTCGCCCGAGATTAACAACGATCGGCTCGTCGTGACCCCTGCCGTGCGCACGACGTAGCAATTGTGCGCCTCGGCATGGCCCGGCGTGGCCAGCGTCTCCACATCAAAAACCCCGAGCTTGAGGCGCGTGCCTTCCGCCACTGCGACCGCCCCGGGAATCGCCGATCCTACCGGACCAAACACCGGCACCGGACCGAAGCGAGCCTGCACGTCGGCCAACCCGGCGAGGTGCTCCGTCTCCGGATGCGTGATGAAAATCGCGTCGAGGTGCCGCACCGCTGCCGGCCACACGCGGCGCAGCGCCTGTGCATCGGCCCCCGTGTCGAAGAGCACGCCGCGTCGGCTCCCACAGTCGGCCACGAGATAAGCGTTGGCCACGCCGATGCCGTGTGGCGTGCGCAGCGGATACAGGCAAAACGGCAGCCCGCCGATCTCCGGGAGCGGATAGTGGCCGGAAGCCAAGGCGCAAAGCCCCACGTCGTTGAGCCGAAGTTCCGTTGCCATACGGCGCATTTCGTCCTGCGTGAAATCATAGCGATAATCGCAGGCATCGCGGATTTTTTCCACCGGCACGCCGGCCCGAACGCCCAACTCCACCTCGCCAAGGCCCGCGCAACGCATCGCCTTTTCGAGCACGTCCCCGAGCTCATCTTCCAAAGGTGCGTGTTCGATAACCATACACGCAAAGTAATGCAGACAAACGCCGGTCGCGGCAAAAATGTTTTTGTTTTTTCCGAGTCCGCCCCGCAGCCTCGGCCGCACCCTCTTATGGACTCCCAGCAACAGGAAGTGCTCGATATTTTTAAAAACACGAAGGCGCTGCTCACCGGCCACTTCGTCCTGCGTTCCGGCCTGCACAGCGGCCATTATTTCCAATGCGCGCAGGTCTGCCAACGCATGGATGCCGTCAGCCGCCTGACCGAACTGCTCCTGCCGCGTTTGCAGGAGCTGAAATTCACGACGGTGCTGGCACCCGCGATGGGTGGCCTGGTGATCGGTCAGGAAGTCGCCCGCCAGACGGGCGCGCGCTACATTTTCGCCGAGAAAGAAAACGACCGCCTCGTGCTGCGTCGCGGTTTCAAATTCGCGCCCGGCGAAAGCGTCTTAATCGTCGAGGATGTGGTCACGCGCGGTGGTCGCGTGCTGGAGTGCATCGATATCATCAAAAACGGCGGCGGCGTGCCGGTCGCCGTGGCCATGTTGGTGGACCGCAGCGCGGGCACCCTGCGTTTTGAGATCCCGGCAATCTCTCTCTTGGAACTGAGTTTCCCCACCTATCCGGCTGATCAAGTGCCCCCGGCGCTTGCAGCGATCCCGGTCGAAAAACCGGGCAGCTGAGCGACGCTAGGAATCGTGGGAAGCGAGCGCGCTCGCGAGGATCGGAATCGCGAGCCAGCTCGCTTCCCACGTTCGGATTCGACGCAAAAAAGCCGCCGGATTTTCCCGGCGGCCTTTTTATTGTAGGGACCGAATCAAACCGCAGGAGCGGCGGGTTTCGGTGCCAATGCGGGGACCAAGCCGCCCGTGCCGACCTTGTGGAAGGTCGCATCCGTCGGCAGGATCACGCGTTCGCAGAAATCACCAAACTGCTCACCGTCGTTGCGCTCCTTGGCGAAGCGTTTGATCACGGGCTCGAGGAGCTTCACGGCATCTTCGATCGTGATGCTGGGCGACACGAGACGGTTGAGACGTGTGCCGTTGTAGGCGGCGCCGAGGTAGAGCGCGTATTTATTGGGCGCTTTGCCGACAAAGCCGATCTCCGCGAGATAAGGGCGGGCGCAGCCGTTGGGGCAACCCGTCACGCGCAGGCTGATCGCCTCTTCATGAAGGCCGGCCTCGTCGAACACGGTTTCAAAGCGGGCCAGGATGTCGGGCAGCGCGCGCTCGCTCTCGGCCAGAGCCAAACCACAGGTGGGCAGCGCCACGCAGGAAAGCGCATTGAGGCGCAGACCCGAGCGGGCGTTTTCCTTGTCGAGACCGTAGCGAGCGAGGATGGCCTCGATGACGGGTTTTTCCCTTTCGCTGATGCCGGATATGGTGACGTTCTGCGAGGGCGTGAGGCGGAAGTCGCCGCGGTGCATCTGCGCGATCTCGCGGAGCGCGGTCTTCATCGGCCAGCCGGCGCGGTCCACGATGCGACCGGAGAGAATGTGCAGGCCGTAGAACCAACTGCCGTCGGCATTCTGGTGCCAGCCGTGCGGGTCTTGGATCGTCTTGAAGGCCGCGGTTTTCGCGGGGGCAAACGTGATGCCGCTGCGTTGCTCGACCTGCGCTTTAAACCAAGCGATGCCACGATCCTCGATGGTGTATTTGAGGCGGGCGTGCTTGCGGTTGGTGCGATCACCGAAATCACGCTGAGTGGTGAGCACGGCGTCGCCCACCTTGTTGACGAGATCGCGCGTGATAAAACCAAGGGTGTCGGCGAGACGAGGGAACGTTTCCTCGTTGCCATGGCTCATGCCGAGGCCACCGCCAACGGTGACGTTGTAGCCGATAAGTGCGTCGTCCTCGATGATCGCGACGAAGCCGAGATCCTGCGAGTAAACGTCCACGTCGTTGGTGGGCGGGACGGCAAAGCCGGTCTTGAATTTGCGCGGCAAGTAGGTCGAGCCATACATCGGCTCGGACTCGGGTTCGCCACCCGCGACAAGCTCTTCGTCGAGCCAGATCTCGTGGTAGGCGCGGGTCTTGGGGAGGGCGTATTCGCTCCAGTTCTTCGCGTCTTGGTAAACCTGCTCCAAGGCGGGCGATTGCTCCGGGTTGACGGGGGACATGACGTTGCGGTTCACATCGCCGCAGGCCGCGATGGCATCCAGGAGCACGGTGTGCATGCGCTGAATGAGGGGTTTCATGTTGCCCTTTAACACGCCGTGAAACTGGAAGGTTTGACGCGTGGTGATCCGCAGGGACGGGCTGGAAAGCTCTCCCGCCAACTGGTCTAGGGCGAGCCACTGTTGCGAGGTCGCCTTGCCGCCAGGAAGGCGCACGCGAAGCATGAAGGAATGGGCCTTGTCCTTGCCGGCTTTCTTCAAGGCGATGCGCTGGTCTCGGTCGTCCTGCTGATAGGTGCCGTGAAACTTACTGAGCTGCTCGCTGTCGGCCGAAACCGTGGCGGTGGTGGTATCGGCAAATTCCGCTTTGAGATTGCCGCGGAGGTGGCGAGAGGCGGTCTTGATACCTTCGTTGGCAACGAGGGGCTTGGGAGCGGCAGGGTCAATTGTCATGATTAAGCGATCACCGTGCAGCCTGTAATGCGCTCCTTCAAGCGGGAAAAAGAGTTTGTTAGGTAAGTTACTTTTGATTACGGCGCACGCTTATGGGCATGCCGTTTAGCGGGGTGGCCGGGAGGTGAAGAGTGAACGGGGTTCGCTCGGCCGCTCCACTCTTGGTGTCGATCCATCTGGGATCGTGCGGCGCGACCAAGGAACTGTTTTTCCCGCAGCCGTGGGAACCGATCGCGGCTCGAAGGCTACGCATGTGCGGAAAGATCCAGCTCATAATCCAAGTTGAGATTATCCATCTCCCGACAGAAATATCCATTATGCTTACTTGATCGCGAGATACAGCCCTGCATCCTCATCCCTTTTTATGAAAAAAGCGCTTATCACTGGTATCACGGGCCAAGACGGCTCCTATCTCGCCGAATTGCTGCTCGCCAAAGGCTACGAAGTGCACGGCGTGATCCGTCGCGCGTCCACGTTCAATACCAGCCGCATCGACCACCTTTATAGTGACCCCCACGTCAACGGCGTCCGCCTGTTCCTGCACTACGGCGATCTCGCCGACTCCGTGCAGATGGTAAAGCTTCTCTACCAACTCCAGCCCGATGAGGTCTACAACCTCGGCGCCCAGTCCCACGTGCGCGTCTCCTTCGATGTCCCCGAATACACCGGCGACGTGGTCGGTCTCGGCGCCCAACGCATCCTCGAAGCGATCCGCGAAGCGGGTCTGGTGAAAAAAGTCCGCTACTACCAAGCATCCTCCTCGGAGATGTTCGGCAAGGTTCAGGAGATCCCGCAGACCGAGAAAACTCCCTTTTGGCCGCGCTCTCCCTACGGATGCGCCAAGATGTATGCCCACTGGCTGACGGTAAACTACCGCGAGTCCTACAATCTCCACGCCTCCAACGGCATCCTCTTCAACCACGAGTCGCCGCGCCGCGGTGAGACGTTCGTCACGCGCAAAATCACGCGCGCCGTCGGCCGCATCAAACTCGGTCTCCAGGACTCCCTCTACCTCGGCAATCTCGACGCCCAACGCGACTGGGGCTACGCCAAGGAATACGTCGAAATGATGTGGATGATGCTCCAGCAGGATCAGCCGGATGACTACGTGGTCGGCACCAACGAAACCCACTCCGTGAAAGAGTTCTGCCAAGTCGCCTTCGCCCGCGTCGGGCTAGACTGGGAAAAATACATCAAATACGACGCCCGCTACGAACGCCCCGCCGAGGTCGAGTTGCTCATCGGTAATCCCGCCAAGGCCAAAAAACAACTCGGCTGGGAACCCAAGGTTCTGTTCAAAGAACTGGTCGAGATCATGGTCGATCACGATCTCGAACTCGCCAAACGCGAAGCCCAGATCGCCAAGCTGCCCCCGGCCTGACGTCGGGAGGCCCCGGCCATCCACAACCACCCACCATTCCTCGCATGAAACTCTACATCGCAGGCCACAACGGCATGGTCGGCTCGGCCCTCGTGCGCCGCTTCGAACGCGAGCCCGGTGTCACCCTCGTGCTCCGCACGCGCAAGGAACTCGACCTCACTTCGCAGGCGGCGGTGGACGCCTTCTTCGCGTCCGAGAAACCCGACGTCGCCATCATCGCAGCCGCAAAAGTGGGCGGTATCCACGCCAACAATACCTACCCGGCCGACTTCATCTACGAAAACCTCGTCGTCGCTGCCAACGGCATCCACTCCGCCCACCGGCACGGCGTGAAACGCCTGCTATTCCTCGGCAGCTCCTGCATCTACCCGAAGCACGCTCCCCAGCCGATGCCCGAGGACTGCCTGCTCACAAGTGAACTCGAGCCGACCAACGAGGCCTACGCCATCGCCAAAATCGCCGGCCTGAAACTCTGCCAATACTACCGCAAACAGCATGGCGTGCTGTTTCACTCTGCGATGCCCACCAACCTCTACGGGCCGGGCGACCACTACCACCCGCAGAACTCCCACGTCCTCCCCGCCTTGATCCGTCGCTTCGACGAAGCGCGCGCCACGGGCAAGAGCGAGGTCGTCGCCTGGGGCACCGGCACGCCCAAACGCGAGTTCCTCTACGTCGACGACTTGGCCGATGCCTGCGCTTTTCTGCTGAAGCACGACAACCCGCCCGACTGGATCAACGTCGGCACCGGCACCGATGTGTCCATAAAGGAGCTCACCGAGTCGGTTGCGGCCGCGACCGGTTTCACCGGCAAAATCACCTGGGACGCCTCCAAACCCGACGGCACGCCCCGCAAGCTGATGGACGTATCAAAACTCGCGCGCCTCGGCTGGTCCGCCCGCGTCCCCCTGAGCGAAGGTTTGAAAAAAACCTACGCCGCGTTCCTCGCCGAACGCGCCGCCGGCACGCTGCGGCAGTAACGCGTCCGAAAAGGTAGGAGCCCGTTTACGGGCGATTCGGGGGACCCACGCCGACGGTCAACGCACCGAATCGCCTGCAAGCAGGCTCCTACCTCCCGATCA
>JANODO010000160.1:0-8010 GCA_031412735.1 Rariglobus sp. | reverse complement strand
ACCGCGATCTGCGGCTCGGATGTTCATCTCTACAACGGCCTCATTCCCACCTTGGAGAAAGGTGATATCCTCGGTCACGAGTTCATGGGCGAGGTGGTCGAGGTCGGCTCCGCCGTGAAGAAGACCAAGGTGGGCGACCGCGTCGTGGTGCCGTTCACCATCGCCTGCGGCGCCTGCTCGCACTGCGTGCGGACCGAGTGGTCGGCCTGCGACAATACCAATCCGAATGCGCATGTCGCCGAAGCGCTGAACGGCTTCAGCGGCGCCGGGCTGTTCGGATTCTCGCACATGACCGGCGGCTACGCCGGCGGGCAGGCGCAATACGTGCGCGTGCCGTTCGCCGACGTAGGGCCGATCAAGATCGAGAGCGATATCCCGGATGAAAAAGTGCTCTTCCTCTCCGACATTTTTCCCACGGGCTACATGGCCGCGGAGAACTGCAACATCGTTCCCGGTCGCACCGTGGTCGCGGTATGGGGCTGCGGCCCCGTCGGACAATTCGCGATCCGCAGCGCGTTCCTCCTCGGCGCCGCCAAGGTGATTGCCATCGACTCGATCCCGGAACGCCGGGCGCTCGCGGAAAAAGCCGGCGCGATCGCGATACCTTCTGGCGACGACGTCATGGAAACGCTCAAGGCGATGACCGGCGGGCGCGGCCCTGATGCCGCCATCGATGCCGTTGGGATGGAGGCGCACGGCTCCACTTACGACGACGTCAAGCAGGCCTTGAAAATGGAGACCGACCGGCCCTTCGCACTGCGGCAGGCGATGCGCTGTGTGCGCAAGGCCGGCACGCTCTCCGTGCCCGGCGTCTATGCGGGGTTCCTCGACAAGGTCCCCTTCGGCGCGGTGATGAACAAGGGCGTCACGATCAAGACCGGCCAGACGCACATGCAGCGCTACCTGCACCCGTTGCTCAAGCTGGTGGAGCAAAAGAAAATCGATCCCTCGTGCATCATCACCCACCGCGTGCCGCTCACCCAGGCGCCGGAAGCCTACGCGATGTTCACCGATAAGACCGACGGCTGCATCAAAGTCGTGCTCGACCCGTCCCGTTAACCTTCTGCCTGGTCCCGACCTCCCGGCCGGAATCCATCGGATAAAACTCAAACTCGTTTAACTCTCATGTATCATCACATCAAAAAACTGATGTTCACCGTGCGAGTCGGCCAACCCGATCCGCGCTTCGGCAACATGTTGCTCGAACAATTCGGCGGGGCCAACGGTGAGCTGGCGGCCGCGATGCAATACTCCATCCAGGGACTCAACTGCGAAAACATGGCGTGCAAGGATCTGCTCATGGACATC
Organism: Rariglobus sp.; assembly: GCA_031412735.1. GTDB lineage: Bacteria > Verrucomicrobiota > Verrucomicrobiia > Opitutales > Opitutaceae > Rariglobus. Next base: position 6,702 of record JANODO010000160.1, on the reverse strand, counting down.
GGCACCGAGGAGTTGAGCCACTTGGAGATCATCGGCACGCTCGCCCGGATGCATCTGAAGCCCATGAAAACGGATGCGGCGGCCGCGGAGCACGATCCGCTGGTGGCAATCGCCGGCGGAGGTGGCGTGACCCTGTGCAATTCCATGGGCAACGCGTGGACGGCCGATTACCTCAAAGTCACCGGCGAGTTGGACGTCGATCTGCGGAGCAACATCGCCGCCGAGGCCCGCGCCAAGATTGTCTACGAGCGGCTCATTAATTTTTGCGACGACCCGGGCACCAAGGAGGCGTTGCAGTTCCTGATGACGCGCGAGATCACCCACATGCGCGCCTTCATGCAGGCGCTCGACAGCCTCGGTAAGCCGGCGCTCTCGATCGGCCTGATCCCGCCGACGCCGGAAATCGTCGATCAATACTACAACGATTCCACCGGGGAGGGTGACGACGGGGAGGTGGATGCGACCGGGCCTTGGAACACCGCGGACGGAATTGCCGTCGTTGAATCGCCCGCGCTCGCGGGTTTTCAAGTCGTCCAAGCCTCCCCGGAAGGCGCCCGCACAAAATCAGCGACGGAGCCTGAGACTCCCACCACTGATTCCCCGGTTCCCGGCGGCCAGAAAACAAAAACGCGACGATCCCGCACTGCGAAGACAGGCAAGAGTTCCCGTCGCTGAGCCGGTTCCGTTTTGCCCCAAGGGCGGAGCGCGCGCTGAAAAAGGAGCGCGGTCCGAGGATTCTTTCCCGGGAACTTCACGGTCCTATCGATCGGGAAGACGGGCACAGCGGCTTCCAACGAACCAGCCCTCACTTTCTCCAGCGTCTTCTTGAAATTCAAAACACAAAACAACATGACAAAAATATCCAATCCACGCGACCTCCTGGTCGAAGAACTCAAAGATCTCTACAGCGCTGAGAACCAATTGCTCAAAGCGCTTCCAAAGATGGCGGAGGCGGCTTCGAGCGACGAGTTGCGCGAAGCCTTCGAAACCCATCTGGAACAGACGAAGGGACACATCGACCGCCTCGATAAGATCGGCGAGCAACTCGGCGAGTCCATGACCGGCAAGAAGTGCAAGGCGATGGCCGGCCTCGTGGCGGAAGGCGCGGACGTCATCGAGGAAGATGCGGAGCCCGCCATGCGGGACCTCGCGCTGATCGGCGCCGCGCAGAAAGTGGAACACTACGAAATCGCGGGCTACGGCACGACCCGCACGCTGGCTGAACTCGCGGGCGAAGACGACATCGCGGGCATCTTGCAGGAGACGCTCGATGAAGAAGGTGAGACGGATAAACTGCTCACCAAAATCGCCTCCGAAATGGAGTTGGACACAGAGGACGAAAGGGACGACGAAGCGGACGACGGGCAGACTGCCGCAAGACCCAAGGGGCTATCCGCGGCGGCCAAGGCCTCGGAGTCCGACGATGAGTCCACGTCCCAGGTAGCGGTTGAGACAGAGCAGCCGCTGGGCGCGCGGGGCAACAAGGATGAAGGCAAACCCATGTCGGCTGCACCCGGCATGGGCAAGAAGCGGCCCGGTCGTTAGCTTTTGACGTAATCGGAGCGGCACGGGCCCACCTGCCGCTCCGATTCGCACCTCGCTCCGTAACACCTGAATCGAAGCCCCGTGAAAAAAAGTCACGCAAGGAGGTCGGCTAGTGCCCGGACCGCTGGCTTTGAGTCCGCGACATCGGCTGCTCCGGCCAAGTCACCCAAGCGCGGGTCCAAGATGCACCCCAATCCCGGCCATTGATTTAATGGATGACCACGAGCAGCGGCCGGGAGCGATGCATTGGCACTTTGCTTTGCCCACTGCGCCAATGTCCCCGTGACCGTAAATTAAAGGCACCGTTTCATCGCTGACCTAAGCCGCCGACCTCCGGCGGTGAAATGGCCTGCACGGCAAACGGTTTCGCTGACGGATCGGGTGAGCCCCCGAGATGCGGCAGACTCGCGGTCATGCGCGGCGCCGGCCCGCGGCGGACCGCGCCGCCGGTGAGATCCGATAAACCGACATGGTGCCAAGTTTCACCGCCACAATCTCGCGTTGATTAAGCGCGATTGCGAGATCGCGACACCAGCGTGCGATCTTCCGTCCCTCACCCCCTCCCACGATGATCTGTCGGGACTCCTCCTTCACTAATTTGCCGAGCGCCGCGTCAAACCAGCCGCCTTTCGCGTTGGTGATAGTGAAACCGGCCGGAAAATGTTTTTGGGTGATCGCCTCGATCAGCCGCTGATCGGCGGGATGGAACCGCTTGCCTCCCCCACGGGTATGGCGGGCTCCGATGCAGATGGAGTAGGCCTTAATGATGGAGCGCTTATTCCTGCTCATGGTGGGGCATGTTCACCGGCTTGGATTGGGCGGAGCCCTTTTCGCGCAGGTGAATGGTGAGCACCACCATCAAACCGATGGCAAGAAACTCACTTTGCCAGTTCTGGAACGACTCAAACCAAAACCGCGAGCCTCCCATATAATCGATGATGCCAATCGGAGCCAGCCCCTTCGCCTGCTCCTCTTCGTTGAGGAGCTTTGTTCCGCTTGCGGCGTGCAGCACAAACGAGATCAAGAAAAGGAGAAAGAGCGCCAGGGACAACGAGTGGCTGTAGAGCGTGCGAACCCAGCCCCCTCGCCGCGCCGCCCATGGAGATTGTTTCGACAGGGGCGGTCCCTTTGCGGGCGGCGCATCGGGATCGTTCGATTCAGCCGACCCCTTCTGAAAAAGATAAGCCGTGGCGACCACGAACACAAACATCTGAAAAAATTCACTCTCCCAGTTCTCCATGGTGGCCTCCCAGAAGTGCGGGCTCGTCGCGTATTGCATTGCGCTCACAGCCGGCAGGCCTCGCTCCGCACGTCTATCATTATACTCGGCGCGGCCGGTCAGAAACTGCCCGACCAGCCAGAGGTGGAGGAAAAAAAGGGCGAGGACGAAGGTAAGCCCGTTACGCCGCCATAATTTTTTCATGGCGCAAAGGAAGCAGCGGGATGGGGGCGAGGGATTACCGGCGAAGTCCAATGAAGGCCGCCGCGGTCTAGCGAGATTCGGGAAATTGTTCGCGAATGATACGCAGCGCGGGCTGATGCAGGCCGGACGAACTCCAGCACATGTCCTCCTTGAGGTGGCAAACGATGCCGGCATCAAAGAGGGAGAACATCACCCCGAGCACACAGGCGTCCGTGTCGAGGCCGCAGACGGTAACTTGCCGGATGCCTCGTCTTTTTAGACGGCGAATGTCGCCGAGCTTCAACCCATACGACACCTTGTTGATCACGAGGTCAGCAGACGAAGGCTCCAGCAACAGTTTCGTGTCGGGTGATCCGGGTGCGCAGCATTTCTGCTTCAAGATCCGCCGGAACATGGAGCCCGCCGGGTTCGTGTAGCGTGTGAATACCCGGCAGGGAAAACGCGCCGCGTAGCGGGATAGTTTTTTCAAGAATGCCGCTGGCGGATGGAAGGCCGCTTGCACATCGACAATCATCAGGGCGCGGTGGGGGTTCATGATTCCAAGATCCCGTAGCCAAACACCGCAGCCGCTACTGGCGCGTCCGTGGAGGCGTTGGCTCAGTCGCTTCTTGCGGGCGAGCGCGCCGGCGTGAGGGAAGCTTGGAGGGAGAAGTTGAGACGGTCATGAGCGTGAAGGGGTTTGCGGAAAAATTCTTGGAAGCGAACTTGGCCGAGCCCACTCGGACCGCCGGAACTTTGCAGCGGTTCCCCTTCTGCCGAGGCCCGGAAAAAGATGACCAATAAAAATCGCAACCGATCACCCCGGGCGCGGGTCCAATGGAAATGCGAGCAATCTGGACCGGTGCAATTAGCTTTGGGTTGGTGACCATTCCCGTCGCGTTACAAAACGCCACGCGCACGGAAGAGCTGAAATTCCGCCTGCTGCGCGGGAAAGACCTCAGTCCGGTCAATTACAAGCGCGTGGCAGAGCTCGACGGAAAAGAGGTGCCGTGGGCCGACATCGTGAAGGGTTACGAGTATGAGAAGGGCAAATTTGTCATCCTGAAAGATGACGACTTCAAACGCGTGGACCTCGAGGCCGCGGAGACAATCGACATCGTGGACTTTGTCGCGCTGGACGAGATCAACCCGATGTTCTTCTACAAGCCCTATTTTATCGAACCTCAAAAGGGTGGCGGGGGCGCCTATCACCTCCTGCGCGAGGTTCTCGCTGCGACGAACAAGGCCGGCATCGCCAAAGTGATTATCCGCACCCGCCAGCACCTCGCCGCGGTGAAGGCCAACGGCAACCTGCTCGTGCTGGAGCTCATGCGCTTCGAGGATGAGCTGATTCCGGCCTCCGCTGTAAAGGTGCCCGCGGCCAAGGCGCCGGGGGGTAAGGCCGGCAAGATGGCCACTACGCTTGTCACTCAAATGACCGAGAAATGGGATCCGAGCCGCTACACGGACGAATACAAGTCGGCCCTGATGAAACTGATCGATCGCAAGATCGAGAATGGCGGCAAGAGCCTGCCCACCCCAACCAACAAAGCCAAGCCCGCCACCAATGTCATCGACTTGGTGGAGGTTCTTCAGCGCAGCCTGCGCGATGCGGGGAAGTCGAAGCCCGCGGAAAAATCGAAGTCGCCTCGCCGCCGCGCGGCCTGAGCCATGGCTTCCCGAAAGGCAGCCGCGCCAGCGCGGGAGGTAAAGTTCACCAACCCGGACAAAGTTTTCTTTCCGAAGACGGGTTTTACCAAGGGCGATTTGGTCCAGTATTATCTCAACGTCGCGCCCTACCTCCTGCCCCATCTGCGGGAACGGGCTGTGACGCTGATTCGTTATCCCGACGGAGTGGGAGGCGAAAGATTCTACGAGAAAAACGCTCCCAAGTTTGCGCCGGGCTGGCTGCAGACCCACGACGTGGCCCGGCGGCATAGCGCGGGGACCACGCGCTTCATTGTGATAGATGACGCCGCCGCACTTGCTTGGTGCGCCAATCTTGCAGCCTTGGAACTCCATCCTTTTCTCCACCGCACGGGGGATCCCCTTCATCCCACCCATGTGGCGTTCGATCTCGATCCAGGCGAAGGCGCCGACCTATTCACCTGCATCCGCGTCGCCTTCCTGCTGAAGGCGGTCACTGACAAGCTGGGGCTCACGCTTTTTCCAAAAGTCTCCGGTTCAAAGGGCCTTCAGCTTTACCTCCCCCTCAACAACAAAACCAGCTACGCCGCGGCCAGTGCCTTCGCCAAGGCGGGGGCGGAGGCGCTCGCGCGCCAACAACCGCAGCTCGTCGTGAGCGCGATGTCGAAGGCCTTGCGCAAGGATAAGGTCATGATCGATTGGAGCCAGAATTCGCCCTCGAAGACCACCGTCGCCGTCTACTCGATACGGGGCAAACGCGACGAGCCTTTCGTGTCGATGCCTGTCACTTGGGCCGAGTTGACCAAAGCCACGCGCACTAAAAAGACGGCGAATCTGTTTTTCTCCCCCGCTGAGGCGCTCAAGCGGTTGAAGAAGGACGGCGACCTCTTTGCGCCGGTCCTGAAGCTCAAGCAGCGCCTTCCCGCTGCCTTTGCGGCGGCTGTTGCCGGCGCTCAGGACGTGGCGGCCGAGCCGGCGTCCTTGGAAGCCTACCGCGCCAAGCGCAACTTCGCCAAGACACGCGAACCGGCCCCGGACAAGATCCGCGCGCAGCCGGTTGCGTCCACCGGGCGCTTCGTGATCCAGAAGCACGCGGCTTCCCGTCTGCACTATGATTTCCGCCTGGAGATGGGTGGCGTTCTCAAGTCCTGGGCAGTCCCCAAGGGGCTCTCCACTGAGAAGGGCGTGAAGCGCGCGGCCTTTGAGGTGGAGGATCACCCGCTCGGCTACCTGCGTTTCGAGGGCACCATCCCCAAGGGCCAGTATGGCGGCGGCACGGTCATGGTCTGGGACATCGGCACCTACACGCTCACCGCTGGCAGCTATGAATCCGCTGATCTAAAGCTCGAACTCAAGGGCTCCAAGCTGAAGGGAGCGTGGCATCTATTCCGCATTCGCACCGACGAAAAAAAACCCGTTTGGCTCATCATCAAGTCCGGCGCGAGCGCCGTCCCCATCAGCGCGCGGCGGGACGATAGCTCGGCGCTCAGCCGTCGCTCGATGGCGCGCATCGCCAAGGAAAACACCGCGCAATGGCGAAGCCGTTGACGGCGGCTCAGGTTTGGCGCGGGCACCGTCACTTTGGGGCGGCCGGCTCTTGAAGGCGCCAGAGCGCCGTTGATGTGCCGCGCCATGTCCGTAGTTCCTCCCCTTATGCCACGATCTCCGGCCCCACCCCGCCGGGCCTTTCTCCTGTCGCCGGCGCATGCCGCAGGCGTGCGTTCACAGCTGCTGGCGAATCCCCGGGCTACGTTCGCCCTCGCGCAACGGTTCCAAACCGACGGGCTGCCCTTGGCTGACGCTTTCACGTTCATGAGCGGGCTATATTTCCGGGGTAAAATCGCATACGCGCGGCGTTTCGCGAGCGATCCCTCGCTCGTGCGCATCATCACGGCCAACGCCGCACTCTGGGCCCCGGAGCGGGTCATCGGCCCGCCGGAGATGCGCGGCTTCGGGCAAATCGATTTTGCGGCTGATAATCAGGTTTTCCAGCAACCCTTCCGCCGCGGTCTCGCCGCTCTGGCCCGTCGGGTGGGCCCGCATGGCTCGGTCGTGCTGCTCGGGAGCGTCGCCACCCCAAAATACCGCGATGTGATGGTGGAGATCTT
>JANODO010000159.1:0-40649 GCA_031412735.1 Rariglobus sp. | reverse complement strand
CCCGTCGTGGGACGCGCGCTCGCTCGCTTTGTTCGGCCCTCGCGAGCAAGCGCGCTCCCACGTCGCACCACCCGAGCGCACGAGGCCGGCGCCCTGCGCTTCGCCAACGACACGGTTTACGGGCTCGGTGCCGCGCTCGCCTCTCGCGACCGGCGGCGAACCCGCATCAAAGCCTTCGGCGTCGGCCGCGAGCTCGACTCGTCCGGGATACGCACTTTGTGAATACGAAAATCCCTTTTAAAATCCGATTGATCGAATGAGCGGAGAATGAAATCCGCCGCACAGCTTCGCTACTTTCACCACCCACTGCACCCGAGTTACAATCCCGCAACGTGCTATTAAAAACTGGTTTCACTTCGGCCGACCTCTAATCTTTCGCGTTTCTCCGATGGCCACGAAGCGCAAAACCACCCGTCCCACGCCCCAGCCCGCCACGCCTGCCAAGTCCGCCAAACCGGCGCGGGCCACTCAGCGGGCCTCCGCCAAGGCAGCGCCCGTCCCGACCACCGAGGCCGTCGACGAGCGCGTCATCACGCCGAAAAACCGCGCGCGCCCGATCACTTCGTCCGCCAAGCCAGTCAAAGCCGCCTATTTCAACCGCGAACTCAGCTGGCTCGCCTTCAACCGCCGCGTGCTCGAGCAGGCGCAGAACCCGCGCCACCCGCTTCTCGAACGCGTTAAATTTCTAGCCATCGTCTGCTCGAATCTGGACGAGTTTTTTGAGATTCGTGTCGCCGGCATCATCCAACAGGTCGAGAGCGGCGTGACAGAGCCGAGCGTCGACGGCCTCGGGCCCAAGGAATCCCTGCGTCGCATCCACTCGGTCGTGGGTTCGCTCGTGGAGGATCAATACGATTGCTGGCAGAACCACCTCATGCCCGCCCTCGCCGCAGAGGGCATCATCTTCAAAACCGCCGCCGAGCTCACGCCGCTGGAACTCGCCTGGGTAGCCGACTATTTTCAAGAGCAAGTCTTCCCCGTGCTCACGCCGCTGGCCTTCGACCAGTCACACCCGTTCCCCCAGCTGGGCAACAAAACGCTCAACGTCGTCGTCTCGCTCGACAATCCCGACACCCCCGAGGTCGACCGCCATTTCGCGATCCTGCCTGTGCCGCGCATTTTGCCGCGCCTGGTGCCGCTCGACCCGACCGGCGCGAAGACCCAGCGCTTCGTTTTCCTCTCCGAAATCATCAAGCTGCGCGCCGGGCAATTCTTCCCCGGCTACACCATCGAGGGAGCCCACGCCTTCCGCGTCACCCGCAACAGCGACCTCTACATCGATGAGGAAGAAGCGGAAAACCTGCTTAAGAAAATCGAAGAAGAGCTGCGCAATCTACGCCGCGGCGCCGCCGTGCGCCTGGAGATCGAGGAAGGCGTGGACGACGGTATCTTCACCACGTTGTGCGAAAACCTGGATCTCTCGCATGAATACGTTTTCCGGCTCAACGGACCGCTGAACTTGCTCCGGTTGATGAGCCTGGCCGACATCGACCGTCCGGACCTGAAGTATCCCACGTTCACGCCGGTCAACGTGTCGCCGCTACGCGACCCCGCGCGCATCTTCGAGACCCTGCGCGCGCAGGACGTCTTGCTCCATCATCCCTACGATTCGTTTCAGCCGGTCGTGGATTTCGTCGAGCAGGCCGCCCGCGATCCGCACGTCTTCGCGATCAAGCAGACGCTCTACCGCACCAGCGGCGACTCGCCGATCGTGCGCGCGCTCATCGAGGCCTCGAAAAACGGCAAGCAGGTCACCGCGCTCGTCGAGCTCAAAGCCCGTTTCGACGAGGCCAACAACATTCAATGGGCCAAGCAGCTCGAGGAAGCCGGTGTGCACGTCGTCTACGGTCTCATCGGCCATAAGACCCACTGCAAAGTGTCCCTGGTGGTGCGCCGCGAGGAGAAATTGCTCCGCCGCTACGCCCACCTCGGCACGGGTAACTACAATCCAAAGACCGCGCGGCTCTACACCGATCTCAGCTACTTCACCGCCCGCGAGGAGCTCACCTCGGACGCCGCCCACCTTTTCAACACGCTCACCGGCTTCAGCCGCGCGCCGGTTTTCGAGCACCTGCTCGTCGCGCCCTACAACCTCCACCGCCGCATCCAGGAGTTGATCCAACGCGAGATCGACAACGCGGTCGCCGGTCGCCCAGCCCGCGTCATCGCCAAGATGAACTCGCTGGTGGACAAAGCCACGATCGACCAGCTCTACGCAGCATCCCGCGCGGGCGTAAAGATCGACATCATCGTGCGCGGCGTCTGCTGCCTCGTCCCGGGCGTCAAGGGCCTGAGCGAAAACATCCGGGTGCGCAGCATCGTTGGCCGCTACTTGGAACATGCTCGTGCGTTCTATTTTGAGAACGCCGCCGAGGGCGAACCGCTGGTGCTGGCCGGCAGCGCCGATTGGATGCCGCGTAACTTTTTCCGCCGCGTCGAGGTGGTCTTCCCCGTGCGCGATCCGGCCCTGCGCCGCTGGATCACCGAGGAGATGTTCGCGATGGAGCTCCAAGACAACGAAAACGCCCGCGAGCTCCACGCCAACGGCGGCTATCTGCCCGTGCCTCGCGCTGAAGACGCGCCAACCTTCTCGGCCCAAAACTACTTCATCGCCGCCGCAGGCGAACGTGCGCGCGCCGCCGCCGCCGCCGCAGGCACGTAAACACGAAGGGGAAAGGTTCGACTTCGCCAGCCGATCGGCCTTCCGTGGCCGCGCTCCATGGCTTCACCCGCGCCCAGCCTGTTTCTCGCGATCGGACTGCTCACTGCGTGGACGGCTTATGGCCGCGTCTGGACCGACGCCCAGAATCGGACTTTGGAGGGCGACTACGTTTCCGCCACCCAGAACGAGGTTACGCTGCGCCGCGTTGCCGACGGTCGTCTCTTCACGTTGCCCCTCACGACCCTCGCCGCCGCCGACCGGGAGTTTGTCGCGGCGCAACTCGCACGGACTGCCCTGCCGACGCCCGCGGCTCCCGCCCGCGATTTTAACGAGCTCAACGCAACGCTCGACCTGCCGCTGCTCGTTGACGACCACCTCTGGGACGACGAGCCCGCTGAAGTCGCGAAGCGCCTGAAGCTCCCGCTGGAAGGAAAAACGGACCGCTTCGAGGGCTACCGCGACTACCCGCGCACACCGCGTCCCGTGCTCGGCGCGGCCGCCCACATGCTGGCGCTCCAAGCCGCCGAGAAGCGCATCACCACGCTGACCTTGCAGTTCTCCAATCGCGGCGACTTTCCCGCCTTCCAGAATCGCGAGGACCGGTTCGCCCCGCCGAAGTCCGAACTCAAGGCCTTCGATGAAGCGCTCAAACGAGACTTCGACACCCTCACCGCCACGCTCACCGCCAAGCTCGGCGAGCCCAAACGCGAGATCGCCGTCGGCGGGCTCGACGCCGGCCGCCGTTCGCTCCGCTGGGAATGGGGCGCCCACGCCCTGCTCGTCAGCCACGACGCCGAACAAATGGTGTCGCTCAAAATCCTCCCCACCGAACGCGCCTCCGCCGCCCGGCTCGCCGACGATCAGGTTCGCCGCCTTTTTAAAGAACGCATCACCCGCCGCGCCAACGGCGACGTGATTCTCGATCAGATTCCGATGGTGAACCAAGGCCCCAAGGGCTACTGCGTGCCGGCGACCTTTGAGCGTTACCTGCGTTACGCCGGCATCCCGGCCGACATGTATGAACTCGCCGCCGCAGGAGGCACCGATTTCGGCGGCGGCACCAGCTTCCTTTCCATGACGCGCAGCCTGGACCGGTTTGTCCGCCGCCAGGGTCGGCGCCTCGAACAAGTTTCTCTAAAGCTCACGATCGCCGGCCTCGCGCGCTACATCGACGAAGGCCGACCGATCATCTGGGGACTCTATTCCACCGAAACCTTCAACGCCCTCGCCGACGACAACACCAAAGCGCGCCGAGAGGCTCCCGAAAAATTCCCATTGAAGCCGGCGCTCACCCCCGCCCAGATCGCCACCCTCAAACCCGATACCAGCACCGCCCACGCTTGTCTGATTATCGGCTACAACCGCGCGACCAACGAGGTCGCCGTATCCGATTCATGGGGACCTCATTTCCAGGAACGTTGGGTGCCCGTCGCCGCCGCTCAAAAAATCACCCAAGACGAATATTGGGTGCTCGCCTGGTAACCCGCCGAATCCATCAGACACCCTTTGGTAGCGTGATGTCGAACGGTGGCCGAAAAGCCGCTTGCTTCACCGGCAGACCAGACGGGGAGTGCCGGTGCTTTTGCGGCAGGGAATCGCGTATGAGCGCCTTCAATCGGTGCGTCGACACGCGCAAGCAAAACGTCCGCCGCAACCAACCGTGGTTGGCCGGGTGGTTGTTGAACCGCTCGCACTCCAACGCGAAATCACGGTTCCTGCGCAAATCCGCCACGCCGAGGATCAGGTCGAAATCCGCCGCGAAGTAATTCGCGTGCAGGATCGGCAACAACCACTTGAACAAATGCGTGCGCCGGTAGAGAGCACGGCTGAAAACAGCGCGCGTAAACTCCTCCTTGGTCAGGTTGTTTTTCGCGCAAAAACTCTCGGCAAAAGTCGGGGTGTTCATTCCAGGGGGTTGACCCTACGCTTGCAGGGCGGTTCCGAGCTCTACAACCAGCGAAGCGCATCCCCATTCCCTTAATCAGATATGTATTTCTTGTAGGAATTTATAATAGAATGAGGGGAACAGTTTCGGCTATGGTTGCCCGCCACTCTTAAGTTTAGACCGCGCGGAGCCCCGGCTTTAGGCCCATCGCCGTTGCATAATGCAGCATCCGCTCCCCCGGTCACCGACTTCGGCGTGAGTTACCCTTCAAGTAAAGGGTCGCCCCCGGCCCGATTTGCCGTTTGCCAACCCTCCCTCCGAGTCTACGTTCCTCACTCTTCATGCTCTCCTTTCTCTTCAAGCGTTTTGCCGGTCGCCACTACAAGAAGTTCCTTGAAAAGGCCCGGCCCGTCGTCGTTCGCATCAACGAGGTCGAGAAGTCCTACCAGTCGCTCACCAACGAGCAACTCCGCGCCAAGACCGACGAGTTCCGCGCCCGCGTCAAAGCGGGTGAAACCCTCGATCAAATCCTCCCCGAGGCGTTTGCCACCGTGAAGAACGCCGCCCGCCGCCTCGTCGGCACCCGCGCCCTCGTCTGCGGACACGAGCTCGAGTGGAACATGGTTCACTTCGACGTCCAGCTCATCGGTGGCTACGCCATCCACTCCGGCAAGATCGCCGAAATGGCCACCGGCGAAGGCAAAACGCTCGTCTCCACGCTCCCGCTCTACCTCAACGCCCTCTCCGGCCGAAACACCCAACTCGTCACCGTCAACGACTACCTCGCCCGTCGTGACTCCGAGTGGATGGGCCACCTCTTCGGCTTCCTCGGCCTCACCACCGGGTGTATCCAACAATCCATGCCGTCCGATCTCCGTCGCGAGATGTATGGCCGCGATATCACCTACGGCACCGCCTCGGAATTCGGCTTCGATTACCTGCGCGACAACGGCATGGCCACGCGCAAAGATGACCAGGTTCAACGCGACTACTGGTTCTGCATCGTGGACGAAATCGACTCCATCCTGGTCGACGAAGCCCGCACGCCGCTCATCATCTCCGGTCCCGCTCCCATCGAGCGCGAGCAGCCCTTTACCCGCCTGAAGCCCGGCATCGACGCCCTCGTCAACGAGCAGATCCGCCTGGTCAACCGCTTCGCCAACGACGCCAAAGCCGTTCTCGAAAAAGCCGATGCCACCGCCGACGAACGCAAGGCGGCCGCGATGAAACTCCTTCAGGTCAAGATCGGCCACCCGAAGAACAAACAGCTCCTCCGGCTCATGGAAAACCCCGAGTGGCGCAAGCTTCTCGACAAGACCGAGACCGAGATGAACAGCGACTTCCAAAAGACGGAACTCTACCGCCTCAAGGAAGACCTCCTCTTCTCCATCGACGAGCGCCAGCACCAGGCCGACCTCAGCGAAAAAGGCCGCACCAAGCTCCGCCCCGACAGTCCCGACGCCTTCGTTCTCCCCGACCTCGCCACCGAGTTCAGCGAACTTGAACGCCGCACCGATCTCACGCCCGAGCAGAAGGAAGAGACCAAGGCCAAATCGCAGAACAACTACTCCGAGGTCTCCGAGGAGATCCACGCCATCTCGCAGCTCCTCCGCGCCTACTCGCTCTACGAGAAGGACGTCGAATACGTCGTCGCCGAGGGCAAGGTCATGATCGTCGATGAAAACACCGGCCGCGTCATGCCCGGTCGCCGTTGGTCCGACGGTCTTCACCAAGCCGTCGAGGCCAAGGAAAACGTCAACATCGAGCGCGAGACCCGCACCTACGCGACGATCACGATTCAGAACTACTTCCGCCTCTACGAAAAGCTCGCCGGCATGACAGGCACCGCCGAGACCGAGGCCATCGAGTTCAACGAGATTTACCGCCTCTCCGTGCAGGTCATCCCGACCAACCAGCCCTGCATCCGCATCGACAAAAACGACTCCATTTTCAAGACCCGCCGCGACAAGTTCAACGCCGTGGTCACCGAGATCGAGGCCGCCAACAAGCGCGGCCAGCCGGTCCTCGTTGGCACCGTGTCCGTCGAGTCCTCCGAAGTGCTATCCCGCATGCTCAAGCGCGCCGGCGTGATCCACACCGTGCTCAACGCCAAGTATCACGAGCAGGAGGCCGAAATCATCACCCGAGCCGGCCAACGTGGCGGCGTCACCATCGCGACCAACATGGCCGGCCGCGGCACCGACATCAAACTCGGCGAAGGCGTCCGCGAGCTCGGGGGCCTTTACGTGATCGGCACCGAGCGCCACGAATCCCGCCGCATCGACCGCCAGCTCCGCGGCCGTTGCTCCCGCCAAGGCGACCCGGGTCTCACCAAGTTCTTCCTTTCGCTCGAAGACAACCTCATGCGCCTCTTCCTCCAGGGCAACCTGGCCTCGCGCCTCATGGAAGGCTCGATGAAGGACGGCGAAGAGCTCGAGCACCCGTGGCTCAACCGCTCCATCGAGAGCGCCCAGAAAAAGGTCGAGCAGCAGAACTTCGGACAGCGCAAACGCCTGCTCCAATATGACGACGTGCTCAACCAGCAGCGCGAGGTCGTCTACGGCATCCGCAACGCCGCGATCCACAACGACCGCCCGAAGGACATCATCTTTGAACAAGTCGCCGAAGAGGTCGACAGCCGCCTTGAAAACGCCGGCATCACCGGCCGCAATGGAGCCACTCAGTCTGCCCTCGACAGTTTCGTCGGCTGGGTCAACGCCACGTTCCCCATCGGCCTCAAGACCGAGGACCTCAAGGGCGACAACATCGAGGCGCTCACCCAATTGGTCGTCGAGCGCGTCCGCCAGGCTTACTCCGTCAAGGAATCCGTCGAGGTGGCCGAATCGCTCGGCTCGCTGGAGCGCTACGTGATCATCAACGCGATCGACCACCACTGGCAGGAACATCTCACCGAGATGGAAGAGCTGCGCCGGGCCATCGGCCTGCGGAGCTACGGCCAGACCGATCCCCTCGTCGCCTACAAGGGCGAGGCGTTCAAGTATTTCGAGGAGATGATGACCAACATCCGCCTCCAGATCTGCACCGGCCTGTTCCGCAATGCGTCCAACCTGGAAGTATTCGAAAACATGTTACAGCTGCTGAGCCGCAGCGCCAAGGCTCAGGGTCCGGCCAACACTCCGGTGCCGACCGCGACGCTGGCCGCGCCCGAGATCGCGACCACCTCCGGCGGCGGCCTCCTGCCGTTGGCGGACGGCGAGGCCGCGAAGGAGATCGAGTTGCCCAAGGTCACGATCCGCCGCGAAGCCCCCAAGGTCGGCCGCAACGACCCCTGCCCTTGCGGCAGCGGGAAGAAGTTCAAGAACTGCCACGGGCAGTGATGGATTGAAAAGGTAGGAGCCCATTTATGGGCGATTTGAGACAAGCGCATGCCGCTCCGGCACACGCACTGCTCATACATCGCCCATAAATGGGCTCCTACCTCCCGGAAAAAGGACAGGCGGCACTCCGTCGCGGCCGCTTCTCGCAACCCGACGCGACCTACTTCCTCACACTGTGCACCGAGGAGCGTCGAGCCGGCCTCACGCACGCCATCCTCGCTGGACGTATCCTCGACGAAGCCCATGCGATGACCACCGATGCCACGTGGACCTTGCGTGCCGCCACGATCATGCCGGATCACATCCATCTCCTGATCACTCTCGGCGAGCGCCTGCCGCTCGATAAAAGCGTAAACCGCCTGAAGGCCAAAACCTCCGCCCTCCTCAAAGAGCACGCCAACGCAGCCAGCTCGCTCCTGTGGCAACGTGGTTTCTTCGACCACAAGCTCCGCGCCGATGACTCGGTTGCGGCGGTTCTGCTTTATATCCATCTGAACCCCTATCGCGCCGGGGTCTGCGAGCGCACGACGTCGTGGCCGTGGTTTTACTGCCGCGCCGAAGACTGGAGTTGGTTCAAAGAGTCACTCGACGCCGACCTACCGCCGCCAGAGTGGCTCGAAAGGTAGGAGCCCATTTATGGGCGATTGATCGAATACGCACGCCCTAGACCTACCACAATCTAATCGCCCATAAATGGGCTCCTACCTTTCCGACCCTCACACCCGCGCCTTCGCCAACAGCACCTTATCCACCCGGTGGCGGTCCATGTCGGCGACTTCAAAACGCCAGCCATTCCACTCCACCCATTCGGCCGCAACCGGGATGTGACCGAGGCGGTCGACGATAAAACCGCCCACGGTGTGGAAATCTTCGTCCTCTTCGCCCGGTAGCGGACCCGTTGAAAACAGGCGCTTGAAATCTTCAAGGTCCATCCCGCCATCGACCAACCAGGATCCATCCTCGCGCTGCACGGCCTGCGGGGTCTTGCGGTCGCCCGGCTCCGGCAGGTCACCCACGATCGCCTCCATCACGTCGATCAGCGTCACAATGCCTTGGATACTGCCAAACTCGTCAGCCACCAAAGCCAGGTGCTTGCCCGACTTCTTGTAGCTTTCGAGCAACTGCACCGCGGTGATCGTCAGCGGCACATAGAGCGGCTGCGTGACGTGATCGCGCAACTGGTTGCTTAGACCGATGGCCGCGTTGGCCCACAGCGCCTTCACCGAGACCATGCCCAGCACGTGGTCGCGCGTGCCCTCGTAAACGGGAAAATGCGAGTGACCGCTGGCGACAATCTTGCGCCAGTTGACCTCGTCGGCGTCTTCCACATTGAGCCACACGATCTTGGTGCGCCGCGTCATGATCTCGGTCACCGGCCGTTCATCGAGGCGCAGCACGCCTTCCACCATCGCGCGTTCCGAGTGGTGAAACACCCCTGCGGTCGTGCCTTCTTGAATGAGATTGGAAATTTCTTCCTCCGATGGCGGCGTCTCGGCCTGCGCACCCAGTCCAAATACCTTGAGCACCCCGTGCGTCGACACGGTAAGCAGCCACACGAAGGGATGCGCGAAACGCGACAGCGCGTTCATCGGCCCGGCCATCGCCATGGCTTTGCCTTCGGGGTTATTGAGGCCGATGCGCTTTGGCACCAGCTCGCCAATAATCACGGAAAAATACGTGATCGCGCCCACCACGAGGGTGATGGCCAGGACCTCCGCATAAGCCGCCAGCGAAGGAAACTGTTCACTCAACCAGGCCGCCAACTTGCCCGAGAGGCGCGCCCCGCCAAACGCACCCGCCAGGATTCCCACCAGCGTGATTCCGATCTGCACGGTGGATAAAAACCGCGTGGGTTCCTCGACCAGTGCTAGCGCCGTGCGGGCGCGCGCCGACCCTTCGTCGGCCAGCTTTTTCAGCCGCGCCTTCCGCGCCGAAACGACCGCGATCTCCGACATGGCGAACACCCCGTTCGCCAACAGGAGAAGGAAGATGATCAGAATCTCCGTGAAAACCTCGCTCATACTTTAGAGGCCGGGAGCACTTCCTCGGCGGCCTTCGGGAACAACAACGAAAGCACAACCGACGCGGCCAACACACCGCCGATGATAGAAAGAGACCACACGATCGGGAACTTATGATCGGGGAACAGCGAGTTGAGCCAAACCATCTTAAGGCCCACAAAGGCGAGGATCACACCGAGACCGAATTTGAGGAAGTGGAACTTGTGCATGACGCCGATGAGCAGGAAGAACAGAGCACGCAGACCGAGGATCGCGAAGATATTCGAGGTGAACACGATCAACGGTTCCTTGGTGATCGCAAAAATCGCCGGCACGGAGTCCACCGCAAAGACGATATCGGTGAGCTCGATGAAAACGAGACACACCAGCAGAGGCGTGCCGAAGAGAACGCCGTTTTTCCGAACGAAGAACTGCTGCCCCTCCAGCTGCGGCGTGATGGGGATGAATTTGCGCAGCAGGCGGATGAAGGGGTTTTTCTCGGGCTCGATCGGCTTCTCGTCGGCAAAGAAGATTTTGACGCCGGTAAAGATCAGGAAAACGCCGAACACCCACAGGACCCATTCGAATTTCATGAGCGCCGCACCGACGATGATAAACGCCGTTCGGAAAACCAGCGCGCCCAAGATACCAAAGAACAACACACGGTGCTGATACATCTTCGGGACGCCGAAGTAGCTAAACACCACGATGAACACAAAGATGTTGTCCACCGAGAGTGACTTTTCGACGACGAAGCCGGTCAGAAACTCAAGCGCGGTCTGGTTGGCGAGTCGCCCGGCTTCGACCGCACCGGCGGCGGCATCGGTGATACCCTTGGCCGCGAGGTAGTCGATAAACGGCGGATACTGCGGCAGTTTCCACTGCACATAATGCCAGAACGCGAAGCAGAAGACCAAGGCCAGCGAGATCCACGCCACGCTCCAGCCGGCGGCTTCCTTTACCGAGACTTCATGCGCCTCGCGATGGAACACACCCAAGTCGAGGGCCAGCATGCCCAGCACGAAAAGCGTGAAGAGGCCATAAAACCACCAGTAGTCGGCGAAAGGGAAAAGCAGGATGTTGCCCATGAGAGAACTGACAGAGGAAAGCGCACCTGCTCGCGTGCTCAAGGGAACATAAATAAAAAATAATTCCCCGTTTTGGTCGTCGCCGACCGGTTTAGGACCTGCTGAAGGTGTATTTATAAAATTGGGCGGGTCGATGTAGGCCCGACCGCTGGTCGGGCGCTCGACGAAGAGCACAGAGCCCGACCAGCGGTCGGGCCTACACCGGAACGCCGGATCAGCCTGCAAACCGACTCCTTTACACGTGACCGCCGACTCCTTTCCCGCCCGCCCCGACTTCGTCGATCCTTACGACCAACCGCCCGCCTGGTGGCAACGCCACTCGTCGCTCATCTGGGCGGCGGCGGTGTTTATCACCACGGTGATTCTCACGGTGGGCGCTTTCCCGCCTTCGCGCACCCCGGAGTGTGCCTACGCGTTTGCCGTGCCCGCCCTGTTCTGGGCCTACCTCCGCCCGGCGTTTAAGCTCTTTGCCTTCACCGTCCTCGGTGCCCAAGCGGTCGCGTGGACCATTCTCCTCGCCTGGCTTCACAATGTGACGCTCGGCGGCCTCTTGCTGCTCGGACCGTTTATCGGCGTATGGATCGGGGTCTGGTTTCTCGCGGCGCGCTGGGCGCTTCCTCGCATCCTGGGGCAACCGACTTACCTGCGCATCCTCGTGGTCTTCGGACTCGCCGGACTGTGGGTCGTCGGCGAGTGGACCCGCACTTGGTTCCTGAGCGGGTTTCCGTGGATGCCGCTGGCGGCAACCCAATGGCAGCGCATGACGATCCTGCAGATTGCTTCCTTCACTGGCGCGGGCGGCGTGTCGTTTGTGCTCATTGCGATGAACCTCGGCTTCACGGCCTACGCGCATCGCCTGATCCGCGAGGGCCAAAAGGGCTTGGCCAAACGCTCGCAGGAGTTTTTCGCCACGATGTTCCTCCTCGTTATCTGCGTGTCGCTGCAGGTCCAGGAGTCGTTCAACCGCCACCGTTTCTCGGTTCCGCTGGGGCGCTTTGCATTCGTGCAGCCCTACATTCCGCAGGAAATCAAATGGGACAACGAGAAGGGTCCGGCCATTTTGAAGGTGCTCGAAACCCTCACGCTCACGGCCGGCAAGTCGAAGCCCGACCTCATCCTGTGGCCCGAAGCCACCACGCCGTGGGCGATCAAGGGCGACGCCAACATGCGGGCGTGGACCGAAGACCTCGTCGCGCGCGCCGGCTCGCCGCTCATGCTCGGCTCGATCGCGCGCCAGCCTTCGGCCAGCGATCCCACCCAGGAAGACTGGCTCAATGCCGTGTTCACCGTGGATCCGTCCGGCGGTCTGCAAGAGCCGTTCTATGCCAAGCGCAAACTCGTGCCGTTCGGCGAATTCGTGCCGTTGCGCCCCGTGCTGGGCTGGTTGGAAAAAGTCGTGCCCGTCGGCGACGATTTCCTGCGCGGTCGTGAGCCCACCCCGCTCTCCGTCCGCGTTCAAGACCGCACCTTGGCTTTCGGCCCGCTGCTTTGCTACGAAGACATTTTCCCGCAACTCGCGCGCGCGAGCGTGTTGGCGGGTGCCGACGTGTTGGTTGTTCACACCAACAACGGGTGGTTCGGCGAGGGCAACGCCGCTTACCAGCACGCGTCCAACTCCGTCCTGCGCGCCGTGGAAACCCGGCGCCCGGTCCTCCGCTCCGGCAACGGCGGCTGGAGTGGTTGGATCGACGAGTTCGGCAGCATCCGCGCCGTCCTCACGCAGAATGCCAAAGGCACCACGACCGATCCCGCGTTGATGCTCGACGGCACGGTTTATTTCCGCGGAACGCACACGGTCGCGGTGAAGGTCGATTCGCGCTGGGTGGGCCAACCCAGTTTCTATGTCCAGCACGGCGACTGGTTTATTGCGCTGAGCGCGCTTCTGGCGGCCGCTGGTTTTTTCTTTCTCCGCACCGCGCCTCCCGCTCCCTCGCCCGTTACGGTCAACGAGCCGCTGGAATTTATTTAAGCCGTATCACGTCACCCCACGGTTTTTCGCGGTCGCTACCCGATATCAATTTTGCTGGCTAGCAAGTAGAGTAGGGCATGCTCCACGCGCGCTCAGTCCGCCTTTGCACCGTCCCATGAAAACCCGTGGCACGACCTGCGAACTAGGATGGGAAGGCAATGGGCAAATCCCCGTCGGCCACTTGGGTGCCCTCGACACGGTGGTCACATTGGCGGCGGGCTGGTTCGTCACTTACCTGACGGCAAAGGAGTGGAGCCCATGACTGCGGATCGCCCCTACCGCGACCGAAGAACCGCCGGGCGTATTCTGGCCAAAGAAAAAGCGCTCATCCACCTCGGCGAAATCGCGTTGGTGCTCGCGATCCCGCGAGGCGGCGTGCCGGTGGCCGATGAGATCGCCACCGCCCTCAACGCGCCGATGGATATTTTTCTCGTCCGAAAACTGGGCCTGCCGGCGCAGCCCGAACTGGCCATGGGCGCGATCGCCTCGGGAGGAGTCCGGCTCCTCGACGACGAGTTGATCGAATCCGCCGGCCTCACTCCCGGGGAAGTTGAAGCGGTGGTCTCGCGCGAGGTTGTCGAGCTGGAACGCCGCGAGGCGGTCTACCGGCACGGGCGCCCCCCGTTGCGGCTCTCCGAAGGTCCCGTCATCCTCGTTGACGACGGCCTCGCCACCGGCTTCAGCCTGCGCGCCGCCATCACCGCCCTGCGCCGGGCGGGCTGCCGCGAGCTCACTGTGGCCGTCCCGGTCGGGGCTCGATCTACGTGCGCGGAAATCGCCGGCCTGGTGGAAACCTTCGTGTGCCCGCTCAAGCCGGAGCCGTTTCACGCGGTGGGATTATGGTATGATAATTTCACTCCCACCGAAGACCACGAAGTGAGCGAGTGCCTCGCCCGCCACCCGCACCGCTCGGCGGCTTGAAAACCAGCGCCTTCCCGCCGTGATCAACCATTTTAAGAACACCCCGGATGCCGTCGCTGCGGTGCGGAGCGAGGCTCGTCCGCTCGAGCTCGCCGACGATTATGAGCGGGGCGCATCTTGGGTTGGCGATGCGTCGTTCGTGCTTCTCGGCGAAGCCTCGCATGGCACCCACGAGTTTTATGAAGCCCGCGCCCGGATCACCCGGCTGTTGATCGAAAATCTCGGCTTCTCCGCCGTGGCCATCGAGGGCGACTGGCCCGATTCGTATCGGGTCAATAACTACGTCCAGGCCCTGGAGCCCACCGGAAGCGCCGCCGACGCCCTGGGCGGTTTCGAACGCTTTCCCACGTGGATGTGGCGCAACCGCACCGTCGTCGATTTCATCTCGTGGCTGCGCACCCGCAATGCCGCCGCCGACCCCGTCCGGCGCGCCGGTTTTTACGGCCTCGACCTCTACAGTCTGCGCTCGTCGATGCAGGCCGTCGTGGAGTATCTGGAACGACACGACCCCGCCGCCGCGCAGGCCGCCCGCGCGAGCTACGCCGGCTTTGATCAGTTTGGCCCCGAATGCGAGGCCTACGCCCGGGCATCGGCCCATGTGCCCGACAACGAAAAAGCATCCCGGTGCGACGAAGCCGTCACCCGCGAACTCGTGGCGCTCCGTGAAAACCGGGCGGCCTTTCTCCGCGAAGGCGGCGCCACCGCCGCCGACGATTTCTTCCACGCCGAACAAAACGCCCTGCTCGCCCGCGACGCCGAGCACTACTACCGCACGATGTTCAAAGGCCACATTGCCTCCTGGAACATCCGCGAGGCACACATGGCGGATACGCTCGATGCCCTCGCCGTCCATCTCCAGGCCAGCGGCAAGACGCCGAAGATCGTCGTGTGGGCGCACAACTCCCACCTCGGCGATGCGCGAGCGACGGAGATGGCCGACCAAGGCAAGTTGAACCTCGGACAACTCGTGCGCGAGCGGCACCACGGGCAAGCCAAGCTCGTCGGGTTCACCACCCACAGCGGCACCGTGGTGGCCGCCTCCGAGTGGGGCGGTCCGGCCCAGCGCACGCGGGTGCGCCCCGCTTTGCCCGGGAGTTATGAAACGCTCTTCCACCAGACCGGGCTCAGTTCGTTTTTTCTTCCCCTGGGAAAAGGCACGGCCGCCGGTGAGGCGCTGAGCAATCGCTTGCTGGAACGCGCCATCGGCGTCGTTTACCGGCCCGAAACGGAGCAAGTCAGCCATTACTTCACGGCCGCCCTTTCGCAGCAGTTCGACGCGGTCATTCACTTCGACCACAGCAACGCCCTGGAACCGCTCGAACGCCTGCAACCCTCCGTTCACGGCGACGTTCCGGAGACATTCCCTTCCGGTGTATAAGGGGTAGGAGCCCATTTATGGGCGATGAGCGACGTGCGAAAAACTTAGGGTAAACACGCACCTTTTGATACCGCCTCGGTGCCGTCGCGCGGCACGCCCAGAGGCGCATGATCGTTAGACCCAGTCTCTACAGGTTGGAGCCCCTAAAGGGTGCGGTCCCTACGGCGCGTTGGGGTCATCGCCCTCTGAACTTCCGAGGCCAACTCGGTTACAGTAGCAGATGATGATTGCTCCGGTATCGCGGAACTCGGCCCACGGTGGGAACCCCTCCGCCGAAGGAGGAAGCGTGGTTCTCGCGTTGAAAGACCGCGACACGGTTCTTGTCGCGTGGAACCAAACTCAAGCGCCTTACCCGCACGATGCATGCCTGCATCATCGCTTTGAAACGCAGACGGAGGCCACCCCGCACGCGACCGCGCTGGTCGTGGGCCACGAGCGGGTTACCTATCACGAGCTCAACCAACGGGCTAACCACCTCGCCCACCAGTTACGCACACACGGCGTCGGCCCCGAGATCCTTGTGGGTATTTTCTTAATGCGCTCGGTGGACCTGGTCTGCTCGCTCTTGGGCGTGCTGAAAGCGGGCGGAGCCTACGTGCCGTTGGATCCGGCCTACCCTCCCGACCGCCTGGCGTTCATGATTCACGACGCGAAGGTCCACACCGTCCTGACGCAGTCATCGCTTGCCTCGATGCTCTCCACTTTCATCGGTGCGGGCGACGTTTCGGTGCCGGCGATCCTGTGTGTTGATGACCCTCGCGATGCCCTGCCCAACGGCGTCGCGTTAAACAATCCCCCCGCGACCGCCACCGCCGCTAATCTCGCGTATGTCCTCTATACCTCCGGCTCGACGGGCCGGCCCAAAGGCGTCGCCCTTGAGCACCGCAACGCCGTGGCCTTCGTCCACTGGGCCGGCGGTCTCTACAGCCAGCGGGAATTAAGCGGTGTCCTGGCCGGCACCTCGATCTGCTTCGATCCTTCGATTCTCGAACTTTTCGTGCCGCTGAGCTTCGGCGGAAAAGTCATCCTCGCCGAAAACGCGCTCGCGCTTCCTCTCCTGCCGGCCGCCGATGAGATCCACTTAATGGATACAGTGCCGTCGGCGATCAGGGAATTGCTGCGCAGCGGCGGACTTCCGGCTTCGTTGGAGACGATCAACCTGGGCGGCGAACCGGTATCAGACGATCTGGTGCGCCAGCTCTACGCGCTCCCGCACATCAAGCGGGTCTACGATCAATATGGCCCCACCGAAACCACCACCTCGGCGACGTGCGCCCTCCGCAGTCCGCATGAAGCCGGCAACATCGGTCGCCCCATTGCCAACACGCAGGTTTACTTGCTGAATGATGAACAAGAGCCCGTCGCCCTGGGCGCGACCGGCGAACTCTACATCGGCGGCGCCGGCGTCGCGCGGGGCTACTTGAACCGACCCGAGTTGACCGCGGAGAGATTCGTCGCGAATCCGTTTTCCGATGAACCGGGCGCGCGCCTTTATCGCACCGGAGACCTGTGTCGCTACCAACCCGCAGGCTCACTGGAGTATGTCGGCCGGGTCGATCAACAGGTCAAAATCAACGGCCACCGCGTCGAGCTGGGCGAGATTGAGTCGGTGCTCCGCGCCCACCCGTCGATCAACGAGGCGGTCGTCATCGTGCGCGAAGATCGACCGGGGCAGCGACGGGTGGCGGCCTACGTCATGGCGAAAACCCGCCCCCCCACGACGCAGGCCGAGTCGGCGCTGATCGTGGCGCTGCGATCTCATCTGCGTAACCGTCTTCCGGCCTACATGGTGCCGGCGAGCTTTAGGATGCTTCCCCAGTTTCCGCTCACCGCCAGCGGCAAAATTGATCGCAACGCCCTCCCCGTGCCCGAGCTCAACCGGGTCGATCAGAACGACGCAGGGCATGCGACTCTCAGTCCAACCGAGGAACGTATTTCCAAACTATGGAGCGCGTTGCTGGGCATCGAATCCATCGGCGTGCACGAAAACTTTTTTGACGTGGGCGGCGACTCGTTGTCCGGCGTCGCGATGCTCATCGAGGTGGGAAAGCTCCACGGAACCGTTCTTTCTCACGATGCGGTGATTAAAGCGCCCACGATCGCAAAACTCGCCGCCCTGCTCGACGGCCGCGATTCGCAAAGCGCAGAATCATCCGCGCCGTCGGCACTAGTGGGTGTGCAGACCCGTGGAAATCTCCCCCCGCTGTTCCTGGTGCATGGGATCGGTGGAGGGATGCTTTGGGGTTACGCCAATCTCGCCCGCCATCTCGGCCCAAACCAGCCGGTGTATGCGTTCAGCGCTCCCGAGTTGGAGAACCACCAACCCTCTCCGTCGGTTACCGGGATGGCGGAGCGTTACGTCGAGGAATTGCGACGTTTCCAACCCGCCGGACCTTACCTCCTCGGTGGCTACTGCTTCGGGGGAAACATCGCCTACGAGATGGCCCGCCTGCTTCACGCCCGCGGCCAGACGGTGTCGCTCCTGGCGTTGTTCAACGCCTGGCCGACCAACTCAAGCTATGACCACTTCCGATGGACTCCGGCGCATCTCTTCAAGTTCGTGCGCAACCTCGGGCTCCGGCTGCGGCGGTTGTTCCATGATGACGCGACGGAACATCGGAAATATGTGAGATGGAAGCTGGGCGCGCTGATACGGGCGCTGGCCGAGTTTATTCGTCTTAGCCCAACCGTAGAACGCGCTCCTGACGAAGCCGGCGAGCGTCTTTCTGACATGACCTCGGCGAAACCGCGGCTCTGGCGCGAACACGAGCGCGCAATCGCGGAACACCGGACCGGCCCCTATGACGGTGCCCTCACGCTGTTCCGCACGCGTGCGCATCCCTTGTTTTGCTCCTTCGATGACTACTGCGGCTGGCGCGAGCTCGCCCGGGGCGGGGTCACGCTGCGGACAATAACCGGCGAACACGAAACCCTGATGACGGACCCGCATGTGGGTATGCTGTCGCTGGCACTTAAATCGGATCTCGCCGCCTCAGCGCCCCGACCGGGTGCGGTGATGGTGTCTCTTATCTTGAGCGTCACCGCGTTCTTTGACGCCGGACAGCGCGGTGTGCACCCGGCCGAAGAGACTTTCCCCATTGGCAGCCCCCGTGCTTTGGAAGCGGAGATCGTTTCAGACGAAAGAAACCGCATCACCACCCGTCGCACGCCCGGCGGGCGCATCATCTGCACCTAATTCGACTTTGTTAAAAAAGGGAAAAGTCCTATTTCCCAAAGGTAGGCAGCCTGCTTGCAGGCGCGGTTCGGAGCGCGAGCGAACTCGTGGCCTACGTGATCCGTTTAACAACGTAGAATTGAAAGCACTTCAGTTCAAAGTGCGGCCACTTTGGATTGATGTAGCCAAGGTCGCCCCCCCGATTTTTTTTGGGCGTCCTACCGAACCCGGGGTCAGCGACTCCGGATACTTCTCCATTTAAAAGGACCGCGCCCGGAGGTCGCGGTCCACCCCTCGAAAACGGCGGAGGGACGAGGCCGGCCGCTCCAAGCTACGCGGCAAACCCGAACCGGCTTTTGATGGCCGGCGCATCGAGGTGGAGAGACTCCGACAACATCCCCGACATAATGCGCTCCGCCGCAATTTTGATCATATGGTCAAACTGGTGGCCGGTGAGTGGCACCCCGTCGTGGCGGATTGCCTTGATGTCCGCGTGGGCCAACAAGAGATGCATCAGAAACTCCTCCGCCTCGATCGGATCATCGGTGAGGTGGGAGCGCACGCGGTCATTGTGTTGGGAGAACACGATATAATCTATGGCGAATTTATTGAGCATAAGAACATCCTTTCATGGTTAATAGCCGTCGTGGCCGGAGAGCTGAAGGTGGGGGTGCCGGTAGCGCTTGTGCTGAATGGCGAGAAGCTCGGCCTCGGCTTCGAGCCAGATGACCTCGTCGCAATTGGGCGGGCATCCCTGCGCCACCCAGATTTGCCGGGCGCGCTCGGCGACGGATTCATGCGTGACGGGTTGCTGCGGCGCCGGTGTATCCGGCGCCGCAGGCGGGTAAAAGTTGAGCATGTTATTCATCGAAAACGTGCGAATACTAAACGATTGAACAGGTGATTGGGGGTGCACGGTCGTCATGATGGTAAGCTTGGAACGACAGCGGAACAAAGACCCGGTTCGTCGTCCCGTGGAACGACCGACGCCGATTCCTTTACTCCCTTTAAGATACTCCTCACGCCGCGAAATTCCAGCGATGATTGGATGTAGTTTCCCGGGCGGATTTCGCCGCCGCGTGGCGCGGGCCTACCGGAGCCAGAAACGCCCGCCTAGGCCGAGGTTACGGCTCAGCTCATTCCGTGACTCTTCCCCCGTGACCGGGTTAATTGGGAAACCCGGTCGCACGCTCCGAGAAAGCCCGCGTCACAGCCCGGAAAACCACCCCGGTCCACGCCCCCGGGCCACCCTGCGAAAGTTTAGCACCGCAAACGGGAATCGACGCTTGCCAAAGATTTTAGCGAAGCGTCACTTTGCCTTCCCGTTATCAACCGCTGATCGCATGGCCAGCCGCCTTTCCACTCTCCTCGATCCCTCTCGCATTCGCCTGCACGTGCAGAGCACCAAGCGCACCGTGGCGCTCAACGAGGTTGCGCGCCTTCTTGAAGGGCACCCCGACGTCACCAATTTCCAAGGCTTTTATAACGAGTTGCTCGCCCGCGAACGCCTCGACACCACCTGTCTCGGCAACGAGATCGCCCTGCCCCACGCCCGCACCGAGCACGTCCACAAAATCGTGATGGCGGTCGGCCGCAGCGACTCCGGCGTGCTGTTTGAAAATAGCAACCAGACGGTTCGTCTGCTCTTCGTCCTAGGCACGCCTAAGTCCAACCCCACCGACTACCTCCAAGTGGTCAGCGCCCTGTGCAAGGTTTTCAAAGACCCCGCCAATCGCGACGCCTTGATGACCGCTTCGACGCCTGAGCAGTTCATCCAAGCGATCGTCACCGCCGAGGAAAAGCTCCTCAGCCCGGTCTGATCCTGGCGCCACGCTTCGGGACTTCACCCGGGTGCGCGTAGGCCGCCTGCTTGCAGCCGCATTCGAAGGCGCGTAGGCCGCCTGCTCGCAGGCGCTTCGGAGCGCGTAGGCCGCCTGCTCGCAGGCGCTTCGAAGCGCGAGCAAGCTCGCCGCCTACGGGTCCACGCCGGTCCTCACGCCCCCGCCATTCCGTGCCCGCACTCTAATCGCATGCGGACACCTTGGGCTTGCCGCCCCGCCGCCACCCGCAATCCTCGGCGACGCGGCATGATTCACTCCTTTATCTTCAGCGAAGGGAAACTCGTGGGGCGCGACCTTGAGGTCGAAGCCCTTCGCCTCGTGCGCGCCGACAAGGGCCTCATCCTTTGGGTGGACCTCGACTCGCCCACTCCGGAAGAGATCAAAACCGTCCTCACCGACGTCTTTCAGTTCCATCCGCTGGCCATCGAAGACTGCGTCACCCCAAGCGCCCTGCCCAAGCTCGAGGATTACGACGACTACCTCTTCCTCGTCATGCACGCGGTGGACTTCACGCGCACCGAAAAGTTCAACACCACCGAACTCGATTTCTTCCTCGGCAAAGACTACCTTGTCACGTTCCACCACACCCCGCTCAAATCGGTCGATTCCGTCATCGACCGCTGCATCAAAGCCACCGGCATCGTCGCCCGCGGCCCCGACCGCATCGCCCACCTCGTGCTCGACGCCATGGTCGACAACTTCACGCCCATCACCGACGAGTTGCGCGGCGAGTTGGAACTCATCGAGGAGACCGTGCTCGGCTCCGAAACCGAAAACCTTACGCCCAAGCTCCTCGCAGTCCGCTCCGAACTGAATCACCTGCGCCAGATTGTGCGTCCCCAGCGAGACATCGCCGCCCGCCTCGCCCACGGCGAGTCGAAGATCATCCGCTCGGTCATGTATCCGTATTTTCGCGACTTGCGCGACAACCTGGTGCGCATCGACGAGACCGCCGCGAGCTATGCCGACCAGTTGCTCATCTCATTCGATCTCTACCTCAGCCGCTCGGGCTTCCAAGCCAACGAAGGCATCAAGGTGCTCACCGCGCTCACCGCCATCACGCTGCCCGGCATTTTGATCGGCACCTGGTATGGCATGAACTTCGCCCACATGCCCGAGCTGAAGTCACCGCACGCCTACCACGTCGTGATGGGCGTGACGCTTGTCCTCACCGCCATCATGTTTGTCTGGTGTAAACGCCGCCGCTGGATCTGACCGCGCCTCCGGCGCGGAATGACCAATGCCCAATGACCAATGTCCAATGAAACACCCCCCACGCACCATTGAAGCTCAACGCGGCTCGCTTCGGCCATTGGTCATTGGTCATTGGTCATTGGTCATTACGGCGCAGCCGTCGCGGTCATGATCACCACGCTCCTTTACCGCGACCACAAACTCCACGGCCAGAACCCGCCCGTCGAGTCGCTCGCCGCCTTGCGCGCCGAGGCCAACGTCATGCTGTGGGTTGATTTGTCCGATCCGACCCCGGCGGAAATCAAGGCCATCTTCGAGGATCTCTTCGCATTTCACCCGCTGGTGATCGAAGACTGCGTAGGCGACTCACCGTTGCCCAAACTCGAAACCTACGACGATTACCTCTACTTCGTCATGCACGCCGTGGACTACTCGAAGACCGACAAATTCACCACCACGGAGCTGGACCTGATCCTTGGTAAAAACTTTCTCGTCACCTTCCACCGGCAGCCGCTTAAACCGGTGCAAGCGGTCATCGAGCGTTGCCAGCGCACGCCCCACGTTCTGGTGCGCGGCCCCGACCGCTTCGCCCACACGTTGCTCGATCTCATGATCGACGCCTACAAGCCCGCGCTTGAGGAACTGCGCGCCGAGATCGACTGGGTCGAAAGTGCCGTTCTCGCCAACACCCGCTCCAGCGAACTGTTCCCCCGCGTCGTCGCCCTGCGCAAGGAACTGGCCCAACTCCGCCAGATCGTGCGCCCGCAACGCGAGGTCGCCACTGAGCTCGCCCAAGGTAAAACCCGTCTGATTCGCGCCACCATTCTCCCCTACTTGCGCGACCTCGCCGAAGACCTCGCCCACATCGAAAACCAAGCCGTGTCGTGGGCCGACCAGTTGATCCTCTCATTCCGCGTCTACCTGAACAAATCGAGCCACGAGGCCAACCAAGGCATTCGCGTGCTCACCGCGCTGACTGCGTTGACGATTCCTCCGCTCCTGATCGGCGGCTGGTTCGGGATGAACTTTGACCACATGAACGAACTCGAGTCCAGCTACAGTTATCCGCTCGCGGCGGCGCTCACGCTGGCAAGCATCGGGGCGATGGCGGTGTTCATGCGCAGGAAACGCTGGCTCTGAGGCCAGGCACGCGCGGGCTCCGCTTCAAAATGGAGCCGGGACCTCCCGGTCCCGCATTTCAGGGGTTCTCGCAACGGGGTCGGGCAACGGGGTCGGGAGACCCCGTCTCCACTTGGGGCATCGCCATCCCGACCAGGTAGGGCGGTGACCTCCGCTCACCGCCGGATCGGAGGCGCGCAGAGCGGAGTCCGCGCCCGACCTCTTCGCCTGCGCTCAGGTGGACCGTGACCTCCGGGCGCGGTCTGCGGGACGCTGGTTAATTCTACTTTTTTAAGCTGAAGGGCCGGGTCATTTTTTCTTAGGTGGGCTGCCTGCTTGCAGGCGCAGTTCGGAGCGCGAGCGAGCTCGCGGCCTACGTGTTCTGAACAGCTTAACAAAGTAGAATTAAGACGGCGCTCGGTTACCGAGCGTAGCGACAGGGCCCTTATCGCCGTGCACCGCGAACCGCTGCACGCGACGCGCCGCAGCTGGGCTATTGACTCCGCCATGATGGGGTAAGCGCCTACGTGCGCTCGCGCCGCGAAAGCGGGTAGGCTTTGGACACGACGCTCAACCCAAGATCAAACCCCGCCCCGCCTCATTCCCATGGACCACCTCCGCTACGAATCCAGTCTCGCCCAAGCCTACGACGACAATGCCGACCAATATCGCCGCGACGACGAGGTCGAGGCTCGGTCCGAAAACCATCAACGCCTCGGCGGCAATCTTCGCCGCATCTGCCGATCCTTCCCGCATCCAGTGCGAGTCTTGGAGGTCGGCTGCGGCACCGGTCGTTATTTTCATTGGCTCGAAAACACCGCATTGCTGGTCGGCACCGATATCTCACCGGAAATGCTCCGGCAGGCTCAACACCCCGTGCACGGCTCAGAAATGAGCGTGCGAGAGGTGCGCCTGATCCGCAGTAACCTCTATGAAACCAACTTCGAACCGGAGTCTTTCGACTTCATCTATTCACTTGGCGTTTTCGGCTACGGTGCCGAGCTGACACCGGAATTCTGCGAAAAACTCGCCCGCTGGTTGTCGCCAGGAGGCCGGCTCTACTTCGACGCACTTGAACAACACGACGGCGGGCGGATCAACACGTTGAAACAGTCCATCAAGACCGCGATGATTCCCTACCTTCCCGGCAACGTCCGGCACCGCATCGAGGAACGCCGCAAAAATGCCGTGCCCACGTTTATCCACACACGCGAAGAGATCGAACGCCTGATGCGCGGTGCGGGGTTCGAAGATTTCACACTGTCGTCGAACATCTGCCATTCGCCGCTCTGGACGGGTCTCCACTTCGAGTGCTCAGCCAAAAAATCGTCCAGTCGCGCCTCCCAGACCGGGGGTATCGCCCGCGAAACCATGTCCGCCCGTTAATCGCTCGACCGTTACCTGCACAAAAAAGCCGGGCCCCAAAAGGAGCCCGGCATTTTTGCGCACCAGACACATGAACAAGATTACCCGGGACGTTGCCCGGTAGCCCGCTTACGCGCGAACGCTCGCACGAAGGCGACGGCTGAGAGCGAGACCAAGCACGCCCGCGCCAAAGATCGCCGCATAGGAGGAGGGCTCGGGGATGGCAGAGGTGCCCACGGAGAATACCGCGACCTGCTCGGTGGAGGCCAGGGTGCCGTCGCCCTCAAAACCGACGAACAGCAAGGCGGTGCCGGTCGGGCTATTTGCAGCGGTTACAAAGTTAAAACCCTCGGGACGGAGCGCGCCCGAAACAAGCTTCGCATCAACAAACGAAGGCGCCGTCGGATCAGTCACGTCGAACATGAACACGTGGCTCGTGCGCTCCATTCCGATGAAGGCATAGGTGCGGCCGTCAATCGTGACAACGACAAGACCTTCGGGCTCCGGCCCCTTGTCATCACTACGCCCGTCCTGCCAACCACCGTTGGTGGAGATCCAAGTCTCGAAGAAATTACCTGAATCATATACGCGATCCAACCCGGTGACTTTCTGCTCGTAGATCGAGTAGCTCCGGGTGCCGAGCATCGTGGGAACATCAATTTTACCATCTTTAACTGGCTCGTTGTCACCGTCGATACGGGAAACAATCAAGCGCCCCAGCTGCTCGTTGGAGCGAATGCCCGTTTGCGTCGTGGGAAAATTAGACGGGGAATCCGTGTCGATCAGTGAATTCATGCTGTCGTTGCCGGCGATGTCACCAAAGCGGCTAACGTCACGGTCATCAACGCGAGCGTCGCCTTCGTTTGCAGTCACGACATAGGTTTTTCCGTTCGCGACGTAGGTTCCAATCGTGTCGGGCATTGGCAATCCAGGGACGCTCTGGGTGATGCTGATGAGGTTGTTCGCGGTTCCTGCGTTATTTTGATCCGAGGCATCGATCGTCTGCGTGATGGTGCCGAGGCTCTTCACCTCGGTCCATTTGTTGGTGCCGAGATCATAGACAGCGAGAGCATTGTTGTCCTGAAGGGACACATAAACCTTATCGCCCGAGATGGAGGCGAATTCGGGTTCGATGGCCTCAGGCGCGGCGGTATTGAAGACCGGAACCGTGTTGATGAACGTCCCGGTGGTGCCGACCGCAGAGAGATTGGAATTGCGCAGCGCGGCAATGGACACCCCTGAAGCCAGGTTACCGGCCGAGAAATCCGTGGTGGTGCCGGTGAGGGACGGGAGGGTATTGAGGTTGCCGGAGTTAATGCCGGCGACGTTGAACACCGAAATGGAGCCAGGGGCGTTGGCGCTGGTGGGGTTAGTGACGGAGGAAGCGTTGAATTCACCTTCGTTCACCACCACGAGGCGCGATCCATCCGACGAGAAGCTAACGCTGTCAGGGTGATAGCCCACGTCGGTAGTTCCGATCACCGTCCCGGTCGAGAGGTTGAAAAAACCAATCTTGCCGAGGGTGGTGGTGTTGGCGGTGGGGATGAGCGCGGCGACCCCGAAGCGACCGAGGGGATCAACCGCCAAACCGCTCAGTCCAGACATGTTTGCCGCCAAACCGAAGGCAGTGGAAAAATTGATAACCCCGGCGTTGGTCGCGAGCCCAGCAGACGACATGGCGAACATATTCACCTGATAAACGCTACTGCCAGAACTCGTCACGAATAGCCGGGACGTGCCAGGATCAAAGGCGATGATCTCGCCGGCACTCACACCTGAGCCCTGATTGGCACTGAATTGATTCAGGAGGGTGAGCTGGGAAAATCCCGCGAGCGGCAGGAGTGCGAAGACTGCAAGGGTGCTGAGTGGTTTAGAGAAACGCATGATTAAAACCTCAACATGAAGCTTTCTCCTATACCCGACTCCAGCACCCTATTGTGAAGATCACGTGCCCCCGTAACACGGACGTAAACTACGTCACGGACACGTTTCACCGGTAACCTGAACGACTCAAAATCAGTCTAGTTTCGCCGCCTCGGCTTCCAAGCGCGTGACGAGCTCGTCCATCTGGTCGATCACCGCTTGCACCGTCTCGCGCTTGGCGAGGTCCACGCCCGCCTTGCGGAGCTGCTCCATCGGGTGGTCGTTGCCGCCGCTCTTGAGCAACGTGAGGTAGCGCTCGGTGGCGGCGGCCCGTTCGGCGGGTGTGCCGGTGTTCATCTCCTTATAAAGCTGCGCGGACGACGCAAAGCAGGTCGCGTATTGATACACGTAATACGGCGAGTTGTAGAAGTGCGGGATGCGCGTCCACGTGTAGCGGTAGAGCGGATCATGGGCGATGGCGTCCCCGTAGTATTCCTTGAGGAGGTTGCCGTAGAGGGTGCTGAAGACGTCGGCGGTGAGCGGCTCGCCTTTCTCGGCGAGAGCGTGGGCGCGATACTCAAAATCCGCAAAAAGCACCTGCGTGTAGAACGTGCCCACGATGGAATCGATGGCGTGCTGGAGCAGGAGGAAGCGCTCCTTCGGGTCGGTGCTCTTCGCGAGCAGTTTTTCGAGGAGCAGGCGCTCGTTCACGGTGGAGGCCACCTCGGCGACAAAGATCGTGTAATCGGCGGTGACGAAGGGCTGGTTTTCCTCGGAGAGCCGCGTGTGCATCGCGTGGCCCATCTCGTGCGCAAACGTGAAGACCGCATCGAGCGTGTCGTTGTAGTTCATGAGCACATACGGGCCGACGCCGTAGACGCCCGCGCTGTAGGCGCCGGAGCGCTTGCCTTCGTTTTCGTAGACGTCGAGGCGGTTGCTTTCGAGGAGTTCGCCGAGCTTGGCCTGATACTCGGAGCCGAGCGGAGCGACCGAATCGCGGACGAGTGCCCGGGCCGGCGGATAGGGCCACTGGGTCTCATCTTTGACGAGCGGGATCTGTCCGTCGTAAAGGTGGTAGGTTTCAAGACCGAGGATCTTTCGGCGGAGCTTGAGGTAGCGCTGCAGCGGAGCGGTGCCGGCGCGCACCGTGTCGATGAGCGTCGTGTAAACCTCGACCGGGATGGCGTTGCCATCAAGGGCGCGGTGAAGGGTCGAAGGATAATCGCGCGCCTGCGCGAGGAACCAGCCGCGCTCCAGAATGCCCCGGTAGATAGCAGCGTAGGTGTTCTTGGTGGCCTCGTAGGTCGTCAGGTAGGCCTCAAAGGATTTGGCGCGGTCGGCTTGGTTGTAGTTGGTGGCGAGGATCGACTGATAGGCGCCCGGCGTGAGCGTGACCTCCTTGCCATCGGCGAGCGTGACTTTGGGGAACTTGATGTCGGACGTGCTGAGCTCGGAATAGACGGAGCGCGGCGTCTCGTTGAAGCGCGTGGCGAACGAGAGGAGTTTCTCGCCCTTTTCATCGAGGACGTGTTTCTGCTGACGATACGCGTCGAGGATCGGGAAGCGATAAGGCGCGAGGTCCGGCGTGGTGTTGAGCCAGCCGCGCATCACGTCTTCGGGGATGGCGAGTAACTCGGGGTTAAACCAAGCGGTGGCGGTGCCGAATTTCGCAAAGAGCGCCTGCACGCGTTGGAGTTTTCCGGCGATGTCCTGGTTGCGCGTGTCGGTGTCGCGCTGGAGCTGCGGATACCGAAACGCGCGGTATTGCCTGATGCCGACTTCGTCGTAGAGACGGTAGGCTTTCAGCACGGCGGCGGGTCCGTCCTTGAGGGTGCCCTTGAGCGCGGCG
Source organism: Rariglobus sp. (assembly GCA_031412735.1). Lineage (GTDB taxonomy): Bacteria > Verrucomicrobiota > Verrucomicrobiia > Opitutales > Opitutaceae > Rariglobus. The sequence goes on along the minus strand of JANODO010000159.1, from coordinate 13,002 downwards.
AACGCCTCCATGTTGGCTTCCATGTCTTTCATACCCTGCTCCCAGGCGGCCCAATCGGCGTAGATCGGGGAGAAATCCCACTTGAAGTCGGCGGCGATCTCGTCGCGGTTGCGGGTGGCGGGCTTGGTGTCGGCGAAAGAAGGGGTCATCAGGAGAAGGGATGCGGTTGCGACCAGGAGCGGGCGCGTGGCGGCGGACAAGAAGGAGGAGCCAGTCATGACGGCCAGTAAAATGCTTTCGTCGCTTGCGTCGAGCCGGGCTCCGCAAAAGGTGAACGTAAATTTTCCTATGCTCCGCGCGTTGATTTTTGATTTTGACGGATTGTTGGTGGACACCGAAACCGTCCTCATCGACGCCTGGGTTCAATTGCACACGGAAGACGGGCTCCTCTGCGACCGGGGCACGCTCCACCACATCGTGGGGCACACGGATGTGGTCTACGATTATTGGTCCGCCTACTCGCCGGACATCGACCGCACCGCTCTGGAGACGCGTTACCGGGCCACCGCGCGGGCCCTCACGCTGGCGGCGCCGCCACTGCCCGGCACGCTCGACCTGCTGCACGCGGCCCGGGCCGGCGGTTTAAAAATCGGCCTAGCGTCCAACTCCACGCACCACCACGTCGAAGGCCACCTCGCCCACCGCCACATGCTCGGGTTCTTCGATATGATCGCCTGCCGTGACGATGTCGCCATCGGCAAACCCGAACCCGATGTTTACCTAGCCGCGCTGCGTGGCCTCGGCGTGAGGGCAGAAGACGCGATCGCCTTTGAGGATTCGGTGCCCGGCCATGTCGCCGCGCACCGGGCGGGATTACGCGTGGTGGTTGTCCCAAACCCTTCGACGGTTCATTGCGAATTCGCCCATTCGACGATCAAGCTGCGCTCGCTCGCCGAGACGTCGCTCCCCGCGTTGTTCAACCTGCGGTAAGGTGTGCGCGCAACCAGCCCGGCCGGTCCGTAGTGATGCTCGCTACGCCAGCGGCGACCAGCTCGCGCGCGCGGCGCACATCGTTCACGGTCCACACGTGCAACTCTAGATTTTCAGAGCGCAGCCGTTCGACCAGGCGCGTGTCGATGGGCCAACCGGAGCTCACGCCGAGTCCGTCGAAAGCCTCGGCTTGGCAGAGCCGGATCAGCGCCGGCAGCTTCTCCGGCTTACTTTCGGGCGTATCCGCAAGGAACAGCACCCGGCAATGAGGCAGCGCCCGCTTGGCTTCGCGCAGCGCCATGAGTTCAAAACTAATCAGCACGATTTGCTCCGGTTTGACCGGCCCGGCGGTGATCGCGCGGGCCAACGCCGGGACGAGACCATCCGCAGCCTTGAGCTCGATGAACAACCGCCGGCCCGACGGCACGGTTGCGAGGATTTGCCGAAGCGAAGGCACGTGCTCGCCGCGCCAACGCGCGCCTTTCCAGACGCCCGCATCCAGTTTTTGGATATCGGCGAGCGTCGCTTCATCGACTCGCGCATCGCGCCCGGTGGTGCGCAAAAGCGTGGGGTCGTGGATAACGGCCACCTCTCCATCGCGCGTGAGGTGCACGTCGATCTCGACCGCGTCGGCCTGCTCGGCCCAACCGAGGTTGGCCGAGGCCAACGTGTTTTCCGGCGCGTCTCCGGACGATCCCCGGTGGGCGACGATTTCAACGGTTAGCTTCATAGGCGTAAGCGTGGGGCTGGTTGAGACGTGGTTAGAAAAGCCCGCCTTGGCGCATCTCATCACGCCGGGTGCCATCGAGAGTGCTCATTTCCAAAAGCCAGGCAAGCGATTGCCCGGCGAGGGCCGGTTCCTCGGCAAGGCGCGCCAGCAGCAAAGCGCCCGCCAGCGCATCGTAGAGCGCCGCGTGATAATGCCGCCGATCGGCCGGGCACTGTTCCGCAGCGAGCGCGTCCAGCCGCGATTGCAACGCAAACGCCGCCACCACATCGGCGAGTTTCGCGGACGGGATCGAAGGATAGAGCTGCGGGTAGAGCCGGCCGGTATCAATCCATGCGCCCCAGTCCGTCGTCAGGGTGCGCCCATCGCCCCCGCTGCCCGCCGCGCCGGCGCGCGCGAAATCCGGCGACATGCGCGAGTATGGCCACACGGATTTGATGAGCGTGTTTTCGGCGTTGGCAAAGTGCGCCGCCAGCGGACCTGTTTCACGCCAGCGGGCAAAGGTCTCGAACTCGTCGCCAAACGGCGCGTGGTTCGCCACCACCGCCGCGTCCAGACCGTGGATCGCGACGTCCTCGGCACGCACGCGCCCGGTCGCCCGACAGAGCCGCGTGTGCGCGTTGATGATTTCCGCACCACGCAGGGTAACCACGCCGTATTCAAGAATCCCCGACGCAATACTCCCCTCGAAGTCGACAAAGTGAATGAGCTGATCGGTCCAAGGCATTTTTCACCACGAAACACACGAAACACACGAAATCCAAACCTTCAGTCCCGCCCCCAAGATGAAAGGCTCACCCATCAGGTTAGCCTTTTATCCGAATCGGTCTCGTTTTCGTGTCACGCAAGGTGGCAAACCCAGAACAAAGTATACCCTGTTGGGTTAGGCTTTTATCCGGGTTCCCAGCACGTCGGGCGGATGGGCTTTTTTCGTGTGTTCCGTGTGTTTCGTGGTTTCAACCTTCCCCGTGGACCTTACGCCCTACCGCACGTTTCTCAACGAACTCGCTGTCCAGAGTGGCGAGTTTATCCGCCCCTATTTCGCCAATCCCGCGCTGGTCGTTGAGATCAAATCCGACGACTCCCCGGTCACCGCCGCCGATCAGGGCGCGGAGCAACTCCTGCGCACCCTCATCGCCAAAAAGTTTCCCGCCCACGGCATCATCGGCGAAGAATTCGGCGAGGATCGCCCCAACGCCGAATTTGTATGGGTGCTCGACCCGATCGACGGCACCAAGGCCTTCATCACCGGCGTGCCACTGTGGGGGACGCTCATCGCCCTGTTGCACAACGGCCAGCCCGTGCTCGGCGCGATTCACCAGCCCATTTTGCAACAATTGATGATCGGCGATGGCACGACGACCACGCTGAACAACCGCCCCGTGCGCGTGCGGGCGTGTGCGCGGATCGAAGACGCCACGTTGCTGACGAGCGACCCGTATTACCCCGCCAAATACCAACACGGCCCTGCCTACGAGGCGCTCGGCAAACGCGCGCGCCTGGTGCGCACGTGGGGCGATTGTTACGGTTACTTGCTGTTAGCCGCAGGCTATGCCGATGTGGCGCTCGATCCGATCATGAACCCGTGGGATATCGCCGCCCTCGTGCCGGTCGTGCGCGGCGCCGGCGGTATCATCACCGACTGGCAAGGCGGCGACGCCTACCCGGCCGAGTCAACGGTTGCCGCCGGCCCGAATTTGCACGCGCACGTCATCGCCGCACTCGCCGCCCGTTAGTTCTACTTTGTTAAGCTGATCAGAATACGTAGGCCGCGAGCTCGCTCGCGCTCCGAACCGGGCCTGCAAGCAGGCGGGCTACCCATGGAAAAATGCCCCGGCCCTCCAGCTTAACAAAGTAGAATTTGGGCGTGTTTCTGAAATGCCTCAGGCCGTCGCACTCTGCGAGTGAGAGGGCAAGCAGGCTGGGCCGGCGTTGTCCTCCGGCGGCACGACCCGCTGGGTCGCCTCCGCCTCGGCCGCCTTGGCCGAGCCCGCTTTCCCTCTCACGCCGACCTGATTGATTTCAGAAACACGCCCTACAAAGCCTGCCCCGGCGGCCAAAACCACCGCACTACGCCGCCTAAAATGCCGATCAGCCGCCAGAAGCTTGCGCAAGGGGCAGCGCACCCCCTAGCCTTCGGCTTCCATGGAACCCATTAGCCGAATTTTTCTGCGCCTAGGCACCTTGCTCTTCATTGCAGCGAGCTCGATTTCCCTTGTGCAGGCGGAGGTGCAGACACTCACCGACAAGCAGGGCCGCTCCATCAAAGCCGACGTGCTTTCAGTCAGAGGAGACCAAGTTAAAATTAAACGCGAGGACGGTCAGATCTTTAATCTCTCGCTCGCGAATCTCGCCGAGGACGACCAGAAATCACTCAAAGCCTGGGGCGAAAAAGAAGCTGCCAAAGGCCTGCCTCCCGGCGCGATCCAGGTTGAAATGAGCCGGGCAAAATTCGACACCAGCAAAAAGGATATCGACGTGACCCTGACCAACGGCGACATCGTCAAGAACGGCCGGACGATCACCGAGGAGAAGTGGGGCTATGCGGTCACGATCTCCAATCGCACCCCTCAGCCCATCGCCAAGCTACGGGCCGAATACCTACTCTTTGCGACCACGGATGATTTGCACGTCAAAGAGAAACAGGGCCTGAAAAAGAAACGCCACGCATCCAGCATCGAGACGATTCCCGAACTCGACCGCACCGCGTTTCGCACGGAGACGATTTCGGCCATGAAATCGAAATACAACGGTAACATCGTATCAGCCAAATCTGGCGACACCACCAGCCGGGAATCGCTTCACGGCATCTGGATGCGCATCTATCGCGACGACGAACTCATCTACGAAGCCGCCTCGCCCGAAACCCTTCGCACGACCGAGAAATGGTAAGCCTCTCCCGATGAAAACCACCACCTTGCTCCGTATGTCCGTCGGCGTGATCGCCGGCCTCCTCAGCCTGCCCGCGCTTCGCGCCGAGGTGCGCACCCTCACCGACAAACAGGGTCGCTCCATCAAAGCCGACGTCATCGCCGTCACCGGCGAACAAGTGAAAATCAAACGCGAAGACGGCCAGGTGTTTAATCTGCCGCTGGCCAGCCTGAGCGAAGACGACCAGCAATCTCTCAAGGCTTGGGCCGCAGCGAACCCGCCCAAGCTTGGCGCCGATGAACTCCTGCTCCAGTTTAGCCGCGGAAAGTTCGGCACGGAAAAAGAGGTGCAGAGCGAAGGCGCCGTGACCGCCTATAAGGATCAGTGGGGCTACAGCCTCACCCTCACCAACAAAAGCAAGCAGGTGCTCTCCGATCTTCGCGCGGAATACATCCTCTTCGTGAAACAGGACGCCGGCCCCGGCAACAAGGAGAAGGACCCCGGTCTGCGGCGCGTGAAAAGCAGCACCAAAGCCGCCCCTCTCCCGCTTCATGCCAGCACGACGTTTCGCACGGACACCGTGGCCAGTTACCGGTATGTGCTCCAACCCGGCTGGGTTTGGGGTGGTGCCGGCGGTTCCAGCAAACCCATCCGCGACTCGCTCCACGGCATGTGGCTGCGCGTCTACGTAGGCGATCAACTCGTGATCGAGAAGATCACACCCGAAGATCTCGCGAAAACCGAGAAGTGGTGACGAAGCGCAAGTGACCGCGCTCCCAAGGCCCGCTTAACGGCGGGCCTTTTTTGCGGGCGCCTTTGACTTATACTCAGCGGTGACGATCGAGGAGAAACCGCCGCGAGCCTTGAAGTCCGCGACGATCACCAGCGAACGGGGCTTGAGCGCCTCGCCGAGGTCGTCGCAGATCTTGTTGGTCGCCGCCTCAAAAAAGATGCCTTCGTTGCGATAGGCGTGGAAGTAGAGCTTCAGCGACTTGAGCTCCACGCAGGTTTTATCGGCCACGTAACGCACCGTGATGCTGGCGAAATCAGGATGCCCGGTCATCGGGCACACCGAGGTGAATTCGTGATGCGTGTGCGCGATGATGAAGTCGCGGTGCGGCGCTGGATTTGGGAACGTTTCGAGGATCTTGGGATCGGCCATGCGAAGAAAAAGGCTGAAAGGCTGAAGGACTGAAAGACTGAAAATGCCTAACCGGCCCGCCGACAATTTTTCAAGCCTTCAGCCTTTCAGTCCTTCAGCCCTTTTCCTCAGGTCGCCGTCTCCGTGAAACGCGACTCTCTGATGACCGTCACCTTGATCGTGCTCGGGTATTGCAGCTCCGCCTCGATGCGTTGGCGGAGTTCCTTGGCGATCGCCTGCGCCTGCTCATCGGTCACGCTTTGGGGGTTCACCACGACGCGCACTTCGCGCCCCGCTTGAATCGCGTAGGCCTGGTGCACGCCGTCGATCGAAAGCGCGAGTTTCTCCAGGCGTTCGAGGCGTTGGATGTAACCGGTCATCGACTCGGCGCGGGCCCCGGGGCGGACGGCCGACACCGTGTCGGCCAGGATGACGAGACCCGCGTAAACGGTCTCAGGGTTAACTTCCTCGTGGTGGGCGGCGATGGCGTTGACCACCATCGGGGTCTCGCCGTGGCGTTTGACGAAGGCCGCGCCGATCGCCGCGTGGCTACCCTCGTAGTCACCCTCGATGGCCTTGCCGATGTCGTGCAGCAGGCCGGAGCGCTTGGCGATGTTCGGGTCGAGCCCGGTTTCGCTGGCGATCATCGAGCAGAGAAAACCCACCTCGATGGAGTGATCGAGCGCGTTCTGCGTGTAGGAAAACCGATACTTCAACCGACCGAGAACCTTGATGATTTCTGGGTGCAGGCCGTTGATGCCGAGCTTCTGCACAGCGTCCTCACCGGACTGCTGCACGTTGAGCTCAACGTCTTCTTGGGCCCGCCGGTGAAAGTCCTCGATCGATGCCGGGTGGATGCGCCCATCCTTCACCAATCCTTCAAGGGTGATACGGGCGATCTCGCGGCGCACCGGGTCGAAGGAGGAGATCAGCACCATCTGCGGCGACTCGTCGATGAGGAGCGTCACGCCCGTGGTGGCTTCGAATGATTTAATATTGCGCCCTTCACGACCGATGATGCGGCCCTTCATCTCCTCGCTCGGCAGCTGCACGATGGTCGCGGTAATGTCGTTATTCGGCTTCGAGGCGAGACGCTGCATCGCGGTGATCAGAATGCGCTTCGCCTCGTTGTTCAGATCCTGCTCGGAACGGTCTAAAATCTGATGGCGTAAGGAGCGCAGCTCGTCCTGGCACTCCAACTGAACCTCTTCGCGGAGAGCGCGCTTAATCTCATCGGCATCCATCTGCGAGACGCCTTCGAGACGTTTGCGCAGCGACTTGGAGAGCGTGCGGATGGCATCGCGCGCCTGCTTGATGGCAGCGCTCTCACGGGCGAGGCGCTCGGCTTTTTGTTCCATCTGGTAGTCGAGCAGGCCGAGCGACTCCTCGTGGGCGCGGATCTCACGGAGCTTCACTTCACTCTCGATCTCGCGGCGGTCCAGTTCGCGGTTAACTTCCGCGCGCTTGGCGGCGAGTTCCTCATCGGCCTGCTGTTTGATTTCCTGGGTGGCCACGGCGGCCTCGCGGCGGGCAACCTCAAGGAACTCGGCGGCGCGCTCGATCGCGGCGATGCGCGTGTAACGCGTCAGCAGCCACACGACCATGAACCCGGAGCTCACACCTATGCCGATGGATGCCGCGAGCGCCCACCACTTCGGGTCACCTATGGCGGCAAACAAAACAAAAAACTCGAAACCGGCTGAATTCAAGAAAGCGGATGCTGCGGGACGCTCGGGAAAATTCAACCCCGCAATCAACACCCGTTGCGCCTTCGCAAACCCCGGGCGCCCGTGACCGTTGAGACCACCAAGATAATCGCTTTCTCCTGATTATCATGTGGCCAGCGGAGCCCCACAAATGCCTTGCTAGAGGTTTATTTTACCACCCCTCACCATGCTTAAATCCGGCCTCGTCACCGCTTGGCACAACCCCGAGCTCACCTCCCTCAACAAGCTGCCGCCTCGCGCCACCTTCGAAACCTTTGCCACCGCCCGCCAGGCACTGACCAACGCTCGCGATAAGAATCCCTGGGCGCAGTCGCTCGATGGCGAGTGGCAATTCCGCCTTGAGCGCCGCCCCGAGGATGCCCAGCCCTTCGCCGAAGGAACCCCGTTTAACGACAGCGCCCGGTGGGGCACGATCCCGGTTCCATCCAACTGGCAAATGCACGGCCACGGCCGCCCGCATTACACCAACGTGAAGATGCCGTTCCGCCAGGAGCCACCCTTCACGCCCGAGGACAATCCTACGGGCGTCTATCGGCGATTCTTCCGCATTCCGGCCAACTGGCAGGACAACCGCGTCGTCCTGCACTTTGGCGGCGCCGACAGCGTTCTGGCCGTTTACCTCGACGGGACAGCCGTGGGGCTGAGCAAGGACTCCCGCCTGCCTGCGGAGTTCGACATCACCTCACTCGTCCGGCCCGGCATCGACCACGAATTGGTTGCCATCGTCGTCCAATATTCCGACGCCTCCTTCATCGAGGACCAGGACCAATGGCGGCTCAGCGGCCTTCACCGCGAGGTTCGGCTCTTGGCCACGCCTCACGTCCACATCGCCGACATCAAGGCCACGCCTCACGTGGATCTGGCCTCCGGCACCGCCTCGCTTGAGGTCCTGATCAAAGCCGGTTTTTCGCAAAACCTCCCACTCGCCGGCACTCAAGTGAGCGTGCAGCTGCTCGACCCGCGCGGCCGCCCCGTGCTCTCCAAGGCCGCGGTCGCCGAGATCGGCCACGCCCGTGCCTCCACGGGTTTTGATCGCGGCTTCGCTCGACTCCAGCTCGCCGTCCCCGCCGCCAAGCTTCGCCTCTGGTCCCACGAAGACCCCGCACTCTACACCGTGGTCGTCTCGCTCACGCCTCCGAAAACCTCCGGAGCAGCGTCCTCGCACGCCGCCATCCGCACCGGCTTTCGCCGCATCGAAATCCGCCAACGCGACCTACTCATCAACGGTCGCCGCGTGCTCATCAAAGGCGTCAACCGCCACGATCATCACCCGGACACGGCGAAGGCCCTCACGGTTGAAACCCTGCGCCAGGACGTGGTCCTGATGAAGCAGTTTAACTTCAACGCCGTCCGCTGCTCGCATTACCCGAACGACCCGCGCTTCCTCGACCTCTGCGACGAACACGGGCTCTACGTCATCGACGAGATGAACGCCGAGTCCCACGACTTCCACAACCAGCTCTGCAACGACCCGCGCTACGCCACGCCTTGGCTCGACCGCGCGCTGCGTATGGTCGTGCGCGACATCAACCACCCCTCGATCATCCTCTGGTCGCTCGGCAATGAGTCCGGCTACGGCCCCAACCACGATGCCGCCGCCGGTTGGATCCGCCACTACGACCCGTCACGTCCGCTGCACTACGAGGGTGCCATTTCCCTTTGGCAGGGGTCCGCGACATTTGCCCACGGCTCGGCCGCCACCGACGTGATTTGCCCGATGTATACCAACCTGAAGGACCTCAACGACTGGCTCGACTTCGCCGACCGGCTCGCGCCCGCCGCCCCCGCCCCCTACACGGATCTTCTTTCCGCCTTCGATGCCTCGGGACAAAACCGCCCCCGCGACCACCGTCCGCGCCCGCCCCTGCCCACTCCCCTTCACCCGCTCAACCGTCCCGTCATCCTCTGCGAATACTCGCACGCGATGGGCAACTCCAACGGTTCCCTCTCCGACTACTTCCAGCTCTTCAAGACCCGCGCCGGGATTCAGGGCGGCTTCATCTGGGAATGGCTCGACCACGGGCTGCGCCAGAAAACCTCCGACGGCCGGGAGTTCTTTGCCTACGGCGGCGACTTTGGCGACACGCCCAACGACGCCAACTTCGTGTGCGACGGCCTAGTATCCTCCGACCGGATACCCCATCCGGCCATGTGGGAGTTCAAGCATCTCGCCCAACCGGTCTCGGTGGAGTTAGGGGCGCCTCTCCGAGGCTTCCGTTCCGGCTCCGTGCGCCTCCGCATCCGCAACGACCACGACTTCGCTTCCCTCGCCCGCCTCCAAGGCCACTGGGAACTGCTCATCGACGGCGTCTCCACAAAACGCGGCCAACTCCCCACGCTCGACCTCGCCCCCGGCGCCTCGAAGGACACTTCTCTCTCGCTCGGCAAACTCCCCGCCGGCTCCGAAGCGCACCTGACCGTGAGCTGGACGACCGTCGCCGACACCTCCTACGCCAAACGCGGTCACGAAGTCGCCTGGACCCAGCTCACGCTGGCCTCCGCCCCGCGCTCCTCGCTCCTTGCTTCTAACTCCTCAGCCGCCCGCGTCCTCGCCGAGGATACCGTCGGCGGCGTCCTTCTCATCGCCGGCGACACGGCGGCGACCTTTGATCGCGCGACCGCCCTGCTCTCCTCCCTCCGCGTGCGCGGCGTCGAACTCCTCGCCCGCGGTCCGCTGGTCGAGCTCAACCGCGGCGCCACCGACAACGACGGCGTGAAGCTCTGGAGCGGTCAGGACTGGAAGGCTCTCGGGCGTTGGCAAAAGCTCGGCCTTATCACCAAGCCCCTCCAACACCAGCCCGGCGCCTTCGCCTGGAAAGCCAACCGCGACGGTTCCGTCACTGTCACGCTGTCGCACGCAGCCTCCGGTCGCGACCAGTGGACCGACTGCACGCACACCCATCGCTACACGCTCCACCCGGACGGTCGCCTAGTGGTGGACAACGACATCGCCTTCGCCGGTGCCGACATGGTTGACCTGCCCCGTGCCGGCGTTCGCTTCGACCTGGTCGCCGGCTACGAACGCCTCGCCTACTTCGGACGCGGTCCGGTTGAAAACTACGCCGACCGTAAAACCGGCAGCCTGGTCGCCCGCTATGAAACGACCGTGGCCGCCGAATACGTCGACTACGTGATGCCCCAGGAACACGGCCACCACACCGACGTCCGCTGGCTGGAGTTGAAGGTAGGGACGCCTCTCCGAGGCGTCCGTCCGACCTCGGCTCGCTCGCGCTCGCCGCAACTTCCCACCCTCCACATCGCCGCCGCGCCGCTCTTCGAGTTCAACGTCAGCCATTACACCGCTGAAGATCTTTACGCCGCGAAACACACGACCGACCTCACGCCCCGCGCCGAGACGATCGTCTATCTCGACGCCGCCCACCGCGGACTGGGCACGCAAAGCTGCGGCCCCGACGCGCTCGATCAGTATAAGCTCAGCGCCCAGCGCTACCGCTTCAGCTACACATTGAGCGCCCGTTAAGGATCGAAAAGGTAGGAGCTCGTTTATGGGCGATAAGACTCCTGCGAATACTCCTGCGCCCACTTCCGCACAGCCTTACGTCCCTACCAACTATCGCCCATGAATGGGCTCCTACCTTTCGATCCGGCGCGGCACCTCCGAATACTTCCCACGGGAGCCAACGCAGGGTTGCGCCAACCCGGCGCGGCGCGTTTGTTCAACAACGTGCCCGCCAGCCTCCGCACTCCCCTCGAACTCCTCGGCGTCTTTAAAACGACGACCCGCGTCCGGTTCGACTGGATCACGCCCTTGGCCATTTTGGCGCTCGGCACAATCGGGGTGGCCTTCATCTACAGTGCTCAGTTCTCGACCGCGCAGAACAACTGGATCACCCAGCTCGTCTGGCTCACCACCGGGGCGGCCCTTTACCTCGCGGTTTCGCTCGTCGACTACCGCTTCTGGCTGAGCTTCGCACACTGGTTCTACCTCGCCTGTATCGTCACGCTCCTGCTTGTCCTGATACCCGGCGTGGGCTCCGAACGCTACGGGGCACAACGCTGGCTCGATTTCGGTTTCTTTGCACTGCAACCCTCCGAACCGACCAAAGCCGCCGTCCTGCTCGTGACCGCCGGCATCCTCGCTCGCTCCAAGGTCGGCACGATCGTGCAATCCTTGGGGACCCTTGGCAAATTGGCACTTGCGGCGGGTTTACCCATCTTCCTTATCCTGCTCCAACCCGATATTAAATCGGCGATTGTGCTGCCCCCCGTGATCTTTTCCATGCTCTACGTCTCCAAGCTATCCACCCGCTTTTTCGCGGCGGCCTTGGGCGCGTTCCTCGTGTTGATGAGCGTAATCACTTTGGACTGCGTCCGCTACGTCAAGTTCATGGAGTCCAACAACCTGTCCTATACCAGTGACAAGGGTAAATTTGAGCCGCACACGTGGGTTCCGCTGCACGATTATCAGCGCAACCGCATCATTTCGTTCGCGATGCCCGACAAAATCGACCCGACGGGTGCCGGTTGGAACCTGACCCAGTCGCGCATCTCGGTGGGCTCGGGTGGATTGACCGGCAAGGGCTGGACGCAGGGCACTCAGGCCCAGCTCGGCTACCTGCCACGCGCCGTGGCGCACAACGACTTTATTTTCCCGGTTATCGCCGAGGAAAAGGGATTTTTGGGAAGCCTCACGGTTCTCGGCCTGTTTGGTTTGGTTTTGTTTAATGGCATTCGCATCGCCGGTCTCGCGAGAGATCGCTTCGGCACCCTCATCGCCATTGGCGTAACGGTGCTGTTTTCGGTGCACGTGTTCGTGAATATAGCCATGACCATCGGGCTCGTGCCCATCACGGGCATACCGCTTCCCTTCATCAGCTACGGTGGCTCCTTCGTGCTCAGTTGCTGCTTGCTGCAAGGACTGGTCCAGAGCGTCTATCGCTTCAGGAAGGGTTTCTCATGAAATCTCTTCTTCGCGGTAACGACCGCTCTGCCGGAATTTCCTGCGCCGCGACTGCCGCCCCTGGCGTCCCCGTGTTCAACCCACACGTCACCCAACATGAGCGATCAATCGCAGTCCACGCCTGGGATCCCCCAGGACCTTGCCCAAAAATATGACGAAGAACTCGTCAATCCACCGCCCGCCAGCGATTCGACGCCTGTAACGGCGGCTGAACTCAAAGCCGGCGCCGCGGATCGGGCCAAGCAACGTCCCCTGCTTCAAAAGATCCTGTCCGTGTTCCAGAAAGAAAAGGGTTCGTACCGCGAGCTGATCATCAATTCTGAGCCGCTGGAAAAACGCGTCGCCCTCCTCATTGATGGCCGCCTGGAAAAGTTCGAAATCGAGCGCGAGTCCGACAACCGGATGGTCGGCGGCATCTACAAGGGCCGCATCAAGAATTTGGATTCCGGCCTGAAAGCCGCCTTCGTCGACATCGGCTACACCAAGAATGCCTTCCTGCATTACTGGGACATGCTCCCCGCCGCCGCCGATTCCTCGGTCGAAGTTGTGCGGGTGAACAAGAAGAAGAACGCCCCATCGCGGCCCGCGGAACCGACGGTCAAAGACATCCCCAATCTGTATCCTCCGGGCACGGACATCGTCATTCAGGTCACCAAGGGTCCGATTGGCACCAAGGGTCCACGCA
>JANODO010000158.1:0-3659 GCA_031412735.1 Rariglobus sp. | reverse complement strand
GGGCGCTCCACCAAGGGTGACACCGAGGGGGCGCACGCCGCCTTTGTCACTGCCGTTGGGCCCGGTGCCGCGGGCGGTCGAGCGCGGATCGAGGCCGAACTGCCGCCGGATCTCCTGCGCGATGCGACGATAATTGTCCTTGGTCGGGGTCGGGATGTTTGAGGCGCCGGTCGCGGCGTCCACGACGACGTCATTGAGGAGGGCGGCCGCGCTGGTGTTGCCGCCGCCGGGGCCCGCCCAAGCGAGGTCGGGCGGAAGCAGGTTGTTGTTGAAGGTGACAGCTTCCGCGCCGGTGTAATTGCGGACCAGTTTTTCGGCGGAGTGGATGAGATTGCCTTCGACATACATCCCCCGCGCGCCCGGGCTGCCGTGGTCGGCGACGTTGAGGACCGCCGGGAGAAAGACGTTGGGATGGTTGGCGATGTCCTCGCTCCGCTCCGCGCTGCCGCGCGAGTTTTGATCGACGACGGTGTTGTTGAGGAAAGTCACGAAGTTGCCCTGCTTCGCGGTCACCGCCTGATCCACGTCGTAGAAAAGATTTCCGATGAGCGTCAATTCGGACGTCCGGCCGTTGTCATCCCCGCTGCTCACGGCGCTCGCGGAGTCCGGCGAGTTGACGCGATGAACATGCATGAAAATATTGCCCTCAATCCACGCATCGGTGCCGTCGAGATCGAGGATGTCGTCGTCCGAGCCGACGAAGACGTTGTTGTAGACCTGGAGGAGCGGTCCGGGGCGGTTGCCGCCGGTGAAGTCGATGACGTCGTTGTAATTGCCGGGCGTGCTGTGGCACTTCCCGAAAAATGAGTCGCGGATGATGGCGCGCCCGCCGGCTGGGGTGGAGCCCTTCCCGTGGACGCCCTCGAAGTAGGAGTTCGCGCTGGCGGAGGGGAAGATGCAGTTGCTCACCACGAAGGAGCCGCCGTCGAGGTGCAGGTAGGCGGCATCCGTGCGCAGCCACTCGCAGTAGTCGAGGACGACATTCGAATTGGCGGCACAGCTCACCGCCGGAGCCCCGCCAAAGTTGAAGAACACGTGGCGGAAACGGGTCTCCGGCGCACCGGCTGCGCCGTTGATCGTGAGGGTGCCACCATTGGCCGTGGCCCCGGGAGCGCGGGTGAAATGGATGGGCCTGGCCTCGGTGCCTTCCGCGAGGAGACGCCCGCCGGCGGCCACCGCGAGGCCAACGCCGGAGGCCAGGTAAACTGACGCACCGGGCTCGATGGTGAGCGTCACGCCGTTGTTGACCGTCACTGGAGCCGTGATCTGGTAGGGACCGCCAGCGGCCGTCCACGTCGTGTCCGCAGCGATGGAACCGGCGACATTCGCGACGCTGCCGTCGTCATACCACACCTCATGGTAGGTGCGCTCAATCTCGTTGCCTGCGGCATCGTGGGCTTGGATGAGCAAGCGGTTGATGCCGGGCTGAAGGACGATATCCCCTAGCGACCATTCGCCGATTGCGACCGTGAAGCTATTCGACGCTGCAGTGGCCGTCGCCACCCGCCATGGCACGTAGCTCGCGGCCACCCCATTGACTTTCACACCCTGCGTGCGCGCCGGATCGGATTTTCCGAGGAGGTTGCAGCGCGCCGTCGTGGTTTTCGGATAACCAGTGGCCGCATCAAACGCCGGACCGCTGGTGACACTCAGGCGCCCGCCCACGAGGTCACTTACATAGGTGTGGCGCGAGGCATACCACGCTTTGCGCTCGGCGATGTGCGCCGGATTCACGACGCCGGACAAAACCTGATCCGCGAGTGCGTTGACGCTCGGGATTGAAAGCGGACCGCCGAGCAACTGCCGGAGCTTCTCGAAGTAGAGCGGCCCAAAGGCCGGGTGACGCAGCAATGGATAAAGCACCGTCGGGGTGAGCGCCGCGAGGCGTTCTGATCCATGCCGGATCATCGGGAAGAGATCGTCCGTTGCTTTCGCCGGGCTGTCGCCACCGCCAAGGATCGTATCCAAATCGTAAGGGATCAGCCGGGCGCGCCGATACTTGGCGCCGATGTAGAAGGAAAAGTCGTCGCCATAGCCATTGGCGAGATTCGTCTCGCCGTTGCCGATCAGCGTTTGGGCGGCAAACCAGGTCATCCACTGGTCAACATCGACCGTCGCCTGAACCGCCGCGACATAGTCGGCGTCCCACGTGGGCGTGGCCACGAGCGTGGTGGAGCGGCCCTTGGCCAGCGATCGCGTCAGTTCGACAAGGTCGCTCCAGTCGTCTTCGGAGGCGTTCGTGTCCTTGAAATAAACGGGCCGATAGGGATCGGCGCCGTTGATCCCGGCAGGGGCCAGGTGCGCGAAATCGCCTTCCTGATACCGGCCCAGTTTTTCGTCGCGCCGCACGCCATAGAGGTTGCCGTTGGCATCCGTCGGAAAATGGTGGTCCGTGAAATCCGAATCCTGAACCTCGTTGCAGACGTAAAAGCCGTAGCTCGGGGCCGCGGGGCTGCCACCGGTGGGGTCCAGATTGTTCACCCGCATCTGAACCTGCCGCGATTCCGGCGTCGCCAATCCGGCGCGGCGAAGAAAGGCGCTGCCCAGGAGCTGGAGGTAGGAAAACTGCGAATTGAGATTCAACCCGGTGCGCCCCTTCCAACGCGAATCGTGCGGGATGGTCACATTAAAGCTCTGCGGCTGCTTGTCGGCGCTGCTGTGACCGCGATTCCGCACGCCGGTCAGGTAGCGCAGTTCGTGGCCCGCCCCATCCATCGAAATGAACGTCGCGTTGAACCGCGCGTGGCTGTCCTTTCCGGTGCCGAGGTTGATGCTGGCAAGGGTGGCGCGGTCGGCCGCCTTCAGCACCAGCCGGTAGAGCGGCATCGCCCCGAAGTAGGCCTTGTTGTCCACCTGATAGAGACAGTTCTGGGACTGCTCCGCAACGAAGAGGTCGCCTTGCGCCGCGTTGTTCAGGGCCGGCGCCGGCCACGTGCGCGCATGCACTCCGTCCGTCGCGGTGATGTAGAATTCGACGATGCTGCCATCCGCTTCGGCCGGGAGTTGCGCGCCAAAGACCTTGTCGCCCGCGGGGCCATCGTTGTGCGCGCCGTCGTCAAACATCGCCGAAGTCGTCCAGCCGGTCGCACCATCCTTGCGATAGGTGACTGTCACGGCGACCGTCGCGGCGCCATCGTCGACGACCATGGCGCTCACCGTCACGGCTTGGTCACTGGACGGCACCAACGGGAAATGCCGCACCCCGCTGATCACCGGCGCGATGTCCGGCGCCGCGATGCTATTTTGTTCACCCGGGGTGCCCTCCGTCTTTGCGCTGGCTCCCCAATTTTGACCGCTGGTGTTGTCGAAGGCCGCATTGATCAACTCCAGCGACTTCCCGTGGCCATCGGCCGGGCTGCGCCAGCGCCAACCCCGGTGACCAAAATCCAGATCGTCACGCTCGCGCACGGACCACGCGCCATCGTCGGCATAGTCCACCTGGTCGATGGTATTTCCCCGATCGTCCTTCAGGACGATGGAATCGAGCGAGTTGGAAAGCCGCCCCGTCCACCCTGCCACCAAATTGGTCACGGCCGGATACTTCGCCGAAAAAGCAGCGCGATCCGCCGCAACTACGAGATAGCCGCCCGGCGGGATGGTTACGCTCGGAAACGTAAAGGATACGCCACGCGCAATGCTCCAGCGCTCAAGGTTCACCG
>JANODO010000157.1:0-58887 GCA_031412735.1 Rariglobus sp. | reverse complement strand
TTGGTATAACACCCCCCTCAGATGCAGGCTACGCCAGCTTGAGGGGGCGTCTACACGGCCTACGTAGGGCCTTCATCATCCGAGGACCGCGGCACTGCGCCACTTTTCTTTAGGCACGTAAGCGAGGGCGATCAGCACGAGCTGGCTGGCTACGAAGGCTACCAAGGCGACGAAGGCCTGGTCCATGAAACCGTAGCTGTGCAGGCCGACGCCGAGCATGTTGGTGCCGAACCAGCTCCAGCTCGTGATCACGTTGCCGAAGATGGCCAGCGCCATGATGCCGCGTGCGCGGGCGAGGCCGCCCCAGCGGGCGTGGAGGATGATGGCGTTCCAGATCACGATGATGAGAGCGCCGTTTTCCTTCGGATCCCAGCCCCAGAATCGTCCCCAAGACTGGTCCGCCCAGATGCCGCCGAGGATCGTGCCGATCAAGCTGAAGAGCGTGGCGAAACAGATGATGCCGTAGACCATGCGGCCGAGCGCGTCGGCGGTGGCTTTGTCGAGGGAGCGGGTGAAGACGCCGCGCAAGACATAGATGATCCCGAGGAAACCCGCGAGGTAGGTCGCCGAATAACCGATCGTGATGACCACGACATGGGTCGCCAACCAGAAGTTCGAGTCCAGCACCGCGCGCATCATCTCCAGCGTGTCGCCGCTGAGCGAGAGGTGATGGGCGATGACCAGCGTGCAAAAGCCAGTGAGCCCGGCGGCGACGCTGTTGATGCCGTTGCGATAGATTTTTTCTAAAATCAAGCAGAGCCCCACACAGCCCCAGCCAACGAAGAGTGCGGAGGAATACAGGTTGGTGACGGGTGGGCGTCCTTCGAGCCACATGCGCGTGGCGATGCCCAGCGTCGTGGCGATCCAGGCGAGCAACGTGAGATAATACGCGGAACGCTGGAGAACCTCGGGCCACTTGAGCCAGGAGAACGCGGCGAGTAGGAAGGCCAGCACGTAGAGCGACATGCTGGTGTAGAAAGGCTCGGCTTGGTTGAAGCGCGTCTCGGCGTCGGTTTTCTTGAGGATCTCGGGGTAGGAGCGCGCGGTCTCGTCGCGGTGTTTGGCGAGGAGCGTGTTAAACTGTTCGGGCTGCTGGGCGCGCCAGGTGTGCGCGAGGCCGGCGAAGGTAAGGGCGTGAACGTTGACCGCGCCTTTCTCGAAGGTCCCGAGCAGCGATTGGCCGGCTTTTAGCCATGTCACATCGGTCGAGCCGGGAGCGGGCGGGACCACGAGGAGGTTACCGACCTGCTCCATGCGCAGGAACTTGGAGCCGAGCTCCATGGTGAATTTCACGAGCTCGGTGTCGGCCTGCTTTCCGGCCTCCCTCGCGCGCACGGCTTCGACGCCGGCGGCGAGGTTGTCCTGCAGGCGCAGAAGCTCGCCGAGGAAGTCGGAGCCGTCGGGCATCACGAGGCTGTGCTTGAGTTGTTGATACAGGATGACGTGGTTGCGGAGGTTGAGCACGGCGCGTTGGTAAGGCGTGCGGACCGGAGCTTCCACGCCCGCGGCGAGGCCGGCTTGGCGGTCGAGCTCTTCGAGCTTGGGAGTGATTTGATTGTAGGAGAACCGCTTTTTGCCGTCGCCTTCTTCGACGGAGAGCCCGAACACGTCGAGCACGCCGGGGTGAACGATCTCGAAGTGTTTGTAGGTGTCGGCCAACTGCGGACGGAAGAACACATCCAGCAACCACTGGGTCGGCGTGAGGCTCACGCCATCGGGCGTGACGATGCGCTGACGGCCCTGGGTGATCAGGAGCGTGTTGCGCGCGACGCTGTCGAGCGGCTTGGTGCGGCCGTTGGCGACGACCGGGATGCGGCCGAACTCGTCGATCGCGAAGTCCGACTTCGTTTTTTTGAACAGCGGGCTGGCGAGGTAGAGCGCGCCGAGAACCAGGACGATAACGGGAAGAATACGTTTCATGGGCGATCAGGCGGTGCGGCGCTTGGCGGCGAAGGCGAAGAGGTGAATTCCGAACTGCGCGAGGAGACCGATGCCCATCATGATGCAGGCAATGTAGGGGAGCAGCCAACTCGGGTTGCGCACGACTTGGAGGACGGTGGTCGTATCGTTGTTGTCGAAGCCGGCCTGGAAGAAGGTGAGGCCGTCGAAGCGCAGGGGGTTGTTCATATAAATCAGCACCTCGCGGTCGGTGCTACCGTCTTCGGAGTGAAGGCGGACCTGGCTGGCGAAATTCTTCGGAATTTCGGTCCCCATGTAGCGGTCATGGGAGAACTTCAACAGAGTGAGCGAGTAGGGCTTGTAGGCGCGCTCGAAGCGCATCGCGAGCCGCCACGTGCGGCCGGCGTAGTCGAAGGTCTGGGGTTGCACCAGCATGGTCGAGACGACCCAGGTGCCGAGGGAGACGTTGGACGGCCCGAGCAACTCGATGACGGCGGTGGGCAGGTTGCGCTCGTTCTGTTTATACGTCATCGGAAGCGGGATGATGGCCAGGCGCGCACCGATGTCTTTGGTGGCGGGCGGAGGCGCGGAGGTGTTGCCCAGTTGTTCGCGCAGCTGCACGGCGGCGTTCGGATAGTAGGCGCGCGTGACGATGCGGAAAGGCAGGCGCTCGTGTTGGATCTCATCGCGGTCCAGGAGGCGCTCCTCGGGGATGGCGACGACTTGGTCCCATTGGGGATCGGTGGCGTCGATCACGGCGAGCTCGTTAAAGCGGTAACTCTCGGAGTAGTTGCGCGTCTGGCCCTGATCGAGGCGGAGCTGGTATTCCTCCTGCATGAGGCCGGTGAGGAGTTCGCCGACGAGCAGAATAATCAACCCGGAGTGCGTGAGCATGATGCCCGACTTCCGCCAGCTGAGCTTGAAACGGTAGATATGGGAAGTGACCAGGTTGATGAGCAGGAGGCCTCCGATGAAGTAACCGCCCGGGAAGACGGGGACGGGGATGCCTTTGAAGGAATGTAGGACGAAGAACGTGCGGAAATACTTTTCCTGCACCGCCCAGATGCCCAGGTTCACCTGGTCGAGCGTGGCGACGAAGATCAGCACGATCGACAAGGCCAGCAGCACCACGGTGACGCGGAGCGAAATGAAGAACTTTACAAAGGAATCCCAGATGTCGCGCATGGCTCAGCGGGCGGGTTGAATGGTTTGGATGAAGGCGAGGAACGCGTTTTTTTCGCGGGCGACGAGGGCGTCGGGACCGGTTAACTTGAAGAACCACGTCGCGCCGTTGTTCGGCACGATGGCGCCGAGGACGCGTTGGCGGGGTTTGCCGTCGGTCGGGGAGGGGCCGAGCAGTTCGGCGATGTCGATGTGCAGATCGCCCACGTGGATGTGGTTGAGTGCCGAGCCCAGTTCGGAGGCGGCAATGGGGGCGAGCTGGAGCTGCTGGCGCCAGCGGTTCAGGTTGGCGAGGTTGCCGCCCACGTCGCCCGGGAACGCGGTGATGGCGAGCTCGGCCTGTTCGCCGGCGGCAGCGCCGGGGATGATAAAGGTGCCTTTGCGCATCGCGGAAGGCGGGCGCGATTGCCAGTTGGCCGGCGCGGTCCAGGTGAGGTCCCCGCCCGTGGCGGTGGGAACCGGAGTCGAGGCCATGTCCGTTGGCATGGACGGAGAAGATTCGGAGGGCGTCGCCGAAGCCGAAACAGGGGGGATTCCCAGACCGGCGTGCGGGTCGGCGGATTGTGCATTCACGGCGGCGGGAGGCGGGGCTTCCTTGGGGACGCGATAGGTTGCAATCTGCGGGTCACGGCAGCCGACAACGCTCAGCAGCAGAGCGGCGATGGGTATGGGAAAAAGGCGACAAAAGGGCATTTGCGGAGACAGTTCCGGTAATCACTTAAAAACTGCAACCCTATCCGGCCAAGTATCAGACGGAGAAACCCCGGCATTAATGGCCTTATCGCGCGAGGGAGCCGAAAAAGACGGGGATTCGGGAGATTGAAATCGACGGGTGGAGGGTTGCCGACTGCCTCGTTACGGGTGAGCCTTGAGCTTGGCGCAATGATGGGCACAGTGCGGGCATGCAGTTGATACCGCTAGGTGATTGCGCCGTTCTGGTGGTGTTTAAAGCCTCGTCCAGCACGCTTGCCCTGGCGGCAGTTTCCTCGTTGGCGCGTTCGCTGAAGGCCATGCCTTTGACCGGGGTGACCGATATCGTGCCGGCTTACACCACGGTCGCGGTCCATTATAATCCGGCAACCGTGGTCGCCGGCAACGTAAGTGGCGGTCCGTTTGAAACCGTGGCCAATTGGATAAGAACCGCGCCCTCCGCGCCGCCGGCGGCGCGGCGGGCCAAACCCGCTCGCGAAGTGGTCGTGCCGGTGTGCTACGGAGGCGAGGGCGGGCCGGATATCGCCGCGGTGGCCGCACGCGCCAAGTGCTCGGAGGCCGAGGTGATTCGCCTCCATGCCAAGGGCGTTTACCACGTTGCCGCAGTGGGTTTCTCTCCCGGGTTTCCTTATCTGTTGGGGCTGCCGCCTCGGCTCGCGATGCCACGGCGGACGACTCCGCGGGTGCGCGTGCCGGCTGGCAGTGTGGGCATTGGCGGGATTCAGGCGGGGATCTACCCGACGGCCACTCCGGGCGGTTGGGCGATCATCGGGTGCACGCCGGTTCGGCTTTTTCGTCCCGAAAACGAAGCCGCCCCGACCTTGCTGGAGCCGGGGGATACCGTGAGGTTTGTCCCGATAACGAAAAGTCAGGCCGTCGAATTGGAGCCGGCTCCCGTGGAGGTGGCGGCAACGGCTCAATCGACGCCGCCCAACGCCGTGTTTGAGGTCATCAAGGCCGGTGCGCTGACCACGGTGCAGGACCTGGGGCGGAATGGACACCAATACCAAGGGATCCCCGTCGGCGGGGCCATGGACCGCGAGTCTGCCCGGGTAGCCAACATCCTGCTCGGCAACGACGAAAACGCACCGCTCCTAGAGGCGAGCCTGACCGGCCCCGAGTTAACGTTTTTGCGGGACACGTGGATTGCCGTGACGGGGGCGGACATTCGCGGGGTGCCGGGCTGGCGGCCGTGGCGGGTGAGCGCCGGCCAGCGGGTTTCACTGGCCGATTTTACGCGAGGGGCGTTCGCCTACATCGCGTTCGCGGGCGGTCTGGACATCAAGGCGGTGCTGGGCGGCGCGAGCACGCTCCTGCGTTCCGGCATTGGGGGGTGGCAGGGGCGCGCGTTGCAGGCGGGAGATTGCCTCGGTGCGCATCCGAACACGCTGAAGCTGGCGGGCAACTGGAGTGCGTCGGCGGAGTTTAACTCTGCGACGGGTGACGATGTCGTCGTCCGTTTTATGCGCGGGCCGCAGTGGAGCTGGTTCTCGGCGGAAAGCCACCACGCCTTCGTGTCTAATGCGTTTAAGACGACCATGCGCTCGGATCGGATGGGCGTGCGCCTGGAGGGGCCTTCCTTGCAGCTGGAGGAGACCCGTGAGCTCGTTTCGGAAGCGGTTGGTTTTGGCTCCGTGCAGGTTCCGCCCGACGGGCAGCCGATCGTGTTGATGGCCGACCGCCAGACCCTCGGAGGGTATCCAAAGATCGGACACGTGATCGCGGTCGATCTGCCCCGTCTCGCCCAGGTGAAAGCGGGTGCCGCCGTGCACTTCATGGAAGCGTCGATTGGGGAAGCCCAGTCGCTTTTTTTAAAGAAAGAGCATTCGCTAACCCTGCTCAAACTCGGTGTGCGGGCCAAGTTCCTGCGAGCATGACCACCGGTCCTTTTATCGATCTGAATTGCGACGTCGGCGAAGGCGCAGGGCACGACGACGAGTTGATGCCGTTGATCACCTCGGCGAGTATCGCCTGTGGTGCCCACGCAGGTGATGCCGCGACGATGCGCACGACCGTTCGCCTGGCCCTCCGGCATGGCGTGGCGATTGGCGCGCATCCCGGTTTCGCGGATCGTGAGTTTTTTGGTCGCCGTGGGTTGGCGCTCACGCCGCCGGAAATCGTCGCGCTGGTGCGCGGGCAAGTGGAGGCGCTATCCACGATCGCCCGAGAGGAAGGTGTGGTTGTGACCTACGTGAAGCCGCACGGAGCTCTTTATAATCTGGCGGCGCGGGATGAGGTGGTGGCCGCCGCCATCGCCGAGGCGGTGGCTTTGGTAAGCGGAGGCCTGTTGCTTTACGGGTTGGCGGGCGGTCCGTTGCTTGAGGCGGGCAGGGCGAGGGGGCTGATCGGGGTGGCGGAGGTGTTTGCGGATCGCACGTATCAGCCCGACGGCTCGCTCACGCCACGTGATAAACCCGATGCGTTGATCGAAAGCGCGGCGGCGGCGGTCGGCCAGGTCGTGTCCATGCTCCGCAGCGGTCACGTGCGCGCGACCGATGGCACGGAGGTCGCGATCATTGCAGACACGGTCTGTCTCCACGGGGACGGTGCGCACGCGGTGGCGTTTGCGCACGGGTTGCGGGCGGGCTTGGCTCGCGAGGGTGTCGGCGTGCGCGTGCCGATGAGGTGCAGGTAGACCGTCCCGATGGGGGCATCGGGTGCCCCCCCGATTTATCCACTTTTGTAAAACCCGCTCTGGACGTGTCATCAGTGAGTCCACAGTGTCCGGGAAACCTATTCAAAGCGTGATCCTTACTCCCGTCGAACTCGCCTCCTTCCTCGAAGCCCGTAATGCATGCCCCCACGATTATCTGGGTATGCGGCCCTACAAGAAAGGACGCACGAAGGGGGTTTTAGTGCGGGCGTTCGTGCGAGAAGCAAAAACCTGTGAAGTGGTCGACCTCGCTGACAAGACCGCCCCTGCGGCCGAGATGACCTTGCTCGCGCCCGAGGGTGTTTTCGAGGTGCTGATTCCAGGGCGCGACGAGGTTTTTCGTTACCAGCTCCGCGTGACCCTTCACAGTGGCGAGATTCGCCAGTTTTATGATCCGTATTCGTTTCTCCCTACCCTCGGGGAGCAGGATCTTTATCTTTTTAACGAGGGCAACGAACACCGTATCTACGAAAAACTCGGCTCCCATCTCCGGGTCGTGGACGGAGTCCCGGGCGTGTCGTTTGCGGTGTGGGCACCGAGCGCGGCGCGAGTCTCGCTGGTGGGTAATTTCAATCACTGGGACGGCCACTATCATCCGATGCGCCCGCTGGGCAATTCCGGCGTGTGGGAGCTCTTTGTTCCGGGTTTGGGCGAGGGCGAGCTCTACAAATACGAGATCCTTGATCAGGCGAAAAACATCCTGATCAAGACCGATCCCTACGGCTCCTATTTCGAGGCTCCTCCCGGTAACGCGACCATCGTGTGCAATCCCCGCAAACATGTGTGGAACGACTCTGCCTGGATGGAGAAACGCGCCGCTGAAGCGGGTAAGATTGATCGTCCGGTCTCGATTTACGAAGTTCACCTCGGCTCGTGGAAGCGCAAAGTCGAGGACGGCAACCGTCCCTTTAGCTACCGTGAACTCGCGCCGATGCTCGCCGACTACGTCATCGAGATGGGTTTTACTCACATCGAGGTGATGCCGCTTGCCGAGCATCCGTTCGACGGGTCGTGGGGTTACCAGGTCACGGGCTTTTTCGCCCCCACGCAGCGCTTCGGCACGCCGGCGGATTTTGCGTTTTTTGTCGACCACCTCCATCAACGTGGCGTGGGTGTCATTCTGGACTGGGTGCCGGCGCATTTCCCGCGCGATAGCTTTGCGCTCGCCGAATTCGACGGCACTCACCTCTACGAACACGCCGATCCACGCCAAGGAGCACACATGGATTGGGGCACGTTGATCTTCAACTTTGGTCGCAACGAAGTCCGCTGTTTCCTGGTGGCCAACGCGCTGGCTTGGTTGGACCTTTACCACCTCGATGGGCTGCGCGTCGACGCAGTCGCCTCGATGCTTTACCTCGATTACTCGCGCAAGGAGGGCGAGTGGATTCCCAACAAGTTCGGCGGACGCGAAAACATTGAGGCCATCGACTTCCTGCGTAACACCAACGATCTGGTGCATTCGTATTATCCCGGCGTGCTCACTATCGCCGAGGAATCCACGGCGTTTGCCGGTATTTCCAAGCCGGTCAAAGACGGCGGCATCGGCTTCGACTACAAGTGGAACATGGGTTGGATGCACGATACGCTCACGTATTTCCAAAAGGAGCCCATCCACCGGAAATGGCATCACAACGACCTCACGTTCGGCGCGCTTTACCAGTATTCCGAGGCCTTCGTCTCGGTGTTTTCCCACGACGAAGTGGTGCACGGCAAAGGCTCCATGCTCGCCAAGATGGGCGCGTGGCACATCCCCGAAAAAGCCGCGACCCTGCGCGCGCTCTATGGCCACATGTGGGCCTGGCCCGGCAAAAAACTGCTCTTCATGGGCTGCGAGTTCGGTCAATCCCGCGAGTGGGCCTACGCCGGCAGCCTCGACTGGCATCTGTTGCAATACAAGGACCACGACGGCGTGCGCCTGCTGGTGCGTGACCTCAATCACCTTTATAAAAAGGAACCGGTCCTCAGCTGCCACGATCTCGACTGGCGCGGGTTCCGCTGGATCAATGCGCACGACGGCGCGGCCAGTGTCATTTCTTACCTCCGCCAGAACGAGGACGAACAGACGTTCTTCGCCGTGGTCGGCCACTTCACGCCGGTGATGAGGGAAGGCTTCCGCATCGGGGTGCCGCGCGCGGGGTGGTGGGCCGAAGTGCTCAACACCAACAGCGAATACTACGGTGGCTCGGGCGTGGGCAACGCAGGCGGACTCATGGCCGATGAAGTCCCGTGCAACGGTTTCACGCACAGCATCAACCTCACGATCCCGCCCCTCACCACGTTGATCTTCAAGTGGCAGTCGGGGGCATAAGGCGTGTTTCTGAAATAGATCGGGTCGGCGTGAGGAAAGCGGGCTGACTCAAGGCGACCGAGGCGGAGGCGACCCAGCGGGTCGTCCCGCCGAGGACAACGCCGGCCCGGCCTGCTATCCCTCTTCAATGGAGCCGGGACCTCCCGGTCCCGTAAGCGCACGCAGGAGTTCGACGGTCTGCGGAATTTGCAGAGACACCCGCTAATACCAACGTCCGGTAAGTCATAGACTAGAGGTGTCTGAGTTTTGACCACGGATATCACGGACCACCACGGATACAAACCGATCAATCCGTGCCCATCCGTGACATCCGTGGTTAAAGTCTGAAATGTTTAAGGCCGTTGGTATTATGCCACATCCATGCGACCAATCCAAGTTTGTCACCTATTAGGTGACAAACTTGGATTGGGTCGCAGCGGGATACGCCCCTGCAGCGGTTGAGCGGCACCGTGCGGCGGCAGAGGGTGGGGCTACAAAGGGGGCCGACATTGGGGGTTAAAGCGATGCGTCTACTGGCAACTTCGGCGTGTCGAGGTCTCGCAGCAGGATGTCCGCCACCACTTCCTCGTGCACTGCGCGGCGTTCGCGGCTCATCGCTTCGGCCAACGCGGGATCCCATGGGCTGGCCAGCGCCGCGTCCGGTGCGATGGGCTTGCCCTTGGGCGCAGCCAGATAATCGCCAACACCCATACGCCACGGGCTGGCACCGTGCGTTCCAATCACCCGGCGGGCAATCGCCAGGCCGCCCACGTCGAAATCGCCGTGATAATGAAGACGCGCCCCGGCCGCGACGAGTTGTCGCAGGAGGATTTTCGCGGGGGTGGCGAACTGTCCGTTCACGCACACCAGCGGAGCGCAACGCGCCCCGAGGCGACGCGCGGCCAGTGCCACAATCGTGGGGTTTTCACAGATATAAACATCAAGCCCGGCGAACGCCGGATCGGCTTCGAGCGGCCAGAGCAGCAGGACTCGCAGGCTGAGGTGGACGGGTTCGGCGTCGGCGCGCGCGGTGCGCAGCAGGCGCGCGGTGGGCGTGTCGGCGTGTGCGGGCAAGTTGAATACAAGCGCGGGCGTGCTGAGTTCGTCGCACAGCACGCCGGCCGAGGCCCAAGCGGTGCGGCGGCCCTCCGCGTCGTCTTCGAAGGAGACGTCGCCCAGCAGCGCGGCGGCGCGCACGGCGAGGGTGGCGCGCGGGGATCCGTGATCGAGCGCGTGCGCATCGCCGAAGAGCCGGGCGGCGAACACGGCGATCGCTTCGGCATGAACGGGCAGCGCGGTCGCGACGCGGACGACGTCGGCCAAGAGCTGGCCCGCCAGCAGGGGATCGGAGGAACCGAGGCGTTTCACCAGGCCGGTTGCAAAGAGTTCGTCGAGCCAACCGGCCAGCGCAGGCCACGGGGCAAAATTGACGCACGCGCGCGCGCCAAGGTCGGACCACGCGAGGGCGAGCGCGGCGTCCTCCGCGCGTTGATCTCCAATCGGGCCGCGTAGCGCTTCGACCGCTTCCTGCAACGAGGAGCAGAGGCCCGCATCCGCGAAGAGTTCGGCGAGGAAGTCCAAATCGATTTGCAGCGAGTCGCCGCGGGTCACGTTGCGACCGAGCAGTTGATCGGCGGCCAGGCGTTCGGCCGCGCTGGCCGCGGGGAGAGTCAGCCGGCCGGTGAGCGGTCGCCCTCGCTCCAAGCGCTGCTGCAACGCGTCAACCAGCCGACAAAGGTGCGGCTGCCCGAGGGTGGCATGAAGACGGGGGCGGTCGGGAGGCATAAACTTGAAACGGGCGATTTAAAATCGCGAATCAGACGTCCGGCGCGTTGATGAACAGGTCATCGGAAGGCGGTTCCGAAGTCGGCGACGGCGGGATGGTTTGGGGTTCGGGGTGGTCGATTTGGCGTTTTTCGCGGCCGTTCCAGATCCAGCGCGTCGCGGCCACGGCGTCGAGGCCGGGCAAGGTAGTCAGGTGATAAATCGCCAGCGCGGGCACCGTGGCGTAGCAGCCCCATTCGAGTTCGCTCGTCATGACCACATCGAGGTCAAACTGGGTGAGCACGCCAAGGCATTGGGCGCGCATGGTTGGGTCGATGCCGGCAAAGGCTTCGTCGAGCATGACGAGGCGCGGCGCGGTCGGGGCGGCGCCCCGGTAATGCGCGGCGGCGGCGGCGAAACGCGGCAGAGTGAGGGCGAGCGCTTTCTCGCCGCCGGAGCCGGTGCCGTAGGTCGTCTTGTTGAGGCGACGCCATTGGCCCTCCTGCTGGCGCTCGATGACGAAGCGGTGCCAGCGGCGGTAATCGAGGGCGCGAGCGAGGTGGTCGCGCCAGGAGCCGGATTCGTCGTTGGATTGCGCGTCGGCGATGCGGCCTTGGAGGAATGTTGCGACGGCGGTGCGTTCGACGGGTGTCCAGAGCTCGCCTTTGCGCAGGAGGATGGGGCGGATCTCGTGAAAGCGGATCTCGGTGTCGGCTTCCCATTGGAAACGGAACCGCACGCCCGTGCTGGTTGGGCGCGAGTGGAGTTCTTCGTTGGCGGAGGCGCGCCACGCCTCGGCGGCGCGGATGAGTTTTTGGAGTTCGACAGCGGCTTCGGCGAGGAGGTGGTTTTCGATGATCTCGCGTTCACGGGCCTGGAGCAGGCGCTCGCGGGCCTCGATCTCGGCGGAGAACGCGGCGAGCAACTCGGTCATTGTCAGGGCGCGGGCCTGAAACAGGCAGCGCACGTGGATGACGTCCTCGGTGGAATGGGTTTCGGGCTGGTGTCCGTGGGTGATCAGGCGATCGCGGAGCTCCTGCACATGGCCGTGAATCTGGTCCTGTCGCTGTTGCCAGCCGGCGGGATCGGCGAGGGTGTCGCCGAGGCGGGAATCGATGTCACGGGCGATGTCCACGGCGCGGGCCACGCTCCAGTCTTCGTCGGCGTCGTGGTCGCGTAGCGAGGGGTCGGCGTCGGGGAGGAGGCGTTGCGCGGCGAGCTGGCGCAGGCTGGCGATGGCCTCGCGACGGAGCAGGTCTTGCGTGCCGCGTTTCTCTTCGGCGGAGGCGAGCTGGGCCTGGGCGGCGCTCTGTTCGGCGGTGCGGGTGAGCTGGAGGGAGGCGTTGGCGGCGAGCCCGGTTTTGATCGTGGCGACGGCGGCTTTGGCGGCGGTGTGTTTTTCGAGAATCGCGGAGACCGTCTGGCCGTGGGTTTCCTGAAGCGTCTCGAAACGGCGGCGAGCCGACTCGGCGGTGGTGGCGGATTCTTCCCGACGGGCGCGGCGCGTGGCGAACTCGGCTTCGGCCGCGGCGGTTTGTTCGCGCAAGGTCGCGAGTTGGCCGGTGATGGTTTCGCCGTGGCGGAGGGTGGGCCAAAGGGC
Source organism: Rariglobus sp. (assembly GCA_031412735.1). Taxonomy (GTDB): domain Bacteria; phylum Verrucomicrobiota; class Verrucomicrobiia; order Opitutales; family Opitutaceae; genus Rariglobus. The sequence continues at coordinate 46,788 of JANODO010000157.1, read as the reverse complement.
GGCGAGGGCGTGGGCGTAGCGTTGGGAGGCTTCGGCGAGGGCATCGAGACGACCGAGCCAGCTGGCTAGGCGAAGATCGTCGGCGTCGGTGTGCAACGTAGCGCGGTGTTGCTCGCAGTCGGCGCGGCGGGTGTCGGCCAGGCGGGTGGCCTTCTCGGCGGCGAGCATGGTGGTGGCGACGGCGCGGGCGGCGGATTCCAGTGCGAAGCCGGCGCGCAGGAGCGGTTCTTCGGAAGGCGCGGCGGCGAACTCGGCGTTGGCTTCGGTGCGTGCCTGGGCCAGCGCGGCGAGGGCGGCGCGGGTTTGAGCGAGGGCGGTTTGCTCGGCGATGCGGCGGGCGCGAAGGAGTTCGAGCTGACGGCGACGTGCGGCGGCGCGGGTGCTTTCGCCGATGTAGTCGGCCTCGGGTTTGGTCCAAAAGCCGGAGAGTGGGCCGAGTTGCCAAGCGCCGTCGGCGCTGATCCAGACGTGGGAAGACGGGGACGGCTGCGATGCGGATGATTTATAGCCGATGGCGGCGAGGGCGCGGGCGACGGTGTCGGGCGAGAGTTGGCTCGCGGCGGTATCGGCGGGGTCGATGGCGGGGATGAGCACCTCGCCGAGGTGGACGTTGTGGGTGGTGGGCTCGTTGGAGGGCTGGAGAAAGGTATCCTCGGTGGCGGGGTCAACGAGACGACCGTCCGGGAGCAGCCAGGCGTCGAGCAAGCCGGAGCCTTGGAGGGCGGCCTCGACGCCGGCGCGGGCGGCGGGAGCGACGTGCGGGTGGAAATCGCAAACGCGCCAGAGCGGGGCGCCGGGACGGTCGTGGCGTTCGGCGCGGCGGGTAGGCGGTGGGGGCGGGGGCGGGGTGTCGCCGTTTTCGAGCCGGGCGATTTCCGCCGCCAGGTCGGCGAGGGTGCGATCGAGCTCGTCGGTCGTGCGGACGAGGGCGTGTTCGCGGGCGGCGAAACCGGTGATCGCGCGTTGTTGCGCGTCTTCGGCGGCGCGGCGCAACGGGCCGGGGCCTTCCCGCTGTTCGAGCCAGGCGTCGAACGCATCGGTGAGCGTGGACGGTTCTTCGGGTCGGAGGTGGCGGGCGGCGGATTGCCAGGCGGAGTAGTGGGTGAGGAGAGCGGCACCTTGCTCGGCGAGCGCTTCGCGGGCGGTGTGTTCGTCGTCGCGGGCCGAGCTGGCGGCGGCCTCGGCTTCGCGCAGGGCGTGCTCGGCGGTGGCGAGGAGAAGAGCGGAGTCGGCGACGGCTTTTTCGCGGGAGACGAGGAGCTTGATGCCTTGGTTGCGCTGGGCGAGCACACGGTTGAGCGCGGTTTCGGCGACGGTGTGCGCGGACGGGGCGAGGTTGGGCGACAGGTGTTCGTGGTGTTCGGTCGCGAGTCCGGCGGCGCTGGCGGAGGCAGTGGCGGTTTGGATGCTCGCGGAGCATTTTTGATCGAAGTCGGCGGAGTCCTCCTCGACGCGGGCTTGGCGGGCCTGGGTTTGTTGGGCGAAGGCCAAAGCGGCGGCTTCGTCGGACTGAGTGCGGGCAAGCGCTTTTTCGGATTCGCGGGCGGTGTCGCCGGCGAGGCGAATCTGCTCGGCGGTGCGCATCTCGGGGCTTTCGGCGAGAGTGCGCTCGACGCTTTCGGCGCCGGCGAGGCTCGTCTGGAGTTCGGCGTTGTGGGTGGCGAGCGAGGCGAGTTCGGCTGAGGCGGCTTCGAGCCGGGCGGTCGCGTCTTTGACGGAGCGTTGCGCGTTTTCGTAGCCGGAGTGGGTGGTGCGGACGGCGGCGGCGCGGCGGCGCACGGCGATGCGCACGTAGAGCGTGTATTCGCGGAGAAAGGCGGCGACGGCGTCGCGGGCGGAGTTGAAATCGCGCACGGTATCTTTGTCCGCCTGAAGGCTCCGGAAGGATTCTGCGACCTCGTCAACAATGGCGGCGGAGAGGGTGGGCAAGGCGTCGCTGAGCGCGTCGGGCAGTTCGTTTTCGTCGAGCTTGCGGGTGAGCTGCGGGCGACGCAGGCGGAGCAGCAGTTCGACGAGGGCGCCGTAGCGGGCACCGAGGCCGAAGAGCGCTTCATCGACGGCGCGGCGGTAGTCCTCGGATTTTTTGTGGATGCGGCCGGCGGAGCCGAGCGCGGCGGCGAGGGGCTCGGGGCCGAGAGGCATGCGCTGCGAGTTTTGCAGGAAAAGATCGAGGCCGATGCGCTGCGTTGTCGTGAAGAACCAGCGCGAGTGCAGGCCGGTGTGTCCGGCGACCGCGCGGAGACCGCAGCCAAGGGTTAAAAAATGCTCGGTGCCATCGTCGGCGCGGCGGCCGAACTCGATCCACGTGTAGCCGGTGCGGTCGGGGTGGCGGCCCATAAGGAGGTTCCACTCGATGCGCTTGGCGGCGTCGCCGTCGGGTTCGACGCGGGCGGGGGAAACCTCGCCGTCGAGGAGAAACGGTAGTTGAAGCGCCAATACGCGGGATTTACCGCTGCCGTTGTTGCCGCGCAGGAGCAGGCGGCCCTCCTCGAAGTGGAACTCCTCCTGGTCGTAGCGGTAGAGATTGAGCACGCCGCTGCGAAGCGGTTGCCAGCGGGAGCGACGAGGAGCGGGAAGGGAGGGTGAAGCGGGCATCGGACGACGATTTCGAAGGAGAGAGAGCGAGTAACAGAACGAGAAACGAGAACGGGTTTAAGGGAGGAATTCGTCGTCGGCGGGGGCGAGTTCGGCGCTGGGGCGCAAAGCGAAACGGCCGAGGGCGGGCAGGGGGCGGAGCGTGTCTCCGCTGCGCGCGATTAGGGACAGGCCGGCGAGGCGCGTGAGCACGAGTTCGGCGAAAGGAACTTCGGCGCCACGCAGCCCGGCTTCTTTTTTCCAGTGATGGCGGTGCTGGCGGATCAGCCGGGCGGTTTTCTGTCGCACGGTTTCAACGGTGATCGCGGCGGTGTCGCCGGCGCGCAGGCGGTCGGCCAGCCAGGTGGCGATCAGCAGCGTGAGGTGGCCTTCGGTGCCTTCTTCGGGCAGTCCGGAGTCGGTGCAATCGCCGTCGAGATCGACGAGCGCGAGGCCCTCGGCGCGGACCTCCGCGTGGAGGTGGGTGGCCTCGGCGAGTTCGTCGAGGAGGAAGGCGCGCTGACGGTCGAGGTAGGCGCGGGTTTCGTCATCGAGACCGGCGTAGTAGAGGACCGGGTCGTCGAGCAGGCGAGTGACGAGGTGGGTGCGCAGGGCGCGGTTGCGGGCGTCGGGCGTAGCGGGCAGGGTCGCGTCGAGGAGCGCGGCGAGGCGGGACTCGAAGTCGGTGGCGGTTATCAGCGACGGGCTGCGGCGGGCGGCGAGAAGCAGGGACAGCACCGGGCGGCTGACGTTGTAGAGCACGTCGGATTGGCGGTCGCGGAGGAGTTGCTCCTCGTCGCCCTGGATGCGGCGAAGGACGCCGAGGTGGACCAGCAGGCGGAGCGCGTGGACCAAGTCGCGGCGTCCGCTCTGCTGGTCACGCGACCAGAGGAACCCGGAGGCGGCGAAGGCGGGTTCGGCGGCGAGCGCGATCTCAATGTGCTCGGCCAGACGCCCCAAGGTGACCTGACGGTCGCCGCGTTCGAGGGCGGAAAGAGCGAGGCAAAACAACACGTAGCGGGTGCGGTTGAACGGCTCCTCACTGCGCGGGTCGAAGGCCGGGCGGGTGGCATCGTGGGTGACGGCGGGACGCTTGCGCAGGCGGGCGGCCTCGGCGGTGACGACCAGCGGCCAGTCGGCGTGGTGGGCGAACCAGTCGGCCAGCCATTCGCGGTGGCGCCGCACGAGCGTGAACGCGGCGGCCGTGGTGCCGTCGGGTGTGAGCAGCGGTTGCTGGAGCAAGGCGCGGACGGCGGCGCGGCGTTCCTCGGCGATGAGCGGCTCGGTTTCTTCGCGCAAGCGGGCGAGGCGGGCGCGCCGTGAGTTCGGGCGATGGCCACCGGGCGGCGGAAGGGGGATTGCAGGGATCGGAAGGCTCATCGAATCAGGCAGTGGGTTCGATGGTGATCCAGTGGTCCGGGCCGGTGAACGCGCCATCGGTGGTGACGAGGGTCGCCTGGCCGCCCTCGGGCACCGGCTCAAGACGGATGCGCAAGGTGCCGTCGGCGGATTCCACGTCGATGGAGCCGGCGCGGTCGGAGCGTTGGGTGAGGGCGTGGCCGAGCAGGTCGAGGAAGAGACGAAAGGAGTCGTCGCCAAGCGGACCGAGCGAGGCGAGCCGGCAGCGACCGGCTGACAGCAGGTGTTGGCGGGCGCGTTCGATCTGGACGGCCTGGACGCGGGCGAGCTCGCGCAGGTGGGCTTTTTCGGCGGTGCGATCAACCACGGCGGGAGCCGGGCCGCGGGCGGCGGTGCGCCCCAGCTGGCGCAGGCGCGGGGAGAGCCAGATGGGCGCGCCGTCGAGCCAACTGGTGCGCGGGGTTTCGGCGCGGGCGGACCGTTCGCCGAGAGTTTCGGAGTTGATGCGGAGGTGGCGTGCGGGGGCGAGGGCGAAGGCCGTGCGCCACAGGCGGTGGCAGGCGTCGTCGTCGCGGGCTTCGGCAAACCAGCGGGCGAGGGTCGAGAAATCGGCGGCGCGGTCGGTGCGACTGGCGCGCCGGTCATTGATCTGGGAAACGGCGGTGAGCAGGGCGGGGATGGCCGAGCGGGCGCGGGCGCGGAGCAACTCGGCCTGCGACGGGGTTTCGCCCGGGATGAACCAGCGACGTAGCCCAGTCCACGATTGGCGCCAACGTTGCGTCGCCTGATCGAGTGCGTCGGGCGCGGGGTCGAGCATGTCGGTGAGTTCGCGGCGGGCGGCGGCGACAAAGGCCAGGTCGATGCCGCAGCGCTCAAGGAGGAGGAGGGCTTCGGTGATGCGGCTGGTGGCGACGACGAGTTCGCCGATGAATTTTTCGAGGTAGTCGATGAGCTTTTCCTTGTAGGCGAGGAAGGCTTCGACGCCGATCCCGTGGAGTTCGAGGGTGCTCTGGAGCCCGCGCATGAAGGATTGGGCGCGGGAAGTAAGTTGTTCGAAACGCGAGACGAGGCTGGAGAGCAGTTGGTGGAGCTTGGCGTCGTCGAGCGGGGTGTCGGCGAGGCGCGGCAAGAGCGCGTCGAGCAGTTCGCCGATGTCCTGGAGGGCGGCGGTCTGGAGTTCGCCGGGGCGATGTAGGTATTCGTCGAATACAGCGAGCGCTTGCTCGGCGGCCTCGCCGGCGGCGCTGAGCTGGTAGAGGCGGCGACGCTGGTAGAATTCCTCGATGGTGGCGGCGTCGGCGTTGTCTGCGGTGTCGTCGAGGTTGCCCCACGCGCGGAGTTGCTGGAGGGCAGACCCGACGGTTTCGGGGGTGGCGACGAGCGAGGGAGCGGAATCGGGTGGAACCGAGTTGCGGAGGGCGGCTTGAATCTCCGACGGGCGGAGCGAGATGACGAAGCGGGCGCGCTCGGACACAAAAAAACCGAGGATGGCGCGGTAAAGCGGGGTGTTCTCGACGTTGAGGTGGGCGAAGACCGCGTAGCCTGATGACTCTGGAATGGGTGACTTCAAATCGCGGTCAATCGGAGGGAGCCAAGGTGACTCAGGCAAGTTTCCAGTGATGAATGTCTCGGCTGGAGAACGCCACGCCGGCGACGGCGAGGGCGAGCGGCTGGCGCGGGTTCCACGGGAGGTCGGGAGCGTTGAGCAGGTCGAGGCGACCGCGAAGGGAGTCGCAGGGGCCGCGCAGCAGTGTAAGTTGCACCTGTTCGCCGAGAGGAAGTCCCCAGACGCGGGCGATCTCCTCGCGAAGATGCGGGACAGGGCCCGGCTGAAGGTCGGGCACCGAATCGAACGCGAAGAGAAGTTGATCGTCGAGCATGGGCGCGGAGAAATGCGAAGGCTAACTTTTCCCGGGATGCAATCCAAAGGAGAGGACGCCAGCGAAATGGTGTGTTTCACGAAGCCACGGACGATCGCCATCGGCGTTTTGAGGGGGGATTTTGGCCGGCACCCGCAGCCAAATACCGGGGGGTGGTTTGGGGGCGCGAGCCCGGCGACAACGGCGCGGTTACGAACTACGTTGACCGATGATCTTCGCACCCCCGTCATTCACTTCCTCGTTAGAAACCAGCCGTGTTCGGCGGCGCTCCCGTTTTTCCGCCAACCGGCGCATTGACGACGCGATCGAGACCAACATCGAGCGCTACATGAACTGCCCTCCATTCTATCTCACGAAACGCATCGTGGAGTTGGAGCGCGAGTGGAGCGTCGAGCGCTGGCTCGAAACCAACGCCTCGACGCTGGCGCTCACCGGAGTCGTGCTGGCGGCTTCAGGCTACCGGAAAGCCCTTTGGCTAAGTGGAACGGTGGCGGGGTTTTTGTTGCTGCATGGCGTGAGCGGCTGGTGTCCGCCGCTGCCGCTCTTGCGCCGGCTCGGCGTGCGCACGCGAAGCGAGATCGACGTGGAGAAATTTGCGTTAAAATACCTGCGAGGCGACTTCGAGAAGCTCACTCTGGCATCGCGTTCGGGGAAACTGAGTTCCGAGCTGATCGCTCGGGTAATGCGCGAGGTGGAGTAGGCGACAGGGAGAGCTTCATGAGAGCAAATCACACTGAAGTCGCGGGCTAATGCGCCGATAATTTGGTGTATATCGCGACCACTTGAAATCTCCCGCTCTCGGCGCCCGACAGCCGTGACAAATCGACTGCGGCTGCCTCGCGGGGGAATGCGGCTGGCCGGTCTGTTGTTGTTGGCAATGGGGGCTGGCTGCGCGTCGTCTCCCCGCAAGGTTGCGCCAGCCTTTGATCCTGCCGAAATTGTCGTGGAAAACCACACCGACCTAGCTTGGCGCGTTTCTTTTCATCCCGCCCTGGCCTCGGATGCGCCGAAAGGAGTGAGCGGGCTGGCGATCCCGCCGCGCGAAACGCGCCGGGTAACACTCGCAGGCGGGAGTTACGTGGTAAGCCGAGAGCTCGCGTCGCCGTCGGGCGAAGCCGGCGCGTTGAGCCTGTCGCCGGGCACGGCGGACGAAGTAACGCTCCGTTTTGAGCCCGGCCGCATCTATACGTGGCCCATGGGAACGTTGTTTTCAATGGAGGGATCGGCGCAATGAACTCCCCCCTCACGGCGTGGTTCGCGGATGATCCCGAAGCGGGCGCGGCGCGAGTGGGGGGGCGTCCGGTGCAGGCTTTTTGGGTGCTGCTGAGGCCGAGCTTCCGAAGGGTGCTGGTGGAACCGCATCGCCGCGCCGGTGGTGGCGTGGTCGGCTGGCGCTGGACGGCACCGGCCGAGCCGCGGACGCCGGAGGCGGGGGAATTGGCGGAACTGCGGGCGCGCTTGAAAAATGCGTTGAGCGACTTGGCGGCCGATTTTGAGCGGCGCGAGGGCGACGCGGGCGGCGGAGCGCCGCCGGAGCTGCTCACGGCGATGCGGAATATCGTCCACGGTTTGCTTAATTTATCCGATGCCAACCTCGGCGAATATGCCGTTTGGAACGAGGCGGGATTGTTGATCCGGAGCTGGGGCTTCAAACGGCCCGCACCGGCAAAACGCGAGGATACGACGGATTCCTCCGGGAAAGCCCATCCGGAGGTCGGGCCCACGAGCATGAGCGCGGGCGCGGACGAAAGTGATGCGCTGCGCCGGTCAACGACAGGGCGCCGGCTCTGGCCGCTGCGAGTGGCTGTCCTAGTGGGCGTGGTGGCACTCATTGGAGCCGGTGCATGGCTTTGGCGCGACACGGCACAGGGGATTCACGGAGCGTCGCCCAATGCCTCCCGAGAGTCCGAATACGATAACGAGGGACTCAACGGCAAGGCGGCTCCGACGACGTCCGTCGTGAGAAAGGAAATCGTGCCGGCGGAAAGTGAAAAGCATCCAACGCGCCCCGCGTTGTCTAACGCGGTGTCGGTCACGCGGACTGAAGTCGTTGCGACCGGCAAGCCGTTGGGATTTCCGACCTTTTCCAGTGAGACGGGCGAGGGGACTTCGTTGTCCGTAGCCGTCACGGCGGGAGCGGCGGACGCGGGTTCGCCCACCATCCTGCCGGGTGCCACCTTGGGCGTCATGCCGGCCCTGCCGGATCGAGCCGACGACGCGGCCGGACCGAAGTCCAAGGTGCTTGGTCAGGTCGAGCCACTACCGGTTGTCGCCACGCCCTCAGGAGGAGAATCGGTCGAGCCCGAGCCGCCCGTGAGCCCGGGAGCAGGCGCCTCCCAAGCGGATGCGACTACAACTGCACCCAGAGTCGCGGCCGGGGATGTAGGTGCTAAGCCGGGTGGTGAAGAAACCGCTCCGGTAGGGCTGGGCGAACGGCCGTCCGCGCCGATCCCTGTCATTCCTCGGCAACCCAAGCCAACGGCCTCCGCTGTAGAGGCCAAGGTGCCGCCGCCGCCGGTTCGTATTCAAGGTGTGGTTACACCGGAGACCGGCGAGGCATCCGCAAACTTGAAGACGAAGGCAAAGGAGGCGATTTCGTTGCAGACTTCGTCCGGGCCGGAACCAACGGAAACCATGCAGCTGGGAAAACGAGCTTTCCTGACCTACACAGTTGGAGCCTGCCGCGCCCATCCGTTGCAGGACCGGGTCCTGCCCACCTGGCCGACCGAGCGTGCGGGGAAGGACGTGTTGGCCGACGCCCGGGCTGCTACTTGGAAGCAAACCGAGGCGCTGTGTCCGGATTCGTTTCGCGATCCCAAGGTGCGCAGCGGGCTGAACATTCGTCTCGCCTCCGTTGTGGAGGAGGGACGAGCTCCGAATTGGACAAAAAGCGTCCTAGGGAAACCTGCGGAAGGCGATGCGTTGAGCACGGACGGCCTGCGTATCAGCTGGGACGAGCGGACGGTGGCGATGGGTTTTGACGCGCAACTCGTAACCCGTGACGGAGCCGTGCTCGTGCGAGTGTGGTCGGAACAGGGGGCATCCGGTATCCATGTGGATACAAGCCCCGAGGTGATGGAAATCGCTCTCTGGTTCGCGGTGGAATTGACCGACTTCGATGCGCAAGAGGGCGGGATGCGGTGGCAAAGCCGGACGCCCTCGTGGTCGGCGGCACGCTGGGAAACGCGGCAGAACGAGCGCCTGATATCGGTCACCTGCAACCCGGGCCTGGCCAGAACCGACGAACCGATGCGCGGCGTGATCGCGTTGGTTCACCCCAGCAGTGGTTGGGGGATTTCGTGGCCGGTGACGGTAAGGCCAGTCGAGGAGCTGATGCTGGGCGGGAAACCCGCGAAGCCGTAACGAGATTAGCTATTCGCGCTCGGCGCGCTGGCGGTGAAGCGAGCCGGATCCACCTCGATGTCGAGGATGAAGGCTCCGGCCTCGTCGAAATAAGAATACTTCAGAATGGCCGACAATTTCCGCAGCGCGGCCATGGACGGGTTTGTTTTATAATTATGAAACAAAGTCGGCTCGATCGCGGCGCGGATCTGTTCTTTGTTCAGCCTGGCCGCCGAGAGCCCGAGCACAGTGTATTTGTAACTGAATACACGACCCGGCCGCTGCACCGTCGTATCGAGGCGGGTGATCTTGTCGATCATGGTGGGCAGCGTCTGGTTCAACCGGTGACTGGTATTGGCCAGAACCTTGTCAGGGGAGGTCGGGTGGCGACGGGGTGCTCTCAGGACGCGGGCGTAGAGGATGGGATTTTGCGAAACGAGGTCGGGGGGCGAGAAGAGCGGCGTGTTTTCGTTGTCGATTTTCATGATGAGGACAGCAGGCGTGAGCGTTCACGAATTGCTCATTTTCTATGCGGCTTAATTGGTCCTTGGGTTGGAAAAGGGAAGGATCGAAAAGGAGTCGGATCGAAACGTGATGATGTGTGGGGGATTTAACCGATAAAATATCCGGCGCTGTCCCGATGCCCGTGGCGGTCCTCTCCGCACTGTGAACGCGGCCAGGGCGGAAAACAGGTTTGGTTTTCCCCGCGTTCTTGGTTTCGTGAGAGTATCTTCATGAAAGTCCCCTTCCTTGATCTTTCGCTTCAGCACCAAGCCCTTCGCGAGCCTGCTCTGGCCGCGCTCGCGGCGACTTATGACGCCACGCGTTTCTGTCTCGGGAAGGACGTCGAGGAATTTGAAGGCAACTTCTCTAAAACGCTGGGCTATGCGCGCACCCTCGCCCTGAACAGCGGCACCTCGCCGTTGCACCTCGCCGCCGTAATCGCCGGGTGGGGCCCGGGCGACGAGGTTATCGTGCCCGCGTTCACGTTCATCTCGTCGGCCTGGGGCGTGAGTTATGTCGGCGCCACGCCGAAGTTCGTCGATATCGACGCGGCGACGTTCAACCTTGATCCGGCTGCGGTGGAAGCGGCGATCACGCCAAGGACCAAGGGCATCGTGATCGTGCACCTCTTCGGCCAACCCGCGCCGATGGATGCGCTGCTCGCGATTGCGAAAAAATATAACCTCTTCGTGGTCGAAGATTGCGCGCAAGCCGTCGAGGCAAAACACCGAGGCACGCCGGTCGGCGTGTTGGGCGACGTGGGCACGTTCAGTTTTTATCCGACCAAAAACCTGGGCGGTTGCGGCGAGGGCGGGGCGCTTGTTTCCAAACACGACGCGTATTTTGACCGCGCCAAACTCCTGCGCGTGCACGGCATGGGCCGTCGTTACTACCACGACCTGGTCGGTTTTAACTTCCGCATGGATGGCTTCCAAGGCGCGCTGCTCAATGTGAAACTCCCCCACCTCGCGAAGTGGACGGCGCGCCGCCAAGCGATCGCAGCGCGTTACCTGGCCGGGATTAAACTCGCCGACGTGGTTCTGCCCACGACGGTGGATTACGGCGCGAGTGTGTATCACCAGTTTACGATTCGTCATCCGCGCCGCGATGCGTTGCGCGAGCATCTCACGAAGCACGAAATCGGCACCGACTTGATCTACCCGGTGCCGTTGCACCAGCAGGCGTGTTACGCGGAACTGGGCTACAAGTCGGGCTCGATTCCCGTGGCCGAGAAGGCGGCGTCGACCTGCGTGAGCCTGCCGATCTTCCCCGAGTTGACCGATGCGCAGGTCGATCACGTGATCGCGGCGATCAATGCGTTTTGAGTCGTCGGAGGAGTGACCACGAAACACACGAACTACACGAAAAGCCGAGCCACTGAAGAGCCGTGTCGCTGAAGGATGCCGATATCCGTTTTCGTGCTTTCCGTATGTTTGGTTCCTCGCGGTTTCCAGTGGGTGAAAGGATCGGGACGGAGCGGGGAGCGGCGCAAGGGGGTATCTAGCTGCAGTCGGACCACTCGCTGGCGCTCGTAGCCACTGAAAACAGCGAAGAACCGTATGTTTCGTGATTAACCCTTCCGTGGTCCGTATTTATCGTCTCAACTGCGCTCCGTGATTAACGGCTTTCAGCTCAAGATTTGCGGACAGACCCGTGTCGAGGATGCGCGGGCCGCGGCGGAGATCGGCGCGGACTACTTGGGTTTTATTTTGTATCCGAAGTCTCCGCGATACCTGGCGCTCGAGGTTTACCGGCAAATCGCTCCCGACCTGCCGGTCGGGCCGCGACGGGTTGCCGTGATGGTGGAGCCTACGAGCGAGGAACTGGCGGCGGCGGCTGGCGAGGGCTTCGCTTTTTTCCAGATCCATTTTGCGCACACTACGGTATTTGAAACCTTGCTGGCGTGGTCGCGCCAAGTCGGGGCGCACCGGCTCTGGTTGGCTCCGAAGCTCCCCCCGGCCATCGACGTGCCGGCTGAGTGGCTGCCGCTCGCGGGCACGTTTTTGATGGATACGTTTCACGCGGGTGGTTTTGGCGGGTCTGGAACGACCGGCGATTGGGCTAAGTTTGCGCGCCATCAGCTGGCGTGCCCGCAGCACGCGTGGGTGCTGGCGGGCGGGCTCAGCCCCGACAACGTGGTGGATGCAATCGCCCGCAGTGGGGCGCGGTTTATCGACGTGAACAGCGGCGTGGAGACGTCGCCGGGCGTTAAAGATCCCGCGAAGTTGCGGCGGCTGGCCGAGGTGTTCGCCCGAGGTGTAGAACCAAGCAGCGGGTTGATAAGGTAGGAGCCCATTTATGGGCGATGTTGGACATGCGTGGGTTTTAGGGATTCGCAGGTCGCTCATCGCCCATGAATGGGCTCCTACCTCAAGGCAATGACAACGATTTCAACTGTGATGGCAGGGAGCCTTCGTGAGTGAGCAGCCGGCGCTTGATGTCCTCTCCGAAAGCGAAACCGGTCAGTGAGCCGTCGGCGCCAATGACGCGGTGACACGGCACGAGCAGGCAGATCGGGTTGGTCGCGTTGGCGCGGCCGACGGCTCGCGCCGCGCCGGGGTTGCCGAGCCCGGCGGCAAGTTGCCCGTAGCCACGGGTTTCACCAAAAGGAATCGCGGCTAGAGCGGCCCACACGCGTTGCTGGAACGGAGTTCCGCGCGCCGCCAGCGGCACCGAAAATGACTGCCGCTGCCCCGCGAAAAACGCATCCACCTCGGCCTGCGCCGGGGCAACCAAACCCAGTTTGTCACCTATTAAGTGACAAACGGGATCGAGTCGGGAACTCAGGGCGGTCAGGTCGCCGAAGGCGGTGGCGACGACGGCTCCGGTGGCATTGACCGCGATTGAAAACGGCCCGCAGGGCGTGGCGAAGGTGGTGGTGTGGAGCGTCACGGGAGGTTTTTCACACGGCTGCTCAATGAGGTGCGCGCTGGGCAATCTCCCGCCCGCTCACATGCCGGGAAAACCGCCTTTGCCCTTCATGGCTTCCATCTGGCGCATCATCTTTTTCGCGCCGCCGCCTTTCAGCATCTTCATCATCTTTTGCATCTGCTGGAACTGCTTCAGGAGCTGGTTCACTTCGAGGACCTTGACGCCGGCGCCGTTGGCGATGCGCAGGCGGCGGTTGCCGTTGAGGATCTCGGGTTTGCGGCGCTCTTGGAGGGTCATCGACTTGATGATGGCTTCGGTGCGGCCCATCTGTTGCTCGGCGTCGTCGGGGATCTGCATGCCGCTCATACCGGGCATCATGCCCATGATGCTCTGCATGGAGCCGAGTTTTTTGATCTGCTGCATCTGCGCGAGGAAGTCTTCGAGGTTGAAGTCGGCCTTGCGGAGTTTCTCCGCCATCTTCTCGGCTTCCTTCTGATCGATGGACTCCTGGGCTTTTTCGACGAGCGAGACCACGTCGCCCATGCCGAGGATGCGCGAGGCGAGGCGGTCGGGATAAAACGTGTCGAAGTCGGCGACTTTTTCCCCGGTGCCGATAAACTTAATGGGCACGCCGGTGATCGACTTGATCGAGAGAGCCGCGCCTCCGCGGGCGTCGCCGTCGAGCTTGGTGAGAATCAGGCCGGTGAGGGCGAGCGCTTCGTGGAAGGTTTTGGCAACGTTGACCGCCTCCTGGCCGAGCGCGCCGTCGGCCACGAGGAAGATTTCGTCGGGTTTGATGCGGTCGCGGAGTTTTTTGACCTCCTCGATGAGGTCGGCGTCGATTTGCAGCCGGCCGGCGGTGTCGAAGAGGATCGCGTCGGAGCCGGCGGCTTGCGCAGCCGTGAGGCCGGCGGTGCCGATGGCGGGAACATCTTTGGAAATGCGGTCGCTGTAGAAGCCGAGCTCTTCTTGTTTCGCGAGGATTTCGAGCTGGTCGATGGCGGCCGGACGGTAGACGTCGCAACCGACGACGAACGGACGGTAGCCGCGTTTTTTGAGGAGCTTGCCGAGCTTGGCCGTCGAGGTGGTTTTCCCGGAGCCGTGGAGACCGACCATCAGGACCTTGAGCGGGCGGGCGGTTGAGAGATCGGTCGTGCCCTCGCCGAGGAGGCGCACGAGCTCGTCGTTGATGATTTTGACGATCTGCTGGCCGGGGGTGACGGACTTAATGACCTCCTGGCCCACGCAGGCGGCTTGGACGCGTTCGATGAACTCGCGCGCCACCTTAAAATGCACGTCGGCCGACAGAAGGGCGGTGCGCACCTCTTTGAGGGCGTCGGCCATGTTGTCTTCGGTGAGTTTGCCAACGCCGCGCAGGTTGCGGAGGGCGGAGGAAAGTTTGTCGGTGAGTGATTCGAACATCGGAAAGTTTTGAGGAGTGAAACCGCTAATGACCGCTAATCGACGCTAATTTTACGGAGTGGGGCGGTGCCGAAGAATTGTGTGGATAAAGGGGGGCCGATTCTGCGAGTTTTCCATCCCATTATGAACCCTGTTCTCAAGCTGTTGCTCGAAGGTGGCCGACTCACGACCGCGCAGATGGCGCAAGTCGCGAACCTCTCCGTGGCCGAAGTCGAACAGCACCTGGAGCAGCTGAAAAAAGATAAAATCTTCCTCGGCTGGCGTCCGGTGCTCGATCTCTCGCGCGAGGCAGCGGCGACCGCAGCGGTGCGCGCGGTCATCGAAGTGAAACTCACGCCCGAGCGCGGCGGAGGCTTTAATCGCTTGGCGGAGCGACTCGCCAAATTTGACGAAGTGGAGTCCTGCTACCTGATGTCGGGCGGGTTTGATTTGTTGGTGTTCGTGAACGCGCCCACGCTGCAAAAAGCCGCGTCCTTCGTTTCGGAAAAACTTTCGACTCTCGGCGGCGTGCTGTCCACGAGCACTCACTTCCTGCTGCGCTCCTATAAGGAAGGCGGCTTCCTGCTCGGCGGCGAGGTTTCGGGCGACCGTCTCAACGTCAGCCCCTGAGCGACTACCTCCAATGAGCACTTCCAGTAACCGCTGGGTGGCGGGCCACGTGGCTAAGCTACCCAAGAGCGGCATTCGTGATTTCTTTGAGCTGGTCGCCAAAATGAAAGGCCAGGACGTCATCTCGCTTGGCGTCGGCGAGCCTGATTTCACGACGCCGTGGCATATCCGCAAGGCCGCCATCACCGCGCTTGAAGAGGGCAAAACCTACTACACGTCCAATCTCGGTTTGATCGAGCTGCGTCGCGCGGTTTCGACTTACGTGACCGAGCATTTCGGGGTCGATTACCGCCCGGAAGATCAAGTCATTATTACGGTAGGCGTATCCGAGGCATTGGACCTGTGCTTTCGCGCCTTTTGCAACCCGGGCGACAAGGTCATGTATCACCAGCCGTGTTACGTTTCTTATCACCCCAGCATCGCGTTGGTGCACGCCGAGGGTGTCGCCGTGCCGACCTATGCGAAGGACAACTTCGCCCTCACGGCCGAAGCCCTGCGCGCCGCGTGGGTGCCGGGCTGCAAAATGCTCATGTTGAACCTGCCGTGCAACCCGACGGGCGGCACCTGTGATCGCGAACAACTGGAAGCCATCGCCGCGTTCTGCCGCGAGAAAGACCTGTTGGTGTTGAGCGATGAGATCTACTCCGAGCTCACCTTTGAAGGCACCCACACGAGCATCGCCAGCCTACCAGGCATGCAAGAGCGCACGATCTTCCTGCACGGTTTCTCGAAGGCCTTTGCGATGACGGGCTGGCGTATCGGTTACGCGTGCGGTCCTGCCGAGCTCATCGATGCGATGATGAAGGTGCATCAATACGCCATGATGTGCGCCTCGATCATCGCCCAGGAGGCGGCCCTCGAGGCCCTCAACCATGGCTGGGAAAACGTGTGCGAGATGCGCGACCAGTATCACCGTCGCCGCGACCTCGTGGTGCGTCGGTTCAACGAAATCGGTCTGACGTGCCATTCGCCGCGCGGTAGTTTTTACGCGTTCCCCAGCACCCAAGGCACCGGGTTGACCGAAAAGGATTTCGCCGTCGGCCTGCTCAAGGAACATAAAGTCGCGGTCGTCCCCGGCACCGCGTTCGGCGTCAACGGCACCGGCCATGTGCGCGCGTGTTTCGCGACCAGCTACGAGCAACTCATCGTGGCGTGCGACCGTATCGAGAAATTCGTGCAAACCGGAGCGAAGGCGTAACTTCCGCTACCCGCGCAACGACGGCCCCCGTCGCCCCCTCCCGCCTGATTCGTCCCGGCGGGATTTTTTATGCGAGCGTGGGGCGGGTTGACCGCGCACGTGGGACGAAATCGGCTGTCAGAGTCGCAATCCCCTTCACCCATGAAAAAGCTACTCACCCTTGTTATGTTCGTGGCCGGCTTCGTGTCCGGTCCACTTTCTGCCCAGGATTTCTCGGGAACCATCGTGTGGACGATGCGTGTCGACATCACCGATCCGGCGATGAAACAGCAGTTGGCCGACGCGCAGGCACAGCTCGCTGATCCAAAGATTCAGGCGCAGATGGAGGCGGCACAGGAGGCCATGAACAATCCGGAAATGCGGGAGATGATGAACGCGAACCCGCAGATGAAGGAAATGATGGAAAAGCAGATGAAAGCCTTCACCAAACCGGGTGCGAACGGCGATCCCTTCCCGAAAGGATTTACGCTCAAAATCAAAGGCCCTCGCTCCCTGGTAACAACCGAGGGCGGCTTCGGCGCGGGCGAAATGCTCAACTGGGCGGATCAAAATGTCTCCTACCAACTCGACCGCGAAGCTCGCACCTACAAAAAAATCCCGGCCGCCGAGGTCAAAGACGCCGGAAACAAATTCAAAGTCACGCCCACTCAGGAAACCGCCAACGTTCTCGGTTACGCCTGCCGCAAATCCGTCGTGGAAACCACTGAGGGCGATTCGAAGATGACCTATGCGATCTGGGCGACCGACGGTATCAAGGGTCTCGATGCGCGTAGTCTTCGTCGTCTGCGGTTGGGGCAGTCCGCCAACTCGGATTTCCTCAGCCGGATAGAAGGCGTGCCGCTCAAGATCGAGGCCGCCACCGAGCAGTTTAAAATGATGATGGAGGCGACGAGCGTGAAGTCCGAGGCGCTGCCCGATTCGCTTTTTGTGCTGCCCCCGGGGTTCAAGGAAATCGCCGGCCAAGGCCTTTAAGTTGTCGTGACCCCGCATGACGGCTTGCCTCCCGGCGGGTCGTCGTGCGTCTGGTTGTGGCAGCTAATGGTTACCAAAGCGCTTTTCGTTTCGTTGGTGTGGGTGCTCATGGGGGCCTCGTTCGCGGTTCACGCGCAGGATTTCAGCGGCACGATGACGTGGTCGGCCCGCATCGAGATCCTTGATGCCCAGACGGCGTCGCAGGTGAATCTGGTGCAGGACGCGCTCAAAAATCCGGAGCTGTTTGCGATGCTCGCCAAGAGTCCGCAACTGCGCGGCTTTTTGGAGGATAAGCTCGGTCCGTTGAACACGACGAACGGCGCCACCCAACTGTTGCCGACCGGGTTTACCTTACAGATCAAAGGCCCTCGTGCGCTGCTCAAAACGGAGGGCGGCGTGGTTTCGCGGGAGGTGCTGGCGCTCGGGGACAAGGCCGCCGTTTACTCGCTCAACCGGCCGGCGCGCACCTTCGAAAGACTTTCTTCTGATGCGGCGGCCACGATCAAAATCAGGGTCACGCGCACCACGGAGACCGCCGTGATTCTGGGCTACACCTGCCGGCGTTTTATCGTCGAGACCGACGACTTGGGCGAAAAATCACGCAGCTCCGTTTGGACCACGAATGGGATCAAGGGACTGAATGCCGCGACGTTTAAACGCTTGAACCTCGGCCAAGTGGCCGGAGCTGGCTTTGTTGATCAAATCGATGGCGTGCCTTTGAAAATAGATGCCGTCACCCCGGACGCGAAGATCGCGTTGCTCGCCACGCGCATTACGCCCGGCGCGCTTGATGCGGCGCTTTTTAACGTGCCGACCGGGTTCAGGGAAGTGGCTGGAAGCGCGAAGTGATTAGGTCCGCCGGTTGGCTTCTCTCTCGGCGAGCACTGATTTATAGGCTGGGCTAACCTCCCGCCCGGCTTTATCCCTTACCGTTTATACAATCATGAACCGCTCCGTTGTCATCGTCGGCCGACCCAATGTCGGCAAGAGCCGCCTCTTTAACCGGCTCGCGCGGAAGCGCATATCCATCGTCCACGATCAGCCCGGCGTCACTCGTGACGTGATCTCCGCAGATATTGAGGACGGCGGCTACACCTTGTTGGACACGGGTGGTCTCGGCTTTAAAGACGGCGACAGCAGCCTCGCGGCCCTCACCGCCGCCTCGGAACAACAAGTCGGCTTCGCTATCGATACCGCACAGTTGATCCTGTTTGTCATCGACGGACTCGAAGGCCTGACGTCGCTCGACATGACCATCGCGCGCATGCTGCGCAAATCGAAGAAGGACGTCCTGCTTGTCGTCAACAAAGCCGACTTTGACGACGACAAGGTCGATCTCGCCGAGGCCTACCGCCTCGGCCTCGGTGAACCACTCCGCGTCTCCGCCGAACACGGTCGGTCAGAGAGCTACCTGCGAGAAGAGATTCTTAAGCGAATCGGCACGGTTCCGGACGCTGCGGAAAATGGCCCCAAGACCGCCGCCGATCCGCTGTGCGTGTGCTTCATCGGACGCCCCAACGTCGGTAAATCCTCCCTCAGCAATCGTCTCCTGCGCAGCGACCGCCTCATTGTGAGCGACGTCCCGGGCACCACGCGCGACGCCATCTCGTTGCCCTTCGAGTTCAAGGGTCGCAACGGCAAGATGTATCCCTTCCGCCTCATCGACACGGCGGGTATCAAAACGCAGACGAAGCTGGCGTCGCCGGTGGAATATTTTTCCCGCCTGCGTTCGCTCGACGCCATTAAGGAGACCGACGTGGTGTTCCTCGTGCTCGACGCCATCGATGGCGTTACCCAGCAAGACAAGGCGATCGCCGGCGAGGCCGTCAAAGAGCGCAAGCCCATCGTCATCGTGGTCAATAAATGGGACGTCGTGCGCAGCGCGTTCAAAAAGGGCGAGGATCCCGGTTGCGCGCCCGAGGCCGCGATCCACGGCTTCGACAGCGAGCGCGACTACCGCAAGAAATACGAGCGCTCCATCTTCGACAGCTTGTTCTTCACGCCCGGCGCTCCGGTGATTTTCGCATCGGCCATGTCCGGCTATGAGGTTGATCGCATGCTCAACGCCGCGGTGAAGCTGAACCGGATTCTCGATATCAAGATCCCCACTGCGAAGCTCAACAAGACCATCACGTTCCTTACCGAGCGCACTCCGCCGCCCGCCATCGGGGGCAAGCGGTTCCGCGCCTACTATGCGTTGCAAACGGGCAACCGCCCCTTCCGTATCAAAATTTTCTGCAACCGCGAAGAAAAGCTCACGGAGCAATACCGTCGTTACCTGGAGGCCGGACTCGTTGATGCGTTCGAGCTCAACGGTTGTCCGATTTACTTCGATCTCGTCGGCAAAGAAAAGCACGAGCCGGGCACCGCGTATTCAGGCAAGGCGAAGAAGGCCGGCCTGATTTTCAAGGAAGAACACCCCGAGGCGCACGTTCCCAAGTGGAAAGAGGGCGAAGAGGCGGCCGCAGATGACGATTTTACCCATGAAACACTCGAAGACTGATTACCGCGGCGGCGAAGCTGTCGTGTTGTCCACCTCTGCGTTTGAACTGGCTGTCACCACCGAGGTTGGTCCTCGCGTCGTGTCGTTGCGCTCCCTTGCCGGCGCGAAGGCGGGCAACCTCTTCCTCCAATTCCCGGACAACGAGGAACGCTACCACGGCTACTACCTCCGCGGTGGCCACCGCCTCTGGCACTCGCCCGAGCACATCGTGCGCACCTACCAGCCCGACGACGCCCCGCTGGCCGTCAAGGCCCTGAAAAACGGCATCGCCCTCGCGCAGCCCACCGAAGAAAAGACCGGCCTCCAAAAGGCCGTCAAAATCGAGGTGCTCGCCGAGCGCACGATCAAGGTCACGCATGCGTTGACCAATCAGGGACTCTGGGACGTCGAGACCGCCGCCTGGGCGCTCACGATGTTCCGTGCCGGCGGCTATGCGGTGCTCCCGCTTTTGCCCAAGGGCGACCATGCCGACGGCGATTTGCTGCCCTCGTATTCGTTCGTGCCCTGGATCTACACCGACCTGTCGCTGCCCGTGTGGGACCTGCACCGCGACTTCATCGGCATCGACGTGCCGAAGGCCAAGATCGCCCAGAAGTTCGGCATCACCGATTATCCCGGCTGGTCGGCCTATTGGCTCGATGGCGTGACCTTCGTGAAATACGCGCCGGTCATCAAAGACGCCGCGTATCCAGATCGTGGATGCCCCTTCGAGGTGTTCACCAACGGTAAGATGATCGAGCTCGAGACGCTCAGCCCGCTCGTGAAACTCGCGCCGGGCAAGTCCGTCACGCACGTCGAGCACTGGGGCATCTTTGACGGACTGAAGAAGCCCTCGACCGACGCCGCGTTTGCTGAGCTCGCCGACACGGTGGGCAAGTGGATCAAGACGCTCAAGTAATCGCGTAGCCGCGACCGCCAGCGAGTGGTGGTTGTGGGGGCGGGGACAACATGGCTAAACCGTAATCGTTCCGCCTCCGCCTCCTCCACTCGCTGGCGCTCGCGGCTACATTCCCGGATGTCCGCTCCGCTTAACATCGTCTTCCTCGGCTCCGACTCGATCGCCTTGCCCCTGCTCGCGTGGCTGGCGGGCGAGGGGAGCACGGTCGCGCGGGTGGTCGCGGTGTTCACACAGCCGGATCGCCCCGTTGGCCGCGGACAAAAGATCACGGCCAACGCCATAAAAGAGTGGGCGCTTGCCCGCGGGCTCCCGGTTTATCAGCCGGAAAAAATCACCGAAGCGGTGCGTGCGCAGCTCGCGGCCTTGTCGGCCGACGTGGCGCTCGTGATGGCTTACGGTCACATTTTGAAGCAGGACTTCATCGACACGCCGCGCCTCGGCACGCTCAACCTGCACGTCTCCCTGTTGCCTAAGTATCGCGGCGCTTCGCCGATCCAGACCGTGATCGCCAGCGGTGAGCGTGAGACGGGCGTGACGTTGATGCGCATCGTCCGCCAGCTCGACGCCGGGCCGATTGCCGGCGTGGAGCGCGTGGCCATCGGCACACGCGATACCACGTTGGAAATTGAACAACGACTCTCGATCGCCTGCGTGCCCTTGCTCGCGCGGACACTGCCGGCCCTGGCCTCGGGGCAACTCGTTTTCGCCAGCCAAGACGACGCGGCTGCGACCTTCTGCCGCCGCCTAGTCAAAGAAGACGGGCGCCTGGACTTCACCGCGCCCGCCGCCGTGCTGGCCGCGCGTATCAACGGCCTTTACCCGTGGCCGGCCTGCAGCGTCGAGTTCGCCGGCCAGCCTCTGAAAATCGGTTTGGCCGATGCGCCCACCGGCGAGGTTTGTAACCTGTTAGGTGACAAACCTGCCGGGACCGTTCTTGGGGCGGATGCGGAGGGCTTGCTCGTGGCGGCGGGAGGCGGGGTGCTGCGCTGCCTGCGCCTGCAGAAGCCGGGTGGCAAGATGCTGCCGGCCCCCGAGTTTTTGCGTGGGTCGCCCGTTCCGACGGGGACGGTTCTGCCGTCGTCACCCCTGGCGGCTTTGGTCGCCGCGACGCCGTTTCCCTACGTGCGAGCTGCGAAATAAGTGGACGCGGCATCTTGCCGCGTTTCGTGCACTTGTTTTCAATAAAATCTTCCCGCAAAGTCTTCCTTCATGTTGAAAACCTTCCTTTGGAGCACCGGCCTCTTCGTTGCCTCCCTTTCGGCTCAGGCCCAATCGGTGGGCACCGAATTGGCCAACCTGCGCGAGGACGTGCGCCTGCTCACTCAGAAGGTCGGCTCACTTTCGCTAAAGGTTGAGGATCTCGAACGCGAAAACGAAGCCCTGCGCAAACAGGCCGCCAGTTCGGCACAGCGCGAGGCTTACGTCACGGTCCAGCAGTTCAACGATGCCGTCACCACCCTGGACCGTGCGATCAAAGCCGGCGACGCGACCACGGCGGCGAGCGCGGCAGCGCAGATCAAGAAACTCGGCGATGCGACCAACGCCGCCCTCGAGTCACTCGCCAAGGGCTCGGCCCCACGCGCCCCAGCGCAGACCACGTTTAGCTCGGATTTCCCGGCCGAGGGCATCAGCTACACCGTGCAAAAGGGCGACACGCTCTCGACCATTTCCCGTAAAACCGGCGGAAAACTTTCCGATATCATCAACGCCAATAAAATCGCTGACCCCACCAAGGTGCGCGTGGGCGACACGCTCTTCATCCCCGGCGGCAAATAATTACCATGTGCGCAGCTCCTAAATCTCGTCTCGGTCGCGGTCTCGGCGGTCTTATCGCCGCAGCTTCTCCAACCAAGCCCGCCGCCCCGGCTCCCGCGCCGGCAGCGGCCGCCCCGTCGTCCAACCCGCCCGCTGCACCCGGCTTCGCGGAGATCGCCGTGAGCGGGATCGTGCCCAGTCCCTACCAAGCCCGCCGCGAGATTTCACCGGCGCAGCTGTCCGAACTGGCCGAGAGCATTCGCAGCGAGGGCTTGTTGCAGCCGATCGTGGTTCGCAAAGCCGGCGATAAATTTGAGCTCATCGCCGGTGAACGCCGTTGGCGCGCGTTCCAGCTCCTCAAAATCAAGACGATCTCCGCGCGCGTCGTCGAGGCGAGCAACGCTTCCTCCGCCGCCCTGGGTTTGATCGAGAATCTTCAGCGCGAAGGCCTCAACCCGCTCGAAGAAGCCTACGGCTACGCGAGTCTCATCCGCGATTTCGACCTCACGCAGGAAGCCGCTTCGGAGCGCGTCGGCAAGGGGCGCGCCACCGTGGCGAACTCGCTTCGCCTGCTCTCGCTCGACAGCGAACTCCAGGGCTACATCGCCAAATCCATCCTCTCCGTCGGTCACGCCAAGGTGCTGCTCGGCATTGAAGACGCCGCGCAACGCGCGGTGATCGCCCGCCGCGTCATCGAAGAAGGCCTGAGTGTGCGTGCCACCGAGAAACTCGTGCAGGCCAAGAAAGCCAACGCGCCCGCGCCCTCGGCCCAGACGCCCGTCGGTCGCAAGCTCGCCGCATCCGACACGGCGGCCATCATCGGTATTGAGAAAAAACTTACATCGCATCTCGGCGCCCGGGTCGCTCTTCAGCACACGCCGAAGAAGGGCAAGATCGTGATCGCCTACTCGGGCAACGACGACTTGCAGCGCATCCTCGAAAAACTCGGCGTCGAAGCGTAAGCTGGCGTAATGTTCACCACGAGCAACGCGGCGGGCGCCGTTGGCCATATCCGGCGTTTTTCGACCGCCTGGCTGCGTCAACGGTTTCCGCTCGCGGAGGAACTGCCCGGTTATACGTGGGGCAAGTTGAAGGCCGACTTCCTGGCCGGCTCCACGGTGTCGTTGGTCTCGATCCCGCAGGCCATCGGCTTCGCGCTCATCGCCGGCCTTCCGCCGTTAATGGTGATCATGTCGGTCATCGTGGGCGGGTTTGTCTGCGCGTTGTTCAGCTCATCGCGGCACATGGTGTTCGGGCCGACCAACTCGATCAGCATCATCCTGGCGGCCACGCTGTATTCGCTGAGTGGTGGCACGTTGCGACCGGCCGAAGTGGCGTTGGTTCTCGCGTTGCTGATCGGCGGCTTTCAGGTCGTGGCGGGTCTGGCGCAGATGGGTAAGCTGACGCAGTTCATCTCCCGCTCGGTGATCATCGCCTACAGCACGGCTATCGGACTGTTGCTCGCCGTGGGCCAGTTGCCGAACTTGATGGGCGCGGCCGTGACTCACGGGGGAATGCTCAACGCGTTGATCGACGCATCGACCTCCCTGTTTCCGCTCACATCGGTTCCCTATCCCATCCTGATGGGGGGCACGACGTTGCTTTTGTTTTGGGCGGTGGAGCGGTTTTTCCCGCGACTGCCATCGGAGTTGATCGTCCTCGTTTTCCTATCGTTGCTGACGCAACACTTCGGGCTGCGGGAACTGGGCATCCGCACGATTCAAGACGAGGGAGCTTTGGGCGCGGCGATCCCGTCGTTTCTGGGCATGCCTTTTGATAGCTCGAATTGGGCCGTGGTGCCGCCCCTGATTAGCGCGGCGCTCGCGATCTCGATTCTCGGGATGTTGGAAGCAGTCTCGATTTCGAAGTCACTGGCGGCCAAGTCGGGGCAGCGTATCGATGCCAATCAAGAGCTGGTCGCCATGGGTTCGGCCAACATCGCCAACAGCCTGTTCGGGGCGATGCCCGGTTCCGCGTCGTTTGCTCGGTCGGCGACTAATATCCACAGCGGCGCGCAGACCCAGGTCGCGGCGTTGATCAGCAGCGGAGTCGTGGTCGGAGCGCTTTTTTTCGTTGCCCCGCTCATCAATTTCATTCCCGTGCCCAGCCTCGCGGCGCACCTCGTCCGCATCGGTTTGAAGATGATCAACCGGGAGCAGATCCGCATTGCCTGGCGTTCGACCCGATCGGATGCGGTCGTTTTCGCGGTGACGTTGCTGGCGGCGTTTTTTCTTAAACTCGATACGGCGATCTACGTCGGCGTGGGGCTTTCGCTCGCCCTGTTCTTGCGCAAAGCGAGCGCGCCTTCGCTGGTCGAATATGGCTTCAACGAGCAGGGCCAACTGGCCGAGCTCGAAAGCGCGGAGAAGCGGGGCAACTCCGCCATCTCCATCGTGCACGTGGAGGGTGAGTTGTTCTTCGGCGCGGCGGATCTCTTTCAAGAGCAGGTGCGGTTGCTGGCGGGCGACGACGGAATCCGGGTGGTGATTTTACGCATGAAAAACGCCCGCCATCTCGACGCGACCTCGGTCATGTCGTTGCTCCAACTGCATGATTATTTGGGGCAGACGGGGCGCCACCTGCTGATCAGCGGTATCAATCCCGATGTGGAAAAAGTCCTGCGCAAGAGCGGCGCGCGGAGCCAGATTGGGGTGGAGAATATCTTCCCGGCGGAGGCCAATCTCACGATGAGCACTAAGCGGGCGTTGCTGCGCGCCTCGCAGTTGCTCCAGCAGGCCGGTTCTGCGCCCTCGGCGGGCGTGCGTATTTTTTACGACCGAAACCGGGAGCTTTCCAAGGGGCCCGCTTCCGAGGTGCCGACCCGCGCCGGAGACCACGACAAGCCCGGCGACTACCAGATTTAACACCAGGGCAGTCTCAGGTTATGGCTCGTTGCGCCATTTACCTTCCCGCGATTGACAAGCGCGTTGGCGTGCGGCTCTCTGACCCTTTACATCATGTCCATCCTCATCGGCATTTTCACGTTCGTCCTCATTTTGGTTTCCGTGTTTCTCGTCCTCGTTGTGCTGGCTCAGAAGGCCAAGACCGATGGCGGTATGGGCGCCACGCTCGGCGGCGGCGCAACCGAGGCGGCGTTCGGTGCGGATACGGGCAACGTGTTGACCAAAGCCACCCAATACGCAGCGGTCATCTTCTTCGTCCTCACATTCGGCCTGTATCTGGCCCACATTTACGCATCGAAGCACGTGAAGAGCACCGAAGGTCAGCTACCGGTGATCGACGTGCCCGCGGCTCCTGCCGCGCCTGCACCGGCTGCCCCCGCCACCCAGACCAGCGAAGTCACCCCGTCGGTGAGCTTGCCTTCCGCCGCCCCGGTTGAAGCCGCCAAGCCCTGATTCACGTGCAACCCGCGTCCAGCCGGACGATTTTTTCAAGGCAGGCGGGCTTGCTCGCCTGCCTTGTTGTTTTTTGTGCCGCCCTGCCAGTCGAGGCGTGGGCGCAGTCCCGCAGGTATCGTCCGCCGGCCCGCTATTTCCAACTGGGCGAACCCAACCAAGCCGAGGGGCGAAAAATTCTTGAGGGGTTCCGCGAGCAAGGAATAGCGGGTGATTATTACCTCGAATTCGACCTGCGGGTTTTGCCCCGGCGCGGTGAGACCCGCGTGGTGAGCGGTGGACGTTTATGGGGGAGTCGCAATGAAATCGGGCCGGTTTCACGGGTGGAACTGCCGGCGGTCGAGGGTGGGGCGGGTCAGCGCCTGCTGGTGCAAAATGGTCCGTCGGGAGCCGTGTGGCTCGCGCCCGCCCAAGGTTTTTCGATGACGCCGGGCACGCTCGATCCCGGCGCGCTTTTTACTTCGCTCGCCGGCACGGATGTCACGGCGTTCGACCTGCAGATGCCGTTCCTTTATTGGGGCGATTTTGTGTTTGAGGGTTTGGCCCCGGTGCGCGGACGCCCCGCGCACGTTTTCCTGCTTTACCCGCCTGATGATATCGCCGCGCAAAAACCCGAGTTGGCGGGTGTGCGGGTGTTTTTGGATACGCAGTTCGGGGCGCTGGTGCAGGCGCAACAAATCGGCGCCGAGGAGCGGGTTCTCAAATCCATCACCGTGCTCGACCTCAAGAAAGTCGACGACCAGTGGATGGTCAAAACCATCGACGTGCGTGACGAGGCCACCCGCAACAAAACGCAGTTTGTGGTAAAAGGCGCCGCGCTCGGCCTGGACTTTTCCGGCGTGCTCTTTGATCCCGCCAACCTCGGCGAGGCGATCTCGCCCCCGCCAGCGGAGCGGGTGCGGCGGCTTGGTCCCTGACGCCGTGACTGTGGGTCTCGAATTGAAAAACCCTGCCGCTCTCCTGTTTAAATGAATACGTCAACACAGCCAATTCCCGGACTTCGCGCGGTGGTTTTCGATCTCGACGGCACACTCATCGACTCCATGCCGCTGGTCCTGCGGGCTTTTGCCCACGCGCTTCAACCGTATCGGCCGGACTTGGGTATCGGTGATATTTTTCAACGACTGGGCGGACCGCCAGCGCGAACCTTTTTAGAATTGATCGGTGATGAGACGCAGGCAGCGGAGGCGCTGCGTCGGCTGGAAGGCTTCGGTTTTGAAAACACAGCCTTGGTTGAGCCGTTCGACGGCATGCGCGCATTGCTCGACACCTTGCGGGGCCGGGGGCTGGCGCTGGCCATCTGGACCGGTCGCGACCGGGCCACGACGGAGTCAATCATGGCCGGCCACGGCTTGGAGCGGTATTTCTCAGCCGTGGTCTGCGGTGACGACCTCTCGACCCACAAACCGCATCCCGAGGGATTGATCACGATCTTAGCGCGACTTGGGGTCAGTCCCCACGAGGCGGTTTACGCCGGTGACGCCGATGCCGACGTGCTCGGGGGTGCCGAGGCGGGCGTTCGCACGATCCTGATTTGCCACGGCCGAGAAGTCGAAGGAGCGATCCGGGATCGGGCTTGGCGACACGTCGAAGCTCCGGCGGACGCGTATGCGTTGATCGAGAGCGTCGCCGCAGCCGGCTGAAAATCAGCGGCAGTTAATTCTTCGCTAAATTTAGCGTTGCCCAACCCGAAGCGACCGACATTCGTAGCAATAGGTTTGCCCGTCATTACGTTAGTATCCAGATCAACTATACACATGGCCAAGAAATCCACCCCGACCCCCGCTCCGCTCACCTTCGATCTCCCCGTTCCGCTCATCGCGAAAATCGAGGCGCATCGCAAGAAGCTCGGGCTTAAATCCACCAGCGAGGTTGTCCGCCTCGCGATCTCCGAGTTCAACCTCGACCACTATGAGGCCGACTCTTCCGAGCATCGCCAGATTTCCGTGCGCCTGCCCGGTCCGACCAAGACCGCGCTCGTCAAGGCCGCCAAGAAAAAGCGCGTGAGCGTCGGCGAACTCCTCCGCGTGGCGATCGAGTCCTTGCCCGCCAAGGCCGCTGCGAAAAAGGGTAAGAAGTAATTTTTTCGCGACCCGTGTATGCGGGCCGCCGATAGCTTTTAAAGGCAAGCTCCGCCCAGCGCGGAGCTTGCCTTTCTTGTATCCGCATTTTTTGTTCTCTCGATCTATCCATGAGCCAAGCACCCGCGCCGCTTTCCACCTGGGCCCTTAATGTTTCGCCTTCGCCGACGCTGGCCGTCGATGCCAAGGCCAAGGCCCTCGCCGCCGCCGGCGAGGACGTCTGCGGTTTCGCCGCCGGCGAACCCGATTTTGACACGCCCGAGCACATCAAAGAGGCGTGCATCGCCGCCCTCAAGTCGGGCAAGACCAAGTATGCGCCGACCCCCGGCATCGAGCCTCTTCGCCAAGCGCTCGCCGACAAGTATCTCGCGGACTACGGCCTCAAGTATGCGCCCTCGCAGTTCATCGTCTCCCCCGGCGGCAAGTTTTCCTGCTACCTTACGATTCTCGCTACCTGCTCGCCCGGCGACGAGGTGATTATCCCCGCGCCGTTTTGGGTGAGTTACCCCGAGATGGTGAAACTCGCCGGAGCCGTCCCGAAGCTCGTCCTTGCGGACGACACCACGGGCTTCAAGCTCACCCCCGCCCAGCTCGAGGCGGCGATCACGCCGAAGACCCGGCTGCTGATCATCAACTCGCCCTCCAACCCGACCGGCGCGGTTTACACCAAGCCGGAGTTGGAAGCGCTCACTGCCGTCGCGTTGAAGCACAACCTCTACATCATGTCGGATGAGATCTACGAACATCTCACCTACGACGGCGCGAAGCACTACAGCCCGGCTGGATTTAGCCCCGAAGCGTTTGCCCGCACGATCATCGTTTCGGGTTTTGCCAAGACTTACGCGATGACCGGGTGGCGGCTTGGCACGACGGTCGCCCCGGCCCCGATTGCCAAGGCGATTTCCGAGCTGCAAAGCCAGATGACGTCCAATGCCACCACCTTCGCCCAATACGGCGCGGTCGCCGCGCTGAAGGAAAAAGAGAAGACGGATGCCGCCCTCAAGACGATGCTCGTGGCCTTTGATCGTCGGCGTAAGTTCCTGCACGCCGAGCTAAACAAAATCCCGGGCATCAAGTGCCTTTTGGCGGAGGGTGCTTTTTATCTGTTCCCGAACATCTCCAGCTTCGGCCTTACCTCCGTCGATTTCTGCGCGCGCCTGCTGGAAGCTGAGAAGGTCGCCGCGGTTCCGGGCAGTGCGTTTGGTGCCGAGGGTTACCTGCGCCTCAGCTACGCGACGAGCGACGAGATTATCGCCAAGGGCGTGAGTCGCCTCGCAAAGTTCTGCGCCACGTTGAAGGCCTAGGATCGTGTAACACCTAAATTTCGGATCAATCCGCAGAAGTTTGCCGCAGGCCTTTTCGGTGGTGAAGCGCCAATGGGGCGGCACCCTGGCTCCGGCTGGCTAGCCAGGCGGAGACTTCCCGGGGCAGGGAAGCGATGTCAGGGATACGACCATCTAGTGTGCCGTCCCACGAAAAATTACGCATGTAGAGCCTGACCTTGTGTCAGGCCTGTTGGGCGTGTGCACGCCGAGAGACTACCCGGCCTCACGCAAGGTGAGGCTACACCAATCGGAAAATTCAGTCGTTACAGGCTACTAGCCCTGGCTGGCGAGGGCGCTCAGTCCAAGTTTGGCCATCTGCAACCCGCTTCCGTGCTTAAGCGTGTAGTGGATTTCGAGCCGCCGGACGAGGCGGAGGGCTTCGGCAGGAGGATAGGTGTCGTAGAGCGAAGCGATTTCGTGAGCGTTGAGGTGGTCCATGAGCAGCCGGCCCTTGGTTGCCTCGGGGTGACGCTCGGGAGGCAATATACTTCGGGCACATCCTGCACCGTGGCGACGAACGCTGCGTCCTGTTAAGGCGGGATTTTCCAGTATTTGCTCAGGTGAGGTCACGGGTCGTTTTTTTTAGCGAGCGCTGGATAGTCATGGTGGAAACACGTTCGGATATTCCGGCTCTGCAGGGCAGGGGCTAGGGTGTGCGTCTGGAATACGTCAGGCCGTCGAACTCTGCGAGTGAGGAGGGAAGCAGGCTGGGCCGGGTTGTCCTCGGCGGCACGACTCGCTGGGTCGCTTTCGCCTCGGCCGCCTTGGCCGAGCTCGCTTTCCCTCTCACGCCGACCTGATTTATTTCAGACACCCCGCCTAGCGTTGATCGGTTGGATTCCGGTGATTGGGGTATGTGATTTCCGGCTGGGCGGTCTGCGCTTTTTTCCTGAGACAAGTCGGTCGATTGCTCTGTTCTTGAGGCAATACGGGTGCACGGTGAGCCACCAATAAAGCCCAAAAGAGCGTTTTGAAGGCTCAAGAAAGGAGACAAAGAATTTTTCGGGGCCACAAAAAAGGCCTCAAAAACTTGTGCAAGTTTCTGAGGCCAAAATGGCTGCCCGGGTAGGGGTCGAACCTACGACCAAGTGATTAACAGTCACCTGCTCTGCCACTGAGCTACCAGGCAATAATCCTCCTGAAGAGGAGGGGTGAAAAACAATTCTCCAGCAGGCATTGTCAATGCTCGTTTTGCTGATCGCGGCAGATTTTCAAAGTTTTGTTTGCCATCACCCCAGCGATCCGGTGTCTTGGGCCTCTTTTCTAATACGCCTGCCTTCAATTCCGGAGGAACAGGGGGAACGAATCCATGAGCACACAACAACTGATCCTCAACGTCACGACCCGCGCCCAAACCGGTCGTTCTGCCTCCCGCCGCGTGCGTAAGGCCAACCAGATCCCTGCGATCCTTTATGGAAAGCACACTAAGCCCGAGACGCTCGCCATCGACGCTCCCGAGTTTGTCCGCCTCCTCAAGTCCGTCGCCGGCCGTGCGCTCCTCATCGAGCTCAGTCGCAAGGATTCCACCACCAAGGCCCTGTCCTTTCTTCAAGAAGTTCAGCGTGACCCGATCACTGACAAATTTCTCCACGTGGACCTTCAAGAAGTGAAGGCCGATGAAAAGCTTGAAATCCAAGTGCCCGTCCAGGTCACCGGCGAGTCTTTCGGCGTTAAGAACCAGAGCGGCGTGTTGGAAATCGCCACCCAGACCCTGCGTATCCGCTGCTTTCCCAAGGATCTCCCCCCCGTTATCTTGGTGGACGTCACTGAGTTGAAGGTCGGCGAGGCGTTCAAGGTTGGCACGCTCAAGCCCGTTGCCGGCGTCGAGTTCCTCGATTCCAAGGGCCAGCCGGTCGTCTCCTGCGTCGAGCCCGTGGGCGAAATCGCCTCCGCCGCTCCCGCCGCCGGTGCCGCTGCCGCCGCTCCTGCCCCTGGTGCCAAGCCCGCCGCCGGTGCCGCCGCTGCTCCTGCCGCAGCCGCTCCCGCCGCCGGCGCGAAAGCCGCCGCCCCCGCCGCTGGCGCCAAGCCCGCCGCTGCTCCCGCCAAGAAGTAAGTGTTCGCCGCCCGGCCCGCCGCTTCACCGCGAAAGGCCCGGACGTTTGTTCTTTGAGTCATGTCCATCTCGCTTGTTGCCGGTCTGGGCAACCCCGGTCGCGATTACGACAACACCCGCCACAACGTGGGTTTTGTCGTCGTCGAGGCGCTCGCTCGTCAGCTCGGCCTTGCTTGGCAAAAGCAACGGTCGTTCGAGGCCGAGGTCGCCCGTTGGGACCCGGAACCAGGCCGCACCGTCTATTTCGCGAAGCCGCTCACGTTCATGAACGACAGTGGTCGCGCGATCCAGGCGATGACGGGGTTTTACAAAATCCCGGGCACGGCGGTCACTGCTGTTTATGATGACCTCACGATCAACCTCGGTCTCGTGAAAGTCAGCGTAAGCGGCAGCGCCGGTGGTCACAACGGTGTGGCCAGCCTGCTCGAGCGACTCGGCAACGGATTCATTCGTTACCGCGTCGGCATCGGGCCGAAAGACCCGCCTCAGATGGACCTCGCAGACTTCGTCCTCGGCAAATTCCCCCCTTCTCAACAACACCTCCTCGATCAAAATTTAGAACGCTACGTGACCGGACTCCGCCTCGTGCTAGACCACGGCGCTGACAAGGCCATGAACCAACTTAACCGCAGAGACTCACCATGAGCACCACCACCAAACGCAACTACCGCGCGACCTTCATCCTCGATAACCGCGGCAAGGAAGACACCTTCGATCAAATCATCGAAGGCGTGAAAAAAGACATCATCGCCATCGACGGCGAAGTCGGCGCAGTTGAAACCCTTGGCCGCAAGGATTTCGCCCGCATCACCGATCGCAACCTCCCCGGCGCCACCTACGTGCAGGTTGCCTTCTCGGCTCCCGCCGCCGGCCCCGCCGCTCTCAAAGAGCGCCTCCGCCTCAACAGCACCGTTTACCGCACCTTCCTCCAGACCGTCTGAGTCCGGGCGAACGCAACGCTCCCATGGCTTCCCTCAACAAAGTAATGCTCATCGGCAACCTCACGCGTGATCCGGAACTCCGGGTCACGCCGAAAGGCACGGCCATCTGCCAGTTCGGCCTCGCGGTTAACCGCCAGTTCAAGGACGAGTCGGGTGCCACCCGCGATGAGACAACCTTTGTCGATATTGAAGCTTGGGGGAAACAGGGCGAAACCGTTGCCAAGTATCTGACCAAGGGCCGTCCCTTGTTCGTCGAAGGCCGTCTCAAGCTCGATTCTTGGGACGACAAGACGACCGGTCAGAAACGCAGCAAGATGAAGGTTGTCCTCGAGAATTTCCAGTTCCTCGGCGGCCGCGAAGGTGGCGAAGGTGGTCCTGCCGGCGCAGCCGGTGGTGCTCCTCGCGCCGCTGCTCCCGGTAGTGACGAAGGCATCGATCAAACGATCG
This sequence comes from Rariglobus sp., assembly GCA_031412735.1. GTDB lineage: Bacteria > Verrucomicrobiota > Verrucomicrobiia > Opitutales > Opitutaceae > Rariglobus. The sequence goes on along the minus strand of JANODO010000157.1, from coordinate 14,698 downwards.
AACGCCACACGCCACCCCCGCGCGCCAGCGCCAAGCCCACGCCGCCCCCGCAGGACAACATCGACGAAGACGTCCCGTTTTAAACGCGCCCCGCGTTCGCACTCTCACACAAATAACACTTACACACACATACCATCATGGCTCACAACGAAGTTTTGCTCCTCAAGCCCGTTGACGGTCTGGGCGCCGAAGGCGACCAGGTCAAAGTCCGCGCCGGCTACGCCCGTAATTTCCTCCTCCCGCAGAAATACGCGGTCGCCCTCACGCAGGCCAACCGCAAGCGCGTCGACGCTCTCAAGAAGCGCCGCACCGAGCGCGAGTCCTCCGAGCTGTCCGGCGCCCAGGCGCTGGCTGGCAAGATCGCCAAGGTCGGCATCGCATTCGCGGTGAAGACCGGTGAAGGCGGCAAGATGTTCGGCGCGATTACTTCCGCCGACGTCCACCAAAAGCTGGTCGAGGCCGGCATCGAAATCGACAAGAAGAAGATCCACCTCCACACGCCGGTGAAGACCCTCGGCAAGCACGAGGTGAAGATCAAGCTGCATGCCGACGTTTCCGTCGACGTGTCGTTCGATGTCGTCTCCGAGAACCCGATCGTCGAGGCCGTCGTCGAGGCACCCAAGGCCAGCAAGGAAGAGTATCCCGAACACGCCGCTCTGGAGAAGATGGCCGCCCGCCGCGCCGAGAAGGCCAAGCGCAGCGACCGCAAGAAGTAAGGCTCCGAGCCTTTCGTTCTGCGTTCCTCAAGCGATCCCGGTTCAAAGCCGCAGTCGAAAGACTGCGGCTTTTTCGTGTCGTGTGATTGGAAGGTAGGAGCCCATTTATGGGCGATGCTCGGCGGATCGATTCCGGCATTAAGCAAATGACGCTTATCGCCCATAAATGAGCTCCTACCTTTCCGATCAATTCCTACGGTGAGCAACCCGTGAAAAAGTTTCCTCAACTCACCATTGCTTCTACCGCCGCAGCCCCTTGCCTCTCTGCTCCGTTTCATGGCTGACGACTTTTCGAAATCTTCCCGGCGTCCTCGCCGCGACCGAGGCAACGATGATCCCCGCGACGTCGCGTCCGTCATTGGGCGCACCCCTCCGCATAGCATCGAGGCGGAGGAATACCTACTGTCGTGCTGCTTCCTCGATGGTGCCGACATCGTGGCGCGTTGCCTTGAAGGTAAACTGAGTGCGCCGGCCTTTTACTCTCCGGCCAATCGGGTGATTTTCGAGAAGTTGGTCGACCTCTACAATAAAGGGATTCCCATCGATCTTCAGATTCTCGCCGAGGAGCTCAAGACGAGCCGTCAGCTCGACGAGATTGGTGGCTACGCTTATTTAACACAGGTCAGCGGACGCATCCCCACCACGGCGCAGTCCACCTACTTCATCGAGAAGGTTCGCGAACTCCATCTGCTGCGCGAACTCATCAAAGTCGCCACGGGTGCAGTCGAGAGTTGCTACGCTTACGAAGGCGGACTCGAAGAGTTCGTCGACAAGGTTGAGCAGGATATTTTCAAGGTCACCCAGGACCGTGTCTCCGATGGTGCGGTGCAGATGAAGGGGCCGACCAAGGCGGCGATGGATGTCATCACGAAGATGATGATGAAGAAGGGCGAACTTACGGGAGTGTCCTCTGGCTTCAAGGACCTCGACTCCTTCACCTATGGGTTTCAGCGGCAGGAAATGATCATCCTCGCGGCGCGTCCCTCGATGGGTAAGACCTCGCTCGCGTTGAACTTCGCCGAAGCTGCGGCGCTGCCAAGGCGAGGGGAGGGGGTTCCCATTTTGATTTTCTCGCTCGAAATGGGTTCGTCGCAGCTCGCGCTGCGTATGTTGTGCGCGCGCGCCAAGGTGAACATGAAGCTCTTGCGCGATGGTCTCCTGTCTAAAAACGGCGAGGAACAGCGTCGTCTGCTCGATGCAGCGGAGGAATTTTCCAAGGCCCCGATCTACATCGATGATTCCAGTCACCTTACGATCATGGAGCTTCGTGCGAAGGCGCGCCGGTTGCAGGCGCGGAGCAAGCTCGGGCTGATCATCGTAGACTACCTCCAGCTCCTCGCGCCCACCGACTCGAAAACTCCTCGCGAGCAGCAAGTCGCCGAGATTTCACGCGGATTAAAAGCGCTCGCCAAGGAACTAGATGTGCCTGTGATTGTATTGAGTCAGCTAAACCGTTCTGCCGAAAAAGAAAACCGCACACCCAAACTCTCTGACCTTCGTGAATCCGGCTCCATCGAGCAGGATGCCGACGTCGTTCTCATGCTTGCCCGGCCCAAGGATGCGGATGAAAAATTCCAAGTTGCCGCCGACTCCGCCGAGTTAATCGTTGCCAAGCAGCGAAACGGACCGGTAGGAGAATTGAAACTTACGTTCCTGCGGGATATTACACGCTTTGAAAACTACACCCAGTAACCCCGTCTTCGGGGTAGTTCGCCTTCTGTTGGTCACTGCATTGCTCGTCATCACGGGCGGAGCGCTCCGAGCTCAGGTCGCCGCCCCCGGTTACAAGGTGGGCGCGCTCGACTTTAAGTTTGTCGGCACGGTCAACGTAAACGAGCAGGCCGTCCGCGCCAACATGCAGGTGCGCGAGGGCCTCGACCTCGACGACACGATGATCGATCAGGATATCCGCTCGCTCTACAGGACGGGTCTCTTTGAGTTCATCGAGGTGAAGCGCGATGTGCGCCCCGACCGCACGGTCAACCTCGTGTTCGAGCTCACGCCTAAGTTTCGCGTGCTGAGCGTGCGTTATGACGGCAACGTCAAGGTCAAGAGCCGCCGTCTCGACAAAGAGATCAAGACGAAGGCCAACACTTCGTTGGACGAGCGTCAGGTTAAAGAAGACGTGACCAAGATCCGCGAGTATTACCAGAAGTCCGGCTATAATCAGGCCAAGGTCAGTTACAGCATCGACCGCAATCGCACCACGGGCTTCGGCTCGGTGACCTTCAAAATCGACGAAGGCGCCAAGGTGAAGATCTCCCGCATCAACTTCATCGGCAACGAGCACGTCAAGAAGAGCAAGCTGCGCAAGGCGATCGAAACGAAGAAATGGACCATCTTCTCTTGGATTACCGGCTCGGGCCGTTTTAAGGACGACCAATTTCAAGACGATTTGGACAAGATCCGCGATTACTACCGCGAGCTTGGCTACCTCGATGTCGAGGTTCCGGCCGACAAGGTAATCTTCGATTACCCCAGTGCCAAAAAATTGGTGCTGACCATTCGCATCGTCGAGGGTCGCCAATACAAAGTCGGTGAGATCGCCATCAGCGGCAATACCATCATCCCCACGGACAAACTTCGCGCCGCCCTCAAGCAGACCACCGGCACGCTGTTCGCCCCTTCCAAAATCGACAAGGATGTGACCGCATTAGAAGACACCTACGGAAAAGATGGCTACATCGAAACGCGCGCTCAGTTGGTGCGTAAGCCCAATCTGACCACCGGCGCCATCGACGTCGAATACCGCATTCGTGAAAGCGAAAAGTTCTACGTTGAATCCATCCGCGTCGAGGGTAACACGAAGACAAAGAGCATCGTGATCATTCGTGAATTGGCGCTCGGGCCCGGCGAAGTTTTCGACTCCGTGCGAATGAAGGTTTCAAAGCAGATCCTCGAAAACACCCGCTTTTTTGAGGAGGTCAGCGTCACGCCCGAAACCACTACGATCCCCGGTCGCAAAAACTTGAAGATCGCGGTGAAGGAAGGTCGCACGGGCAACCTCACCTTCGGCGCGGGTTTCAGTTCTTTGGAGCGGGCGGTGGTGTTCGCGGAGCTCACGCAATCTAATTTCGACCTCTTTAATCGCCGCTCGGTGTTTCAAGGCGACGGTCAAAAATTCCGTCTCCGTCTCCAGGTGGGCTCGCGTTCGAGCGAGGCGATTATGTCGTTCGAAGAACCCTGGTTGTTTGAACAGCGTCTCGCGCTCGGCTTCTCGATCTTCCGTTCGGAGTCCGACTACAACAGTTCGTTCTACCAAGAGATCCGCACCGGCGCCGAGGTTTACCTTCGCAAGCGTTTGTTCGAGTTGGTCGAAGGCCGGCTTTCCTATGGGTATGAAATTGTCGACATTAAGGACGTCGAGCCCGGCTTCGAAGTCGTCTACCCCGAGGACACCACGGCGTTGTCGAAGATCGGCTTCCAGCTGCTGCGCGATACGCGCGACAAGCTCGTCAACACGACTCGTGGCAGTCGCGTGGAGTTGAATACCGAGGTGACCAGCAGCGCACTGGGCGGTGACATCGATTATTACAAACTTGAGGCCAAGGGCTCTAAATTCTTCCCGGTTTTCGACACGCAGAATCAAGTGCTGGCCGTGCTCGGTCGCACGGGAGTGCTCGATTCGTTCGGTGATACGACTCAAGTCCCCTTTTACGACCGCTTCTACTTGGGTGGACCTTACACTCTGCGCGGCTTTGAGTATCGCGACGTCGGGCCGAGGACCTCGGTTTTCGGTATTCCCGTTCCCACAGGTGGTAACACTTACGGTTTCCTTAGCCTCGAGTATTCGCTCGATATCGTCGACCCGCTTCGGTTCGCGTTTTTCTATGATGCCGGCTTTGTGAATCGTGACTCATTCGATTTCGGTGCTGGCGATTATAACGACAATTTCGGCTTCGGTCTTCGCCTGCTCATCGCCGGTGCCCCGCTAAGCCTCGACTACGGCATCCCGATTACGTCCGACAAGGATAACGACCAAGGTGGCCAGTTTAACTTCTCTTTTGGAACACGGTTCTAATTTAACACTCTCATTCCTAACGCTACACCATGAAAACTTCTCTCACTCTTAAATCAATTTTGGTCGCGGCCTTTGCCGGACTTTTTGCCGTGGCCGCTCAGGCCCAGCCTGCGCCCAAGGTATTTGTCGTCGATATGGCCAAGCTCTACGACGGCCACTTCAAAACCGAAGAGCAGAACGGCAAGCTCAAGGTCGATCAACAGAAGGCGGAAGATGAGCTTCAAAAGCTCAACACCGAGGGCAATACCTTGGTGAAGCAGTTCAACGACCTGAAGGAACAGCTGAACAACCCCGCTCTTTCTGCCGATGCGAAGACCAAGGCTCAGCAGGACATCGAGGCCAAAGGCCAAGAGATTCAGCGCAAGCAGAACGAAGTGAATGCATTTCGCGCCAACACGCAGCGTTCGCTCCAGCAGCGAATCAATAACTTCAAGCAGTTCCTCTTGGAGGAGATCAGCAAGACCGCCGTCGACATCGCCAAGAAGAAGGGCGCCACCCTCTTGGTTGACAAGTCCGGCCCGACCTTGATCGGCCTGCCCAGCTTGCTCTATTTCGATCCCGCCTACGAGCTCACCGAGGATGTCGCCAAAGAAATCAACAAGGACCGCCCTGCCGGTTCCGCCTCGGCCCCCGCCGCTCCGGCGGCTGCCGCGCCCAAGCCGGCCGCGACTGGCGAAGCCCCCTCGGTCTCCTTCCCTGGTTCCAAGAAGTAAGGAGCGGGCATCCCCTATCACCTCACCCCGTCTCCTTTGGAGCGGGGTTTTTTTATGCCCGATCGCGTCGGCCATTGCCATGGCTGGTGTGCTGAGCACCGTTTTTCCATGCAGCATGCCTTCAGCTCCGCCGATATCGCCGCGATCATTCAACCGGTTGCCGTCAAGGGCTCCACTCACGCCACTGTGCGCGGTATCGCGTCCCTCGGTGTTGCCCAAGCAGGCGACCTTTCGTTTCTGGGTAACCCCAAATACAAGGCCGAGGTCGCCACGAGTGTGGCGTCCATCGTGTTACTCCCGCCTGATTATGTCGGCGACCCCGCGCCTGATCAACAGTTCCTCTTCGTTGAAAAACCTTCCGTCGCGCTCGCCCGGCTGTGTGCTCGCATCGAGCAACTCCTCTGGCCCAAGCCACCTGCGGGCATTCATCCGACGGCCGTGATCGATCCCGGCGCGCAGGTGGCTGCGACCGCTACGGTGGGCCCATTGTGCGTGATCGAAGCGGGCGTCGTGATTGGCGAGCGCACTTATCTGCAAGCGCACGCTTTCGTCGGCCGCAACGCCCGGATCGGAGCCGATTGCTGGTTGATGCCACGTGTGTCCGTAGCGACCGAATGTGTGGTCAAAGACCGCGTGCGACTCCATGCCGGCGTGGTGATCGGCTCGGATGGGTTTGGCTACGAGTTTGTGCAAGGTCGCCATGAAAAAGTCCCCCAAGTCGGCAACGTGGTCATCGAAAACGACGTGGAGATTGGCGCGAATAGCACGCTCGACCGAGCCCGCTTCAGCCGCACCGTGATAGGCGAGGGCACTAAAATCGACAACTTGGTCCAGATTGCGCACAACGTCGTGATCGGTAAGCACTGCCTGGTTTGCGCCCAAGTCGGTATCTCGGGCAGCACGACGCTTGAAGATTACGTTGTCCTTGGCGGGCAGGCGGGAGTCGCCGGCCATCTCACGATCGGCAAGGGCTCGAAAGCCGATGGACAGACCGGTATCAATTCGGATCTCGAAGCGGGAAGTTTCGTCAAGGGTTCGCCTTGCATGCCTTACAATGTGGAGCAGCGCTTCAACGTCCTTAAGAAAAAGCTCCCCGAGCTTTTCAAGCGCGTCGACCTCTTGGAGCAGGCTGCCGAAAGTCTAAATAAGTCTTCCGCCTCGTAACATTCCTGACACGCTCCGGCCTTCCCACATGAGCTCGCCTCGCCTTAAGGTTTTTTCCGGTAACTCGAATCGTCCTCTCGCCGAGGAAATCTGCCACCACATCGGAATGCCCCTGGGTGAGGCCACCGTCACTAGTTTTCCCGACGGTGAGTCTTTCGTGAAGATCAACGAGAACGTGCGCGGACACGATGTTTACATCATCCAGCCGACCTGCACCCCGACGAACCAGTCGTTGATGGAGCTGCTTATCATGATCGACGCGGCCAAGCGTGCCTCGGCCCACCGCATCACGGCCGTCATGCCGTTCTACGGCTACGCCCGCCAAGATCGCAAAGACCAGCCTCGCGTGCCCATCACCGCCAAGCTGGTGGCCAACCTCCTCGTCGCCGCCGGCGCGAATCGAATCCTCACGATGGATCTGCACTCTCAACAGATCCAAGGCTTTTTCGACATTCCGGTGGACCACCTTTTTGCCTCGCCGGTTTTCTTCAAATACCTGGAACAGTTCCGCGGCGATAACATGGTCGTCGTTTCGCCCGATGTCGGCGGTATGAAGATGGCCGCCGCCTATGCCGGTATCCTTGGTGCCCAGCTCGGTATGGTTTGGAAAAAACGCACCAACGCCACCACCGTCGAAACCGTCAACGTCGTGGGCGACGTCGCCGGCAAAGACGTGCTCCTCGTTGACGACATCACCGAGACCGCCGGCACGCTCGCCAACGCGGCTAAAATCATGCGCGCCAGCGGGGCTATCAGCGTGCGCGCCGCGGTGAGCCATGCACTTCTCAGCCCGGTCGCCTACGAGCGTCTCGCACTAGGCCACATCGACGAACTCATCACCACCAACTCCGTGCCCATCGAAACGCGCGGTCTGCCGATCAAGGTGTTGAGCATCGCCAGTCTCATGGCCGATGCCATCGTGCGCATTAACAATAACGAGAGCGTCACGAGTTTGTTTAAGATCAAAGGGTTTTGAGGTGCATGGACTTTTGGTTGGCTGATTGCCCGTGATCAGATCCCGCAAATAAGATACCCGGGTCACGGTTTTTTTTGATTGAGCGACTTGCGTAGACGCCGGGCGAGTCGGGGTGAGCCGGCACACCTGCTGGCTGGAGCGGCAGCGAGAAAAAGGGAGCCGGAAGAATTGTGGCGCGTAGCGGCCGGGTGGTGCCTGTCAAAACGCGGACACTGCGCAACGATGACCCACGACTAGGTGCGGCATTCGCCACCACGCTGTGCACCGCGCTCAACGTGGCCGAGTGGAATAAAGCCTACCCCGGCAAGATCGAACTACGCCTTATTCTGGACAACTACGGCATCCACGCGCTCTGGATAGTAATTTGAGTAGCACAAGACTAGCGGGCAAAAAACGGGTTGTGCAGTTTCTCGAAGGCCAACGTGGTGAGCGGGCCGTGGCCGGGAGCGATCACGGTGTTGCGCGGGAGAGTGAAAATCTTGTCGTTGTCGTTACGGAGTTGTTCCGCGTAGTGGGTCGGGCTGCCGCCCATCGAGCAGGAGAAGAGCGAGTCGCCGACGATGGCGATGGGCCAGCTTAAGCCGGTGATAAAGTAGGTCGTCATGCCGAGGGAGTGACCCCACGTGAAGAGGGTTTTGACCGCGATCTCGTCGCCAATGTGAAAGTGGGCGTTTTCGGCGAAAGTTTTGGCGCCGGGGAAGGCGACGGGCTCGCGTTCGCCGGACCAGACCTCGGCGCGTGGGCACGCCGCGGCGAGCGCGGGCAGGGCGGCAATGTGGTCGTCGTGCGTGTGGGTGATGAAGAGATGCCGCACGTCGAGGCTCTCGGCCTCGATCGTGGCGATGAGGGCTTCTGCGTTGGCACCGGTGTCGAACACGGCGGCGAAACGCGAGCGGGCGTCCCACACCAGATAGTTGTTCACCGTCATGTCGTCGCACGGGGTATTAAACATCACGAGGCCACGCGCAAAATTCGGCGCGGTCGGGTAGTGGCGTTTGTGGGCGAGGTCTTCGAGCGCATTGGCGCTGAGCTTCAAGTGGCGGGCGACCCGGCGGATAACCGGGTCAAGGAGCTGGCCGGACTTCACGGCGGCGAGATCCTCAAGCGAAACGTCGGCACGCTCGGCGAGGTGTTCATCGCTGATCTTCAGGCCGCGTTGGGCTTTGGCGATGACGTCATTGAAATTATCTTCGAGAGGGAGGCGGGCCATGCGTTAATAACGAGTTCTCAGCGGGCTCGCGCAAGCAAGGAAGCCGGGAATCACTCCGCGAGCGTCACCACGCGGCCGGTGCGGGCGGATTCGTAGACGGCGTTAATCAACGTGACGGCGGCGTGGCCGGCGACCCCGTCGACCAAGGGCGTGCCGCCGGTGCGCACGGCGCGGATAAAGTCGAAAAACTGCGCCCGGTGGGCGTCGCCCCAAGCCCACGAACCGGCGACTTTGCCCTCAGCGAGGGGAGTAGCGGTGGCGGCGTGGGCGGTGGCTGATTTGGTGCCGCCGGTGGCCACTTGCAGGGCATGCGCGCTGGCAGCTTTGCCATGAATCGTATCACGGCCCTTGATTGCGAGGATTTGCAGTTCGTCGCCTTCGATCACGGCCGAGCCTTCGGTGCCGTGCAGGCCCAAGTAGGCGGGGAAACCCGGATATGCCGACGTCGTCGCGAGGAGGTTGCCGATGGCTCCGTTGGTAAACGTGAGCGTGGCGGTGACGGCGTCCTCGACTTCGATGCGGTGATGGGCAGCGGTGCGCATCTGCGCGTAGACAGTTTTCACGGGGCCGGCCAACCAGAGCAGCAAATCAACGGTGTGAATCCCTTGGTTCATCAGGCAGCCGCCGCCATCGAGCGCCCACGTGCCGCGCCAGTCGCCGGAGTCGTAGTAGTCTTGAGTGCGATACCAAGGGACGCGGGCTTCGGCCAGGACCAGCTTGCCGAGTTCGCCGCGATCCAAGGAGGCGCGCACCTGTTGGGAGGACGGATCGAAGCGGTGTTGGGAAATGATCGCGAGTTTGCGGCCTGAAACGCGCTGGGCGGCGAGCAGCGCCTCGCACGCGGCCGGGGCGATCTCCATCGGTTTTTCGATGATCACATGTTTACCCGCGGCGAACGCGCGCGTGCCGAGCGTCGCATGTAAGCCGCTCGGGGTGCAAAAAGAGAGCGCGTCGATCAGGGGGTCGGCGAGAACCTCATCGAACGTGGCTGTCTTCAGGCCGAATTCTGCGGCGAAAGCGTCGGCCAGTGCGCTGTTGGTATCACAACAGTGCGTTAGGCGGGCGTCGCCGGGGAGGGCGGCCAGCGCCTTGGCATGGGTGGGCGCGATACTGCCGCAGCCGATCAGGGCAAACGTGAGGGGGGCGGGAGAGGTGACCATGAAGGGAGGAGTCTCTTAGAGCACGTGACGTTTCCGCTCGCAAGGGGGCACGTAGCCTGTGGAAAGGGAAAAAACTGAAAATTGATTCACAACGCGATGCTGTTCCTGTTGGGATCGCAGCGTCTTGGTGTTCGCTGGCACGTCTATAATTATCTAATCCATGAACTCTTCAGACTATTTATCCTCTCTTTTCTCACTGCAGGGCAAGGTCGCTGTGGTGATCGGTGGCACGGGAGAACTCTGCGGAGCGATGGCCGAGGGCCTCGCGGGCGCCGGCGCCGAAGTGGTGCTCGTGGGGCGCAACGAGCAGAAAGCCGCCGCGCGACTCGCCAAGATCCACGAGGCCGGGGGTAAAGCCTACTTCCTTTCGTCGGAAGCGAGCGACAAAACCCAGCTTCAACAATTGCTGGATAACGTCCTCACGCGTTCAGGTAAGGTGGATATTGTCGTTAATGGCGCCGGCGTGAATTCCCCCACGCCCTATCTGGAAATCGCCGAAGAGGAGTTTGAGCGAATCATTGATATTAACTTAAAAGGGGTGTTCCTCGGCTGCCAGATTTTCGGCAAATACTTGGTTGAACGGGGCGAGGGTGGTTCAATTATTAATCTTGGCTCGATGTCCGGCATCGTGCCGCTCTCCCGTGTATTCACCTACTCGGCGAGTAAAGCGGCCGTTCATAACCTGTCGAAGAACCTTGCGCGTGAATGGGCCGTCAAAAACGTCCGGGTTAACGTGCTGGTTCCGGGATTCTTCCCTGCCGAGCAGAATCGCAAGGTCCTCACCCCGGAACGCGTGGCTTCCATCATGGGGCACACGCCCGCCAAACGGTTTGGCGATGCTAACGAGTTGATTGGCGCGACTTTGCTTCTGGCTGGCGGAGCAGGTAGTTTCATTACTGGAGCCGAGATCATCGTAGACGGCGGTTATCACGCCATGACGATTTGATTCAGCGACGGATGAGCCTATATTATTAACAATATAGGCTTGATAATAGCGAATCATGCTTTGATCGTGACCGTCTTATGTCATTCACCGACCAAATCGCAGAACTCCAGAAAGCCAAAGCCAAGATCGCTCAAGCCGAAGCTAAACTTGCCGCCGACCGGGTGGCTGCACTGGGCAAGCTCCCTGCCGAATACGGCTACAGCAGCCTTAATGATTTCATTAAAGCGTTGAAGGCGGCAGCGGGTAAAGCCGGTAAGGGCAAAAAAGCGAATGCTCCTAAAGTCGCCAAGGCTCCGAAGGCAGTCAAACGCCCGCGTGCCAAGATCACCCCGGAGTTGAAGCAGCAGGTCGTCGCCGCCGTGCAGGCTGGCCAGTCTGGTGCCGAGATTGCCAAGGCCTTCGGTATTTCCCTCCCCAGCGTGCAGAACATCAAGAAGGATGCCGGGTTGGTTAAGACCCGTGGCACCGTGGTTGAAGTTCCCGCCGCTTCGGAAACGCCCGCCTCGTAAGGTTCCGCATTTTCGTTTCTCCGTCGCCCTCGTGTTTAATTACACGGGGGCGTTTTATTTTGCGATTTGTCGCTTGCGCCGCCCGCCCTCCCGGGCGTGGGTTGGGCCAAGAGCTCAATCTCATGCCGACCGTCCCTTTTATACAGGCCAACACCAATGGCCGTCTTCACCCCGCCGACGAACCGTCCATCTCGCCGCTCAACCGCGGCTTTCTTTATGGAGATGCGATTTACGAGGTCTGGCGCACGTTTGGCGGTGTTGTTTTTGCCTGGGATGAACATTGGCAGCGCTTGGAACGTTCGGCCGCCGCTTTGTATATGACGGTTCCCTGGAGCCAGTCTGACATATTGACTGAGATTAGAAAAACCGTCGCAGCGTGGCGTGAGCGAACCGGAGCAACGGTGGATTTATATATCCGACTGCAAATCACGCGTGGCTGTGGGGCGATCGGGCTTGATATTGCGTTGGCGGATCGCGCCGACTTCGTGCTGCTGGTGCAGCCGTGTCCGTTGCTCTCGGCCGAGGTCGAGGCGCGCGGTGTCATCCTGTCGTTGGCGCAGGGGTTGCATCGGAACCACCCCCGCACGCTCAATCCCGCGTGGAAGACCGGCAATTATCTCAATAATCTCCTGTGCTTGCGCGAGGCGCGGGCACGGGGTGCGGACGAGGTCGTGATTACCAATCTCGAAGGCGAGATCACCGAGGCGGCGGTAAGCAACATCGGTTTCGTGCGCGACGGTCGGGTGGTGCTGCCGCCCCTTGAGTCGGGTATTCTCGCCGGTATTACGCGCCGTATCGTGATTGACCACGTCGCGCCGGCCGTGGGCGTGGACGTGGTCGAACGCGTCGTGCGACCGGCGGAGTTGGTGGATATGCAGGAGTGTTTCCTCACCTCGACAACAAAAGATCTGGTGCCGGTGCGCGCGATCGATGAGGCCGTTTTCAGCACCGGTCGCGACACGGTGACGATCAAGCTTAAGCGGGGGTTCGCCGACTATGTTGCCGCCTATATCAAGGCGCGTGCGCATCAAATGGTGTGAGCCTGACGGGGTTTGCCTCTCCCGTGCAGGGCGCGGAACTCCTCAACCACGAGGAGAAAATGGGGCGGCCTACGGGATTCGAACCCGCGACCCCTAGAATCACAATCTAGTGCTCTAACCAACTGAGCTAAGGCCGCCGTAAGAGTCGGGCAAAATCGCCAGCGCACCGGCCACTGTCAATACCTTCTTCCGAACCTTTCGCGTTGCCGGTTTGGCGGTTTGAGCAGAGGGTGGCCGCAATGCCTCGTGTCCGGATTGTAACCTACAATATCGCGCATGGCCGTGGACTTTCGCCCATCCAAGGCATCACGACGCGGCGGCGCATCCGGATCACGTTGCTCAAAATCGCCAAGCTCCTCACGGAGCTGAACCCCGACATCGTCGCATTGCAGGAGATCGACGAGAATTCCCGGTGGGCGGGTAATTTTGACCACCTCGAATTCTTGCGTGAGTTCGGTGGCTTTGAGCACTCCGTGTTTGGCATCAATAACCGTCGCGCCGGTTTGCTTAATCTCAGCTACGGCAACGCAATTCTCTCCCGCCACCCGATCACCGAGTGGGAAAACATTGCGTTCGGGCAGAGCAAAGTCGGCGAAAAGGGGTTCCTCTTTGCCGAGATCAACGTGAATGGGCGCCGAATCCCGGTCGCCAACATGCACCTTCATTATCGTTCGCGAGAGCACCGTTTCGCGCAAGTTGACCGCTTCCTCGCTTACCTGCGCGACAAGCAGCGGGAGCGCCATCATCACTGGGCGGTGCCGCCGATCGTGTGCGGAGATTTAAACAACACGCGACACACGTCGGACGCGACGGCGACACTGCTTAGCCATCTCCACGATTACGGGGACTACACGCTGCACCCGCACGAGGGGTATACGTTTCCGTCGCCCTTGCCCGGGCGCACGCTCGACTTCGTGTTTTTGCCTCCGGGGGCTAAACACGCGGAGAGCCGGATCGTGCGCAGTTATCTCTCGGACCATCGGCCGGTAGTGGTGGATTTCGACGTGGCGTGAGGGCGAGGGTGGGCTTGCGCACACGTGCTGCCCGAAGGTGGACGGTGACCCCCGGGCACCGGCGGTTCGATAGCATTGGGTTTACAATGGAGCCGGGACCTCCCGGTCCCGCCTCCGACCGGGACGCGGAGGTCCCGGCTCCAGCTCGGAGCGGGCTACCGCAATCGACCAAATCGACCGCGCACGGAGGTCGCCGTCCATCTTTCGGAACCTCCTTGCGCAGCGTCGGGTTTTTTGCGGCGATGACCTCCCCATGGATCGTATTGCCCAAGCCTTTGCCCGCGCCGCAGCCGAGGATCGCGCCGCCTTCGTTGCTTACCTGTGCGCCGGCGACCCGGATTTTGATACGTCGCTCACCGCGTGCCGCGCCTTGATCGAAAACGGCATCGACATCCTCGAGCTCGGCGTGCCTTTCAGCGACCCGCTGGCCGACGGCCTCACCAACCAACTCGCCGCCCAACGCGCGCTCGAAGGCGGCATGACGGCGGCTCGCGTGTTTGAACTCGTGCGCCGCATCCGCGAGTTCGCGCCAACGATGCCGCTCGTTTTCTACACCTACTACAACCTGGTGTTTTCCAATGGCGTTGAAGCCTACGTCAGCGCAGCCAAGGAGGCCGGTGTCGATGGCATGTTGACGCTCGACTTGCCGCCGGAGGAAGCCGCCGATGTGCAGGCCGCGTGCGCGCAACACGATATCAAGACAGTGTTCATCGTCGCGCCCACGACCCCCGAGACGCGTCTCGCAAAGATCGGCGCGGCTGCCACGGGTTTTATTTATTATGTTTCGCGCGAAGGCGTGACGGGTGTCCGCGATTCGGTCGCCGCCAACATCCCTGAGGCCGTGGCGGCGATTAAACGCCACATTGCCCTGCCCGTCGTGGTCGGCTTCGGCATCGGCAAACGGGAGCACGTGACGGAGGTCGCCGCGCATGCCGACGGTGTGGTGGTCGGCAGCGCGCTCGTGAATTGCATCCGTGAAAACCTCGCCGATCGCGCCAAGATCGCTCCCGCGCTGGCGGCGCGCGCGGCGGATTTGGTGGCGGGCACGAAGCGGTGATTTTTAAGCCCTAGGGTGCGCTTAGAGTGCGATCAGAGTGCGCTCCTCCGAGTTGGATGCGGCTTCGAGTGGGGACTGCGGCGAGCTCTCGCCGCTCTGGACGGCGAACCCCGGTGCGCCGCATGATCGGAGGCGGGCCGACAGGTCGGCCCGTCAAAAGCGGCGAGAGCTCG
>JANODO010000156.1:0-20132 GCA_031412735.1 Rariglobus sp. | reverse complement strand
CAGCACCGCAGGCACGCGAACTTCTGATTGTCTCGCGTAGGAAGCATATCTACAGAAGTACGTCAATTATGTCCATACAGCTAGCTAGTTCGATGACTACGAAGACGGAGCAACCTTCGCGAGACAGGATTTATTTTGGCGTCCGATGCGGCCTGCAATCTTAAGAGTCGAGAGCTCACGTAGCGCAACGCCAATGCCCGGAAAACATCCTGCGAACAGGCTGCAAGCAGGCTCCTCCATTTCGATCTGAACGCCAGGTATGCGAACGGCGGAGGGTCTCGCGAAGGATGCAAAGGGAGCGAAGGTGCGGAATGAGGTTCAGAGCGCGAGCAAGCTCGCGGCCTACGAAGACGGAGCAACCTTCGCGAGACAGAGTTTATTTCGGCGTCCGATTTTAGTCACCGAGCGCACAGGGTCCCCAACCCGAGTCCACAGCAGCGGTAGGAACTCACCACAAAGGCACGAAGACACAAAAGGCTGCACAAAGGAATATCGGGCAGCTCACCTTTGTTTGAAACTTGCCTCTGTGCCTTTGTGGTAAGCGCTTGTCTCTGTGGAACCTGGAGCGGAGCTCCGTATCAGATCTGTGACCATTCCCGCATAAGCCCGACCAACCGTTGGGGCTACATTTTTTGCGGCTTTGCCTTTGCCATGAGCCAAGGCGTGTTCCTTCGTTTTCAAATGGCAAAATGGCTCCTCATCGACGGCTTTAACCTCGCTTACCGCTGCTTCCATGCCGTGCCCGAGCTGACCCGTGCGGATGGGTTCCCGACCAACGCGCTGCACGGTTGGGTCAAGTCGCTGTGGAAGCTGGCCGATCAGGAAAAACCGGACGGGACCTTGGTTTTCTTTGATCTGGGCGGCTCGCAGGAGCGCTTGCTCCTTCATCCCGAATACAAAGCGCAGCGCTCCGAAATGCCCGAGGCGTTGCAGAAACAAATCGAGCCGATAAAGGCGCTCACCCGGGCGATGGGTTTTGTAGGCGTTGAAATCGACGGTGTGGAAAGTGACGACGTGTTGGCCTCGCAGGCCGTCGCGTTGGCGGCCCAGGGGCACGACGTGCTGATCGTGAGCTCCGACAAAGACTTCGCCCAAATCGTGGACGACCGTATCAAGATCCTCCTGCCGCCGCCCTCGGCCAATCCCAAGCTGGGCTGGCGCTTTCGCGACAAGGCCGGCGTGGTGGAAAAGTTTGGCGTTCCGCCTTCGCAGATCGCGGACTACCTGGCCTTGGTCGGGGACACGTCGGACAACATTCCCGGCATCTCGGGGGTGGGCCCCAAGACGGCGGTGAAGTGGCTGCAAACCTACGGGAGTATTGAAGGCGTGATCGCGCACGCGGCCGAGCTCACGCCGGAAAGGTTTCGCGAGCTGGTGCGCGACCGGGCCGATGATCTTCGCCGTAATTTAAAACTCACTACGCTCAACCTGGCGCTGCCCACGGTGGCGGCCGATGCGCCGCGGGTCAGGGCGGACGAGTTGTTCGCGCTGCTCGATGGCTGGGAAATGAAATCGAGCGCCAACGAGGCGCGGGAGCGCTACGGCCGCCAGCCGGAGTTTTTGTTTTAACGCCGACGCGTGAAAACACCTCGCAGAGGATCGCCCCAAAAGTCTCAAAAATCCCGCAACCATCCCACGGGGACGGCTAAAAGGGGGTTCGGCCAGGAGGCTTTGAGGGCTTACTTTTGTGGAAACTTTTGAGGATCGGAACTCCGGCTTGGCTCTGTGAGGTTGTCCGGGGGGGGCGTTTAAGGGCGATTCAAAGGTTAACGACGGCGTGAGGCTCCCGTATCGCCTGCAAGCAGGCTCCTACATTTTCGATCTAATCGCCCATGATCCGCGCTCGCCGAGGCTTTGGCGGGACTTTGATAGGCGCTTACCTCTCGTTGAAGATGTGCCGAGGTAGGAATTCCACCACAAAGGCACGAAGACACAAAGGCTGCACAAAGGAGTTCAGGCCAACCCACCTCAGCTCACCATTCTGCGCAAATCGTCGAGCTGATACCGACTCACCTCGTCGCGAAGCTCGCCCGACTCCACGGCGTGGAACGGAGCAGTGCTAGGGGACCGCCGGGGGTGACTTCCGCTTTAAGGGCGTGTTTCTAAACTGCCTCAGGGCGTCGAACTCTGCGAGTGAGAGGGAAAGCCGCCTAGGCCGAGCCCTTTTTCCCTCTCACGCCGACCGGATTTATTTCAGAAAAACGCCCTAGGGTGTGTCTGGGAAAGAAACCGGACCAGCCGCGAGGGAGAAAGGGCACTCGGCCAAGGCGACCATGGAGGAGGTGGCCCAGCGGGCCATGCCGCCGAGGGCAACGCCGGCCCAGTGTCCTTTCTCCCCCGCTCGGAGAGCTTCAGCGATGGGCTGATTTCTTAACCAGACACACCCTAGCATCGGACCAGTATCTTCCGATCAATTTTAGTCTGATTCAGGCTGCGGAACGCGTGACGCCGGTCATCAGGCGGAGCACGGCGTCCTGCGAGCCCTCGGTCCGCGACAGTTCGCCGGCGATGCGGCCTTCGCGCATCACCACGATGCGGGTCGAGAGGTTGATGACTTCGGGCAACTCGGAGGAAATCAGTATGACGGCGAGTCCTTGCCGGGCGAGTTCGTCGATGAGTTCGTGAATCGCGGCCTTGGCGCCCACGTCCACGCCGCGCGTGGGCTCATCCACGATCAGCAGGCGTCCGCGGCGCGCGAGCCACTTGGCGAGGACGACTTTCTGTTGGTTGCCGCCGGAGAGCGAATTAACCGGCGCGTCGAGCGAGGCGGCTTTGACCTTGAGGCGCTGAAAGTAGTCGGTGGAAACGGCTTTTTCCTCGGCGCGATCCAGGAGAATGCCGAGGCGACGCACGCGGTCCAGGATGGCCATGCTGATGTTGGCGCGGCAGGGCATGCCGAGAACGCAGCCCTGCCGTTTCCGGTCTTCGGGAACGAGGCCGACACCGGCGGCGAGGGAGGCTTTGACAGAGCCGAGGGCGAGCGGACGGCCGTCGATTTCAACGGTGCCGGTGGCGCGGGAATCGAGACCGAAGATGGCTTGGGCGATTTCGCTGCGGCCCGAGCCGACGAGCCCGGCGAAGCCGACGATCTCACCGGCGCGCACGGAAAACGCCACGTCGGAAAACCTCCCCGGTGAGGTTAGGTTGCGGACCGAGAGGACGGTGTCGCCGGAGGTGGCGGCGAGGTGTTGCGGGAAATAATCGGTGACGCTGCGGCCGATCATCATCTGCACAACGGCGTCCTGGGTCATCTCGGCTTTGGCGAGCGTGCCGACGTAGCGTCCATCGCGCAGGATGCTCATGCGGTCGCAGAGGCGGAAAAGTTCCGGCATGCGGTGCGAGACGTAGATGAGGGTGAGGCCGCGTTTTTTCAGGTTTTCGATGAGGAGGAAGAGCGCGTCGGCGTCGGTGGCGGCAAGGGAGCTGGTGGGCTCGTCGAAGACAAGGATCTGGGGGTTGGTGCCGACGGCGGCGGCGATCTGCACGAGCTGCTCTTGCGCGGTGGAGAGCTCGCTCATGGGGCGGGAGACGTCGAGGGAGACGCCGATCGCGGAAAGCAGTTCTTCGGCGCGGCGCTTCATGCGCGCGTGATCGAGGAGGAGCCCGCCGGCGCGGCGCGGGTAGCGCCCGAGGCAGAGGTTTTCGGCGACCGAGAGGTCGGGGCAGAAGGCGAGTTCTTGGTGGACCATGGACACCCCGGCGGCGAGGGCGTCGCGCGGAGAGCCGAAGGCGTGGGCTTTTCCGTCGATGAGCAGTTTGCCTGAATCCGGTTGGTGGATACCGGCCAGAATTTTGCCGAGGGTGGACTTGCCGGCGCCGTTTTCGCCCATGAGGCCGTGGCATTCTCCGCGGGTCAGCGAGAGGGAGACGCCGGAGAGCGCGGTGACCCCGCCAAAGGTTTTGGTGATCTCGCGGAACTGAACGAAGTCGGCAGGCATGAGGAGCGTTTTAGATTTAGACGGAAATCCAAGCCCGGTTTGTCACCTATTAAGTGACAAACCGGGCTTGAGCTTAATTTGTAAATGATACCAAAGGCTGAGTGCTTCAGACTCCAATCCTACGGGCGAGACGGCCGTGCCACGTCGATGATTGCTGGACGTGGCATGGGCGTCTCGCCCATGTCAGGAAAAGCCTACAAATAACCAGCGATGGGTATGGAAATGGGTTGGGGCCATTTGTAACCTATTAAGTGACAAATGTGCCGGTGGTTGGGGCGGGGTGGAGCGGGTTACTTGGCGAGCCACTTTTCCCAGTTTTTGCCGAAGGCGTCCACGTTGGCCTTTGTTACTTGAGTGAGGGGATCGACTACGCGGGAGGGCTCGGGGGTTTTGCCGTTGATGATCTTTTCCAGGAGAATTTCCACGGACTTGTAGCCCCAGCCGTAGCAGTCTTGGGCGTAAAGCGTATCCACATGACCGCTACGGAGGTAGTTGAGCTGGGCGGGCAGGGCGTCGCAGGAGACGACCTTCACGGAGCCGGGGGTCCACTTGAGGGCGTCGGCGGTGAAGAGCGGCCAGCCGCCGATGAAGGCCCAGCCCTGGATGCCGGGGTTGGCGTTCTGCGCGGAGGCGACGGCTTCGGCGGATTTTTCGGGGGTCTCGATGTGGTAGAAGGCGGCGGGCTCGTTGAGCTTCATGTTCGGGTATTTGGCAAGGGCGGCCTTGGCACCCTCGACGCGCTTTTGGAGGTTGGTGGCGCTTTGGTTGCCACCGAGGATGGCAATGGTGCCTTTCTCGCCCATGACGCGGGCGAGTTCTTCCACGATGCGGACGCCGACAGTGGTGTCGTCGCTGCCGTAGAAGGCGAAGCGCTTGCTGTCGGCCGCGTCGGAATCAAAGCACATGACGGCGATGCCCTTGGAAACGGCTTTGTTGATCGAAGGCGTGACGGTGTTGGCCTCGGAGCAGGCGATGGTGATGCCGTCGGCTCCGCGGCGCGTGAGGGCCTCGATGGCCTCGGCCTGCTTGGTGGCGTCCTCGTCGTTGGGCGTGCGGATTTCGATTTCGACCTTCACGCCATATTTGGCGCCGAGTTCGAGTGCGGCGTCGCGGGCACCGGCGTGGGCGGCCTGAAAAACGTCGTTGGTCTGGCTCTTGCCGATGACGCCGATGAGCACCGTGCGAATGGCTGGCGCGTCCGAAGCGGCGGGTTCGGCTTGCTTGGAGCAGCCGGCGAAGGCGAGCAGGGCGACGGCGGCGAGAACGGCGGAGCGGAGGAGCGAGTTGGGGGTTTTCATAGGGAGAAAATGCGTTGGGTGATTGTTCGTTTTCGTTCTCTTACTCGTTCTCGTTCGTCAGGAATCCGAAACGGAGGGAGAGAACGAGAACGGGTAAGAGAACGAGAGAGAGGGGTTAGCGTGAGGCGCGGCGCTGGCGGAGGTGGTGGCTGAGGCGTTCGAGGGCGACGGCGACCACGATGGCGAGGCCGATGATGATGAGGCGGTATTCCTGGGCCAGTCGGAGAATGAGGATGCCGTTTTCGATCAGCGCGATGATGAGGGTGCCGAGCAGGGCGCCGAGCGCGGTGCCCTTGCCACCGGCGAGGCTGGCGCCCCCAACCACGGCGGCGGCGATGACCGTGAGTTCATAGCCGGTCCCGGTGCTGGTGCTGGCGGTGCCGAAACGGCCGAGTGAAACCATGCCGGCGATGCCGGCACAGAGTCCGGACAACGCGTAGGTGCGGAGCTTGATGGCGTTGACTCGCAGGCCGCTGAAACGGGCGGCCTCCTCGTTGCCACCGACCGCGTAAGTCTCGCGCCCGGCGACCATGAGGTGGAGGTAGAACCAGCCAAGGCCGACGCAGCCGAGCATGATCACGAGCGGCAGCGGCTGGATGCCGAAAAACTCCAGGCGCATGAAGTCGGTGGTGAAGGCTTCGGGCAGGCGTTTGCCGGCGGCGGGGAGGGTTTTTTGCGCGGGCAGGACGTTGGCGAGCCCTCGGAAAATGCTCATCGTGCCGAGGGTGACGATGAACGGGTGCAGGTTGAGTCCGACGATGAGCGCGCCGTTGGCGAGACCGCAGATGAGGCCGATCACGAGGGGGACGGCGAAGGCGATGGGGAGAACCTGCCAGGCTGGGGCGTCGAGCGGCAGGCTCTGGAGCGCGGTGGCGCCGCCGAGGGCGGCCAGGGCCATGATGGAGCCGACCGAGATGTCGATGCCTCCCGTGATGATAACGATGGTGAGGCCCACGGCCATGATGGCGTAGTAGGACATCGGGGTGGCCACGCCATCGACCAGGTTGTCGAAGTTAAGAAACGCATTGGGACGACCGGGCGCGGCGTCGTGCCAGCCGTAGCCGGCAAGAATGATGCCGAGCACGATGACGACGAGGGCGAGTCCGGCTTCCTGGGCGAGGGAGCGGCGGGCGGCGGGTTTGGCGGAGACGAGCGAAGACATGAGGGCGGAAGGTGCGAAGGGTAAGCAGCGAGCAGTCGGAAAAGGCGGGGACGACAGGTGGGGAT
Source organism: Rariglobus sp. (assembly GCA_031412735.1). Lineage (GTDB taxonomy): Bacteria > Verrucomicrobiota > Verrucomicrobiia > Opitutales > Opitutaceae > Rariglobus. Next base: position 13,669 of record JANODO010000156.1, on the reverse strand, counting down.
ATGGGCAGGGAAACGGGGTTGCTTACTCCCATAAGCGTGGGACGCGCGGTAAACCCGACAGATTTTATTTCTAATTCCACCTGGGTCAACTGACCGAAGCGCTCGTTTTCCTAAGGCAGGCAGCCTGCTTGCAGGCGCGGTTTAAAGCGCGAGCAAACTCGTGGCCTGCGCGCCGAGATTAGTTCAACAAATCAAAGCTAAGCTGATCGACCCCGGCCTACGGAGCTGAGCCCAGTGCGGTCTCGACTTCGGAGAGCAGGATATGGGCGAAGGCCCAATCATACCAATAACCGGAGGTGCCGTTGCCGTGCGTGAGATCACCGGCGAAGGCGGGGATGATCGCCTGGCGGGCATCGGCGAGGTGGGCGGCGGCCGAGGCACGTTGACCCTCGTGGTGGTCGCAGAGCGCAAGCACGAGGCGGAGTGTGGCGACACGAGCACTCTGGCGGTCGGCTGGGTCGAAGCCTGACAGCGCGCGTTTGCGGGCCTCGGTGTAGTCGCCGACCCGGTAGAGCCAGAGGCTGACCGGGATGACCGCCCAGCCGGTGGCGAGGCGCGGGTTGAGGCTGGAAAACCAGAACTCGGTGCGTGCGCCGAGGGGGAGCAGGCGCTCGCGAAGGTCGGCGTTGAGCGGGCGCAGCAGGCACGTCTTGAGGACGCGGGCGACGGCGTCGCTGTTGTTGGCGGGGTTAAACCGTGCGACCGCATCGCGGCGGAAGGCGTCGTAGCCGGTCTCGTTGCCGGCCAGGATCATGGCGACGCCGTAGGATTGGTGGTCCAGGGTGACGGGGCCCCAGGTGTCGAGCCAGCCGATGTCGAGGGCGACTTTGAAACGTTCGGCAGCCTCGGCCCAGCGGCGTTGCGCGGCGAGCCAGTCGCCGACGGCGCGGAAGGAGACGACTCCATCGAAGGATGGCTGGGCCAGCGGACGCGGCACGGCGTCGAGCACCTTCGCGGCGGCTTCGAAGCCGCCCTCGCGCGTGAGGAAGGCGGCGCGGGTCAATTGCTCGCTCGTCTCGGCCTGCCGCCGGAGCAGCGTCTGCTGCCGGAGCGCTTCGCGTTCCCGGAAAAAAAGCACGGTGGACGTGCCTAGGCCGGCGAACAACGCGAGCGTGACGGCGGCGGTGGCGGCGAAGATGACGCGGTTGCGGCGGATGAGTTTTCGCAGGCGGTATCCACGGCCCGGCGGGCGGGCCTCGACGGGTTCGTCGCGCAAAAAACGGGAGAGATCGAAGGCGAGGGCGTTGACGGTGGCGTAGCGGCGCGAGCGGTCTTTTTCGAGCGCGCGGATAATGATCCAGTCGAGATCGTGGCGCAGGGTTTTGATCAACGCGGCGGGTTCGCTTTGGTGGCGGGCGGCGAGGCGTGCCAACTCGACGGGGTCGAGTGAGCGCAGGAGGTGCGAAGGACGCGGCGGTTCGGCTTCGCGCAACGTGCGGCGCAAGTTTTCCAAGCCGGAATCGAGGAGTGTCTTCGAGTCGAACGGTGCGCGGCCGGTGAGCAGTTCGTAGAGCAAGGCACCGAGGCTGTAGATGTCGGCGCGCGTATCCACGTCGATGCGACCGGGCTCGGCCTGCTCGGGGCTCATGTAGGCGGGGGTGCCGATGAATTGTTCGCCATCGATGAACGTGGCACCGCCGGGGGGAAGTCCGGTGATGGCCTTGGCCACGCCGAAGTCGATGACCTTGGGGACGGGCGCGGCGCCTTCCTGCGTGGCGACGAGGACGTTGGACGGCTTGATGTCGCGATGGAGAATACCCTTTTGGTGGGCGTGCTGGATGGCGTTGCAGACCTTGATGAAAAGTTCGATGCGCGCGCAGGTGCCGAGGCGTTGTTCGTCGCAGTAGGCGGTGATGCGCGTGCCTTCGACGAGCTCCATCACGAAATAGGGGCGGCCGCTCTCGGTGGTGCCGGCGTCGAGCACCTGCGCGACGTGACGGTGGTTCATCAAGGCGAGCGCTTGCCGCTCAAGTTCAAAGCGGGCGATGACGCGTTCGGTGTCCATGCCGAGACGGATGATTTTGAGCGCGACGCGGCGCCTCACGGGCTCCTGCTGTTCGGCGAGGTAAACGACACCGCAGCCGCCCTCGCCGATGCGCTTGATCAACCGGTAGCGGCCGATGCGGAGCGGGGTCTCCCCGGGCAGCGCGGCGTCAGGCGTGTCGGGCGGGCCGGCGAGGGCGAACAACGTATGCGCGGGAGGCACGGCCGCGATGAGTTCATCGATGGGCGGAGGCGGCAGGTCGAAGAATTCCTCGGCGAGCGTGGAGGTGGCGAGAAGCCGTTCGAGACGTTCGCGGAGGGCGGTGTTGGTGCCGCAGAACTGCGCGAGAAAGGCGGCGCGGAGCGTGGCATCGGGCAGGTTGAGCGCGGTATCGAAAAGCGCTTTTTCGATTTCTCGGGAGGAGTCGGGCATGCGTTCGGGTGATAAAAGGGAACGGCCAATCGTCACTTATTACGTGACACGTTGGGATGGGGACGGTCTGCGTCCTGCATGAGCGCGAGGAGGCAGGCGCGGGCGTAGGCCCACTGGCGTTCGATGGTGCGTTCGGTGACGCCGAGGGTCTCGGCGATCTCGCGATTGGTGAAACCACCGAAGAATTTCAAGGTGACGATGCGGGCGCTGTCGGGGTCTTGTTGTTCGAGGTGGCCGATGGCTTCGTCCACGAGGACGACGCGGTCGTCGGGCGTGGTGGCGGCGAGGGCGAGGTCGTCGAGGTTGAGACGCTCGGGGTTGGCACCGCGCTTGATGCTGGATTTCAGGCGGGCGCGATCAACCAGGATGCGACGCATGGCTTGGGCGGCGGCGCGGAAAAAGTGGCTGCGGTTGTTCCAGTGACGATCGCCGGGTTTCACGAGGCGCATCCAGGCTTCGTGGACGAGCGCGGTGGGTTGAAGGGTATGCCCGGCTGATTCGCGTGCCATGCGGGCGGCGGCGAGGTGGCGCAGTTCGTCATACACGAGCGGCAGGAGTTCGGCGGACGCGGCCGGTTCGCCGCGATTCACGGATTCCAGCAGCAGGGTGATGTCGCTCATGGGGTGATGGTTCAAAGTTGAGCGACCGCCCGAAAAAACAGGAGGGCAACGTAAATCATAGGTTGGTTCGCCAAGGGGAAATCGAGGTAGAGCCAAACTGATTTGGGGGTGTTCGGCGAGGCGACGGAAAGCGGCCTGCCTCGGCCTCATAAAGCGGGGCACCGGTGAACCGCTGGCGGTCGGTGGAAAATGCCGGTCTCGGCCTGCACACGCTGATTTTCAAGATCTGGCGCTCGGGCGGATGCCTCGGCGCGTGTCGGTAAGTTCTTGCGAATGGGCTTAGGGACTCGGGCAAAAACAAATCGCCAAATCTGCTTGGTATTAAAGCGCTATCCAGTGTCACCGATTTTAGTCATTCACCTTTGGTAAACTCCTTCATCGTTTCCTTGGCTGGCGTTTCAATCCCGGCGCATCTTCGGGCGTTTTATTTCCGTCCGAGTCCCTTACCGTCAGTCGGGTGCTCGATGAGCAGGTTGATGAACTTGATTTGGTTGGCGCTTTCTGAGCGCCCCTTTTTTCCGAAGGTCGACAAGCTGCTTGCGGGCACGGTGCGGAGCGCGAGCGAATTCGCGGCCGACGTGGTGAGGTCGGTTTTTAGCCGATTAGAATCACGCCTCGGCCGGTTTACCGTGGGCTCCCGACGGGGAATCCGCTGCGGGGATGACCCCGTAAGTATGCATTTCCTTAAGGATGCCGCCGATGTAGGGGATGAGTTGTTTTTTGCGACTCACGATCCCCGGCATGTCGAAAATTTCGTCCTTTTGGACGGAGGGGTAGCTGATGCGGTCGATGAACTCGGACTCGCCTTTTACGAGAAGCAGCGAGTTTTGCGTGTTGATATCCGTTACGAGCACACAGGCAAAAAGCAGGGACTCCTCATCGCGCAGCTGTTGGAGGGCTTTGGCCAGATCGCGCGAGTGTTGCCAGAAATTACCGAACCCGAGTTCTTCAATCTGGGATACGGCAAAGCGGACGCCGTCTTCCTCGTAAATTTTGAAGTCGGACCGAATGACCTTGTCGGGAGGATTGGCGAGGATGACCGAACCTGAACTGAAGATCTCGTTGGCGAGTTCGCGCGGGTTTACCGAGGCGATTTTGGCCAACCACGAAAGGATCGCGCCGTCTTTTTCGGTCGTGGTGGGGCTGTTGAGGTGAAGCGTGTCGGAGATGATGCCGCTCATCATGATTCCGGCGATGTCGGGCGAAGGCACGAGGCCTTCGCGGCGGAACAGGTCGGCGATGATAGTGCAGGTCGAGCCAACCGGTTCGTTGATGAAGAGGATGGGCTGCTGGGTATTCAGGGAGCCGAGCCGGTGGTGGTCGATGATCTCGGCGATGGTGACCTGATCGGCACCGCTTACGGCCTGGCTCATCTCGTTGTGGTCGACGAGCACAAGGCGGGTTTTGACCGGTTTCAGCACGTCCGTCTTAGTCAAGATGCCTTGTAGCTTACCCTCATCGTTGACCACCATGTAGGCCGCGACGTTGGACGTCGCGAGCTTCTTGCGAAGGTCGCCCAAGCGGATGTCGGCGCTGAGCGAGGCGAACTTCCTGTCGATGAGGCGTTCGATGGTGGTCGCGCTGCGGATCACCCACGCGGAGGTCGCGGAATCGTAGGGGCTGACGATCAGCGATACGCCGCGCGTCTTCGCCGCTAGCACGATGTCATCCTCCACGGGAAGGTTCCCGGTCACGACCAAGGCGCAGACGCCGAGCTCAATCGAACGCAGCTGGATGTCGCGGCGGTCGCCGACGATAATGATGGTTTTCTCCATCGGAACGCCCTCGCCGCTGGATACTTTGCCGAAGGATCGGACGTCCATCGCGCCAACGCGCACAAAAAGATCTTCCGATACATCGGGGCGTTCGACGTGAACGAGGCGTGCCTTTAGCGCGCGAGCGATATGATTGAGGCTGGTGAACACCTTGCGCATTTCGCGAGGTTCACGCATGTGCGGCACGAAAAAGCTGCCGAGTTGGAATATGGATACGGAGCCGGTCACGCGATTGTCATCCGTCACCACGGGGAGGATGCGCACATCGTGTTTATCAATCAGCTCGAGGGCTTCGGCGCAGGTGGCTGTCTGGCCAACCGAGACCACATTCCGGACCATCACGTCGCGCACGCGAGGGGTGACGTCGCTGAGGTAGATGGGAAGCGGCTGATGGAACCGGGCGAGGATCGTGTCGATGCGCGCATTGGAGTTCCCACAGCGGGCAGGCAGGTAGCCCGCTTCGCCCTTGGCCTCTTTCAGGGAAGCGTAGGCGATGGCCGAACAGATGGCATCGGCATCGGGGTTCTTGTGTCCGATGATGTAGGTGGGCGAAATAAAGGGAGTGGTGCTCATTCGGTCGCTATAAAGATATCGCCATATAAACGCGCCGGCAAAAAAGCCCGACCTAGAAGGTCGGGCTTTGCCGAATGCGTAGCAAAAGTGACTATCGGGTTACTCGCCCGTGGCGGAAACGCCTGCCAAGGAAGTTCCGACAGCATCCTCCTCGATGAATCTAACAGACGTCTTGGTGCTTTTGACGGTTTTCTTAATGTCGTTAGTTTGGCTACCGTTGGAGTTGACCAGCTCGCCGGACGTTAAACTTGCACCAAGGTTTTTATAAAAAGCCACGTTACCTCCGACAAAGACAATGTGTCCACCGTCAGATTTGTAGGGGCCGTTGGCTTCACTCCACTTTCCATCGGAAGAACTCGAAATTCCTCGTGTGAACGACACGGGTGTGGTCGCCGCGTAGTTTGTGTTTAGCCCGACGACATAGCCAAAGGCTAAGTTCGAGGTTGCAAACACGGTATCGAGGTCGGTTTTGGTCGTATTTAGGACATTTGAGACATTGGCGTTCTCGTTTTCCTTGCCGGTCGTGTCATCGGCTTTAGAGAGCCACATTTTGCCTGATTCCAAGCCTCCGCCAAGCGCAAGGGCGGCCGCGACAAGCTTCACCGTGGCTTGTTGTCCAGAGGGGACGTTCTGGCCAAACGAGGTTCCGGAACCTAAGGAATTCGACGGTAGCTGATCCTTGCTACTTTGGGCAAAAATCAAGGAAGATTGTCCAATCTGACGAAGGTTTGAGGCATCAGCGGTGCGCCGGGCCGTCTGCTGAACCTTGCCGACCGTCGGAATGATGATCGAGGCAAGAATGCCGATGATCGCGATGACGGTGAGAAGCTCAATCAGGGTAAAGCCTGCTTTGGAACGACGGGTGGTTTTAATCATGGGGAAAGTTTAGCGGGTAATTGCGAGGGTATGACAAAGGGTTGCCCGCCGGGTTCGCCAACTCAAGAAGAAAGTCCCCCGGAAGCTGGACAAAATCTCTCGCGGTTTCCTACGCTACATCCGAATGAAAATTTACCTGGATGGAAAGTTTGTCGATGAGTCCGAAGCCAAGGTTTCCGTGTTCGATCACGGGCTTCTCTATGGCGACGGGGTATTTGAGGGTATCCGTCTTTACCAGGGTAACGTCTTCCGACTCGAAGAACACTTGGAGCGCCTCGAGTATTCCGCCAAGGCCCTCCTCCTGAAAATGCCATGGTCGCGTAAGGAAATCTCCGATGCCACGCTGGAGACGTGCCGTCAAAATGGACTGACCGACGGTTACATTCGCCTCGTGGTGACCCGCGGGGTGGGTGATCTGGGCCTCTCTCCCTGGCTTTGCCCGACGCCGTCCATTTTTATCATCGCCAGCAAAATCGCACTGTATCCCGCCGAGCATTACACGACGGGTTTGTCGATCGTCACAGTCGCCACGCGTCGCATCAACTCCGCCGCGCTGCCGCCAGCCGTCAAGTCGCTCAATTACCTCAACAATATTCTGGCCAAGATCGAGGCGCGCCAGGCGGGTGCGCTGGAGGCCATCATGCTGAACGACCAGGGCTACGTCGCCGAGTGCACCGGCGACAATATCTTCATCGTCCACAAGGGAGTGATCTTCACCCCGGGTGCCTCGCAGGGTGCGCTCAAGGGCATCACTCGTTCATCCATCATCGATATCGCCGCTGAACTGAATATCCCGCTCAAGGAAGTGGATATGACGCGTTACGACGTCTGGAACGCCGATGAGTGTTTCTTGACGGGCACCGCCGCCGAGGTGATCCCGGTCGTGAAGCTCGATGGTCGTGAGATTGGCGATGCCAAGCCGGGGGCGATCACCAAGCGCGTTTTGGAAGCCTTCCGGCGTCGCGTGCTGGTTGAGGGCACCCGCCTTTGATTGGTCGTTTTAGTTTCGCGGGGTGGGACTGGTTGGACGGAACCGAGGCGCTTTCGCGTGGGTCGTCGGGAGCCATGCGCCGTTCCGTATCAGGCATCCGCCCGGCATTCCCCCGCGTATGCTTTCTGATACCTTGCTTTGTCTCCCGTTCGCGGGTTGGCATGGTCGGTGCAAAGAATAATCCTCAAATCTCACTCAAATTCTTGAGCGGCGAGTCGAAGTTTCCTTGTGACGTGTTAACCTAATTCCATGGCGAGCCCCCTCAAATGTGATCTTTGCAGCAATCCTGCCACCGTGCACCTCACGCAAATCGTGAATAACAAGGTGCATAAGGTGGATTTGTGCGAATCCTGCGCCCAAGCCAAGGGCGTGACGGACCCCAGCGGCTTCTCGTTGGCGGACCTGCTTCTTAAGGCTTCGCTCAACCCGGAGATCCCGGCTTCCGCAGTCCGCTGCGAACAGTGCGGTTTTACGCAGAGCGACTTTAAAAAACATGGTCGTTTTGGTTGTCCGCAGTGTTACGAGACGTTTTCCAGCTTGGTCGAGCCGATGTTGGACAACATGCACAAGGGCACCGCCCATGCCGGCAAAGTTCCCGAGAAGGCGTTGGAACGTAAATCGCTTCACGACCGTCTCGGCGAACTTGAGTCTCGCCTTGAGGATGCCGTGAAATCCGAACGCTACGAAGACGCCGCCCGATTCCGCGATGAAATCACCCAGCTCAAACAAGCCTTTGAACAACCGAAGTCCGCGCGCTAAGCCCATGACCATCGCTTCGCTCCTTTCCACTCCGTCGGAACTGACTGACACGGCGAGCAGCAAGTCTGCGATCGTGTTGATGACGCGCATCCGGCTGGCTCGAAACCTAGCCGGTCGATCATTCCCGGGTTGGGCCCGCGAACCGCAGCGCACCGAAATTTTGAACATGTGCCGCGAGGCGTTGCTCGCCACCGCCCCGATGAAGCGCAGCGCCAACGCCGCAGTGTCCGAGCTCACCGACTTGGAAAAGCAGATGCTTGTCGAGCGTCACTTGATCTCCCGCGAACTCAGTGGTTCCTCCTCAGGTTCCGGCGTGGTGATCAACAAGGACCAGACCGTGTCTGTGATGATCAACGAAGAGGACCACCTTCGCATTCAAGTGCTTCGTGCCGGCTTTCAACTTAAGAAGGCTTGGAGCGTGATTAACGCCCTCGATTCCGAACTCGAAGGCCGTCTCGACTACGCGTTCTCCTCGCGGCTTGGCTACCTGACCGCGTGCCCCACCAACCTCGGCACGGGGCTGCGAGCCTCGGCCATGATGCACCTCCCCGCCTTGGTGATTGCCGGGCAGATGGAAAAAGTGGTCCGCGCCGTCAACCAACTTGGCATGGTCGTCCGCGGGCTCTTCGGCGAAGGCTCCGATGCGAGCGGCAGTATTTTTCAGATTTCCAATCAGACCACGTTGGGCGAATCCGAAGACGCGATCATCAAGCGCTTGGGCAGTGTGCTGGAGTCCATCATCGAGCACGAACTCAACGCGCGGGCCAAGTTGCTGGAAGCGGATGCGACCAAGCTCTTCGACAAGATCGGCCGAGCTTATGGCATCTTGCAGAACAGCCACCAGCTCACGTCGACCGAGGCCATGAACCTGCTTTCTCTTCTTCGCTTGGGGATCGATTTGCTGGTCTTCCCCGAGGAGGCAAGGGCCACCATTGATCGGCTCTTAATCGAGTCTCAACCCGGTCATATCCAGAGCACGGCGAATCACGATCTCGAGTCGGCCCAGCGGGATATTCTGCGATCCGAAAAGCTGCGCGCCGAGTTCGCTACGTTTGCCAAACCCAATTTCACGATAAACGGTCAGAATTAACCCTCTTCACCCACGCTTATGGAACCGATGAACAACTTTACGCCCCGCGCTCAGCAAGTCTTGGCATTGGCTCGCAAGGAGGCGGACCGCTTTCACCACAATTACGTCGGCACCGAGCACATCCTGCTCGGGTTGATCAAACTCGGCCAAGGCGTCGCGGTGAGCGTGCTTCAGAAGATGGGTCTCGACCTCGAGACCGTGCGCAACGCTGTTGAGAAACAAGTAGGCACCGGTCAGGAAACCAAGACCCAGGGCAGCATCCCTTACACGCCACGCGTGAAAAAGGTCCTCGCGCTAGCCGGCAAGGAAGCCAAGGCGCTGAACCACTCTTATGTCGGCACCGAGCACATCCTGCTCGGCCTGCTCCGTGAGGGTGAAGGCGTCGCCGCCCGCGTGCTCAAATCCCTCGATATCGACATCGAGCGCACCCGTAACGAGATCCTGCGCGAGCTTGATCCTCAGTTCTCCGGCGGCGAAGGCGGCGGCGGCGAAGAAGCCTCCGCCAGCACCCCTCAGCGGGGAAGCGCGGCCGCCGGCGGCTCCGAAGAGAGCGGAAAAAAGGAAGTCAAGACACCCGCCCTCAAGGCCTTTGGTCGTGACCTCACCGAGCTCGCTCGCAAGGGCGAACTCGACCCCGTGGTTGGCCGCAAAAACGAGATTCGCCGCGTGGTGCAGATCCTCTGCCGCCGCACGAAAAACAACCCCGTGCTCATCGGTGAGGCCGGCGTGGGCAAGACCGCCATCGCCGAGGGTCTCGCCCAAGAAATCGCCAGCGGGATCGTGCCCGAAATCCTCTTGGACAAAAAGGTCATCACCCTCGATCTCGCCCTCATGGTCGCTGGCACCAAATATCGCGGGCAGTTTGAAGAGCGCATCAAGGCGGTAATGGATGAAATCAAGCGCGCCAAAAACGTGATTATCTTCATCGACGAGATGCACACCATCGTTGGTGCCGGTGCGGCCGAAGGCGCCATGGATGCTTCCAATATCTTCAAACCGGCACTCAGCCGTGGTGAATTGCAGTGCATCGGTGCGACCACCCTCAACGAATACCGCAAGTATATCGAAAAGGACTCGGCCCTTGATCGCCGCTTTCAGTCCGTGAAGATCGAGCCGCCCTCCGTCGAGGATACGATCACCATTCTGAAAGGTATCCGGTCAAAGTATGAGGATCACCATAAGGCGATTTTCACCGACAAATCCCTCGAAGTCGCGACGAAGCTTTCGGACCGTTACATCACAGGGCGCTTCCTGCCCGACAAGGCGATCGACGTCATGGATGAAGCTGGCTCCCGCGCTCGCATTTCCTCCCTCAGTCGCCCGACCAACATCGAGGACCTTTCCAAGGAAATCGAACACGTCTGCGCGCAGAAGGAAGAGGCCATCGCCAAGCAGCATTTCGAGGAGGCCGCTAAATTCCGCGACACGGAAAAGCAGCTGCGCACCAAGCAAGAGCAGGCCACCGAGGCGTGGAAGAAGGCTCGCGAGGAGCAACGCATCACCATCGACGAAGACCTCATGATGCAGGTGGTCGCCGACTGGACGGGCATTCCGCTTTCCCGCATGGAAAAAAAGGAGAGCGAAAAGCTACTCGGCTTGGAAAAGGAAATTCAACGCGCCGTGGTCGGCCAGGAGCTTGCCGCGAGCGCCATCGCCCGAGCACTGCGTCGTTCGCGCGCCGACCTCAAAGATCCGCGACGGCCCATTGGCTCGTTCCTCTTCGTGGGTCCGACCGGCGTTGGCAAAACCGAGACCGCCAAGCAACTCGCCGTGCAGATGTTTGGTAACCAAGAGGCGCTCATCCAGATCGACATGAGCGAATACATGGAGAAGTTCGCCGTCTCCCGCATGGTCGGTTCGCCTCCCGGTTACGTTGGCTATGACGAGGGTGGCCAGCTCACCGAGGCGGTGCGTCGCAAACCCTACGCGGTCATCCTGTTCGATGAAATTGAAAAGGCGCACCCGGACGTCCTGCAAATCCTCCTGCAGATCCTGGAAGACGGTCGCTTGACTGATTCGCTGGGACGTGTGGTCGATTTCCGAAATACGATCATCATTATGACGTCCAACGTCGGCGCGCAGCTCTTGCAGCGTCAGACGTCCATGGGTTTCGCCGCCGCTGCGACGAGCTTTAGCGACGCCGAGAAAATGCGCGAGAAGGTGCTCGAAGAGGCCAAGCGCATCTTCAAGCCCGAGTTCCTCAATCGTATTTCCGACATCGTGTTTTTCCGGCCGCTGGAGAAGATCGATCTGGTTAAAATCGTGGAGCTCGAGGTCACCAAATTCGCCAAGCGACTCACGGATCGCAAAATCGAGCTGGAGTTCACCGAGGAGGCGAAACTGCTGCTCATCGACAAGGGCTACGACGAGAAATACGGCGCACGCCCGCTGCGCCGGGCCGTCGAGCACTATTTGGAGGATCCGTTGGCCGAGGCCATCCTGCGTGGCGACGTAAAGGACGGGGAAACCGTTCTGGTTGTCCGCAACGGTGAAAAGCTCGAATTCCAGCAAAAGACTCCGAGCCAACCCTCACCCGACACCAACGTCGCTTCCTGAGTTATCGGCACGGCTGATGTCTCAGACGCCCCGCAGACCATCGGAGCCTCTTAAATAAATTGTAGCCACCGTTCTAAACAGTGCCGAGGTGGACCGCGACCTCCGGGCGCGGTCTGCGGGCTGATGGTTAAGACGGCGCTGGGAGATCGCCGTCCACCCAAAAGTGTGGTTTGCGGGGCTTTTTTGGCTCGTTGTGGGCCGCTTCCTGTTAACAGGCTTTGTCATGCAGCGAATTGTCCCGCGTTTCTGGTGGTATGTTGGTCTGTGCATACTCGTCAGCTCGGTGAGCAGGGCCGATCCCGCCACGTTGCTGCCGGACGACTGGTTCACGCGTGCGCCTACGCCGCAGCGAGTCACGGCGGTGCAATCGGCTGCGGAAACGGATGGTTGGGAGCCGGTCTCGCTGCGGGTGTTTGCAGGCGCGCTCCGGGCGTATGAACTGCGTCAAGACGAGGCGGCTTCGGCATGGCATTTGATCGCGCGTTGGTGCGACCTGCTCGGTGAATCCCAATCCGCCTCCGGGCGGCGATGGCTTGAGACCATGAGCAGGGCCGGCGGCCTCCACGCCAAAATCGACGAAGCCGAGGTAGCGGCGCTTCCGGATGAACCGATCTCGGCATTGCTGAATGAGGAATCGATCACGTGGCTTTTGAGTGATCGCGGTTTCGCGGAGTCGTTTTTCGATTCGGCTACGCCCTACGATTGCCTTCCCCGGGTAGTCTCAACGTTGCAGTCGTTGCGAGACGCCGACTCTCGGCGGTTTGCGGCCTACCCGCAGCTCGCGCTCGCCATCGCGTTGGTTTATGATTCTTCGCCGCCCGGGAATTGGCCGCACTGGCAGGTATCCGAAGCGGCACTACCTCGCCGACTCCCTTCCGCCACGGATGCGTTTAAGTTTTTGGTGGATTCGGATCAAGCGGGGTTGACGTTGCATAAGCTCACCACGATGACGGCTGCGGAGCTTAAGTTCGTGGTGGATCTCGCGGCTCCGTTTCCCGAACTCGTGTGGGCGCAGCGCTCGGTCAAGTTTTCACTGGTGAATCTGGTGAAGAGCTACGAGGCGGTCCGCTACCGCACCGACCGAATCGAGGAGCAGCAGTATGTGTGGCCCGGCTCTCGTTACGACCTGCCTGAAATCTACAAAGAAGGCGGGATTTGCGTGGACCAGGCCTACTTTGCTACGCAGGCGGGCAAGGCGAGGGGAGTGCCCACGTTGCTGTTTTCCGGGGCGGGTCGAGACGGCCGGCATGCGTGGTTCGGTTATCTCGGCCCGGCGCAAAAATGGGTGCTCGACGGCGGTCGCTACGAAGAACAACGCTACGTGACGGGAGTCGCCACCGATCCACAGACGTGGTCGCAGCTCTCGGACCACGAGTTGACGTTTTTGAGCGAAGGATTTCGGCGGCTGCCGCCCTACCGGCAATCGAGGCAGCACCAGGTTTTCGCCGAGCTTTACTTGAGCATGGATAAAAAACCCGCCGCCGCCGGCGCCGCCCGCAAGGCGGTCAATTATGAGCGCCGCAACGTCAAGGCGTGGGAGGTGTTGCTCGCGGCGAGCGACGATGCGCCACCTCGCACGCGGGAAGCGTTACTCCGGGAAGCCGCACAGGCTATGCAGCGTTACCCGGACCTTAATGGCCGCTTTATTCGAGGATTGGCCACGAGCCTGCGCGAACGCGGTGAGGTGAGTGCGGCGGAGTTTGAGGAGCGCTCATTGGTGCGCCGCGGGCAGACCGGTGGTCGCAGCGACATGGGTGTCGATCTTGCCGTGCAAGTCATGGCTGCAGCCGCACCGGCCGACCGCGTAAAAGTTTATCGGCAGGTCTTGCAGAAATACGGCCGAGGCGCGGGCATCGATTTCTTTGATCGCGTGACGCGACCCTTGGTCACGGAAATGATCCGCACCAACCGGCGAGCCGAGGTCTCGCCGCTGATCGCGCAAACCCGCGCCGTGCTTAAACCGGAGATGGCCAGTCAGTTCGATCAGGAGATGACCGAACTCGCCACCCGCGC
>JANODO010000155.1:0-13132 GCA_031412735.1 Rariglobus sp. | reverse complement strand
CTAACTTTCGAACCGACGGCGCCCGGAGGTCGCCGTCCACCCTCGATCGATGAAGGAGTTTCCTGCGAGATTATATCATGGGGTGCCCGAGTGGGTGAAGGCGGGGGCTGTGTTCCATGTGCGCGGACGATGTGGGCGCGACAACCCGGTTGCTCTGACTGATCCGGTGATCGCGAAGGCGTTGCTGGAATCAGTCGCCTTTTATCATGCGAAACACCGCTGGCACGTGACCTTGTTTGTCCTGATGCCCGATCACTGGCATGCATTGCTCTCGTTCCCTCAAGATGCGGGGATGATTCGTGTGGTCGGAGATTGGAAGCGGTATCAAGAAAAGCTACATGGTGTCCGGTGGCAGGAAGGATTCTTCGATCATCGATTGCGCAACGAACCTGAGCTGGATGAGAAAGCGCATTACATTCGAATGAATCCCGTGCGAGCGGGATTGTGTTCCCAGGCGGGAGCCTGGCCGTGGCGGATCGAACAGGTGGACGGCGACCTCCGGGTGCCGTCGGTTTGATGCGTTAGATGTGAGTGGTTCGATTAGCTTTCGAACCAACGGCGCCCGGAGGTCGCCGTCCACCCACATAAAAAAAGCCCGGTCTTTTGACCGGGCTTTACGTTTCAAGCGCGTTTGCGCTCCGCACATTCAGCGGGCACTCACACCAGCAACAACGCCGGGCTCTCCAGCACGGCTTTGAGCGCGGCGAGGAACTGCGCCCCCACGGCACCATCGACCACGCGGTGGTCGGCGGAGAGGGTCAGGGTGAGCGTCTGGCCGACGACGATCTGGCCGTTTTTCACAACGGGCTTCGTCACCGTGGTGCCCACGCCGAGGATCGCGGCATTCGGCGGATTGATGATCGGGAAGAACTTCGGGATCCCCATCATGCCGAGGTTCGACACGCAGAACGTGCCGCCCGTGAACTGGTCGGGCTTGAGCTTCTTATCCTTCGCAAGCTTACCGAGCGACTTGGCTTCGGTGCTCACTTGGAAGATCGACTTGTCGTGAGCATCGCGCACCACCGGGGTGATGAGGCCATCGGGCAACGCGACAGCAAACGAGACGTGGGCGGCGCCGTAATAACGGATCTGCGAGCCTTCCCACGCGGCGTTGACATCGGGCACGCGGCGGAGGGCCTCCGCGCTGCCTTTGAGGATGAAATCGTTGACTGAGAGTTTAACGCCGGCCTTTTCCAGGCCCTTGTTGAGCTGTTCGCGGAGCGCCATGAGGGGCTCGGCATCGACTTCGATCTCGAGGTAAAAGTGCGGGATTGTGGTCTTCGATTCGAGCAGGCGCTTGCCGATAACTCCGCGCATCGTCGACACGGGAACGGTGCGCTCTTCTTGAATCGGGCCTTTCGCGCCGACGGTGCCGCCGGAGAACGAAGCGCTGGGGGCGCTGCTCTTGGACGACGCTGCGGCGGGCTTGGGGTTTTTAGCGGCGGCCTCGATGTCGGCGCGCACAATACGACCACCGGGGCCGGAGCCTTCGACGGTGGACGCATCAACGCCTTTCTCGGCGGCAAGCTTTTTGGCGAGGGGAGAAATCTTGAAACGTTCGCCTTCGGCGCGGGCGGGAGCAGCCGGGGCGGCGGGTGAGGGGGCCGGAATGGCGGTGGGATGGGCAACCTCGGCTAGTTTCTTCTCGGCTGAGGCGGCCAGTTGGCCGGTGGCCTCGGCCTTGTTGGCGGACGTGCCTTTCTTGACCTCTTCCTTCATGGCCGGAGCAGCGGGGACGACGGCCGGGGCTTCCACGATCTCGCCGGGCTTGCCGACGGCGCAGAGTGGGGCGCCCAAGGCGACTTGTGCGCCGGCCTCGGCGAAGATCTTCAAGAGCGTGCCATCGAAGAAGCACTCGAGCTCCATGGTGGCTTTGTCGGTTTCGACTTCAGCCAGGTTGTCGCCGGATTTAACGACGTCGCCTTCTTTTTTGAGCCACTTGACCAGCGTGCCCACCGTCATGGTGTCGCTGAGTTTCGGCATTTCGATGATGTTGGCCATGGAGCTAAGAGTTTAAGATGAAATTTTAAGACGAAGGGATGGCACCGCCGAAGTCAGAGGCTGAATGAACTTGATCTTCAACTTTCGACTTCAACTGGCTCGCCGGGCAGGGCCTAGGCGACGGCGGCGAGGGCGGCTTTGAGGACGCGCTGGGGGTTGGGGAGCTGTTCGGTTTCCACCGGCGGACTGTAGATGGCGGGCGCGTCGATCGTGGCGAGGCGGTGGATGGGGCCGTCGAGTTCGTCGAACGCTTCGCGCTGGATCATATAGGCAAGCTGGGAGCCAACGCTCGCGAACGGCTTCTGCTCTTCGACGATGAGCACGCGGTGGGTCTTCCGCACCGAGGCAAGCACGGTGTCAATGTCGAGCGGGCGAATGGTGCGCAGATCAACCACCTCGACGGAGACGTCGTGTTCTTTTTCAAGGACGTCGGCTGCGGCGAGGGAGTGGAGCACGCACCGCCCGTAGGTCACGATGGTGAGATCGGTGCCCTGGCGTTTCACATCGGCCACGCCGAGGGGGATGAGCAACTCGGGGTCGTCCGAGACCTCGCCCTTTTCGCCGTAAAGAATCGTGTTTTCGAGGTAGAAGCAGGGGTCGTTGTCACGAATGGCGGACTTGAGGAGACCCTTGGCGTCGGCCGCCGTGGCGGGGACGATGACTTTTACGCCGGGGTGGTTGGCGAGCACGTTTTCCGGGGTGTGCGAGTGGGTGGCGCCGACGTTGGTGCCACCGTTGGCAGGGCCGCGGATGACGATGGGGCAGTTGATCAGGCCGCCCGACATGTAGCGGACGTTGGCGGCGTTGTTCAGGATCTGGTCGAAGGCGACGGAGTAGAACGACCAAAACATGAGTTCCATCACGGGACGGATGCCGAGCATGGAAGCACCCACGCCCATGCCGATAAAGCCGGCCTCGGAGATGGGCGTGTCGACGATGCGGTCGGGGCCAAACTTTTCGAGGAGGCCTTCGGAGACTTTGTAGGCGCCGTGGAAGTTGGCGACTTCTTCGCCCAGGAGGACGACGTTTTCGTCGCGGGCGATCTCCTCGGCAAGGGCGGCGCGGATGGCTTCGCGGTAGGTGATGACGGGCATGAGAAAAGGGCTGAAAGGCTAAAGGACTGAAGGGGGAAAGATTCTGGCGTAGTGATCAATCGAAGAACAGGCGGCCCTTGGAGGTGCGTTTTTCGGGATTATCGGTTTCCCAATACACATCCTTCTGGATGTCGTCCGGAGTGGGGTAGGGGCTGGCTTCGGCGAAGTCGGCGGCGATATCGGCCTCGGTCTTGGCCGCCGTGTCGATCTGCTCGATCAGTGCTTCGTTGAGGACGCCTTCTTCGAGCAGTTTTTGCTGGAAGAGCTGGATGGGGTCCTTGGTGCGGCGATACTCCTCGATCTCCTCGCGGGTGCGGTAGGTTTTGTCGGGGTCGGCGACGGAGTGTCCGCGGTAGCGATAGGTGTCGATCTCGACGACGGCCGGCTGGTGCTTTTCGCGGGCGAGGGTGAGGAACTTGTCCATGGTGGCGCGGACCTCGTAAACATCGTGGCCGAAGCACGTGGCCCAGTTCATCCCGTAGGCCTCGGCGCGTTGGGCGAGGCCGGGACCGGCGGATGAGCGTTCCTGGCTCGTGCCCATGGAGTAGCCGTTATTCTCGATCACAAAAATCACGGGAAGATTCCAGAGCGCGGCGAGATTGTAGGCCTCGTGAACCGCGCCTTGGTTGACGGCGCCGTCACCCATGAACGCCATCGCGGCGCCTTTGAGTTTTTTGTATTTGAGCGCGTAAGCGAGACCCGTGCCGAGCGGAATCTGGCCGCCGACGATGCCGTGGCCGCCCCAGTAATTAAGCGACGGCGCGAAATAGTGCATCGAGCCGCCCTTGCCCTTGGAGCAGCCGGTGATTTTACCGTAGAGCTCGGCCATGAGCGCCTTGGTGTCCATGCCGACGGCCATGGCATGGCCGTGGTCGCGATAGGCGGTGATGACATGGTCGTTGGGGCCCATCACTGAGCAGCAACCGACGGCGACGGCTTCCTGGCCGATGTAAAGGTGGAGAAAGCCACCGATTTTTTTGGCCTGATAGGCGCGCAGGGAGCGTTCCTCAAAGCGGCGGATGCGAACCATCTTTCGATGGAGCTCGATTTTCTCCTCCGTGGAGAGCGAGGCGTTAATCGGCGCGGCGGCGGACTGGCTGGCGCAAGCGATCTTGGATTCGTCTTTGGGCTCGGCGGTGGAGACTGCTTTTTTGCTCACAGGTTGAGTCGTATTGAGTGTTAAAACGAGAAGTCTTTGTGAGACAGGTAAGAAATCAAGTGTTGTTTAAGCGGATACGTCAGCGGGCGACGCGGCCGGCGTGATTTGTTCGATGGTGATTTGCAGGGCGCTCGACGGCTGGCAGTCCGCGCGCAACGCGACGAAATGACCGTGGTGGCCGTCGTAGAGGGGCCAGAGCGCGGTGCGATCCGTCTCCGGAAGCGCAAGGGTTTCGATTTCCTCGCGCAGAAAAAAACCGAACCGCCCCTCCGCCATTGCAGGAGGCAGCGCGGTGATCGGGCGTTTGCAGGCGAAGAGAAACAGCAACCAGTGGGCCTCTCCCTCGTAGCCCTTTTCGGAGATCATGGCAAAAAGGTGCAGATCGGCCGTCGTGATGTTGAAGCCGGTTTCCTCGGCGGTTTCGCGTGCGGCGCACTCAAAAGGCGATTCGCCCGTGGCGGTTTCGAGTTTGCCGCCGATGGGACTCCAGGAACCGAGATTGGGCGGTTTGGCGCGGAGCAGCAAAAGGTGTTCTCCTTTGTCATTTTTTATGAATACGAGGACGGCGATTTTATAGGGCAGGGATGAGGTCATTCGGCTTTATTAGTCACGTATCGGAAAAAATATTATGGTCGTTCGGGAGTTTGAGCGTGACGGAGACGGGGGGATGCTCAATGTTTTGCGCTCAATTCCCCAAGCATGAAACCCCTTACATGTGCCCTGCTGTATATGGGTGTGGTGGCCTTTGCGGCTGTCGCTCCTCTTCTCGCTCAGACTCCGCCCCCGGCGGCCGTCGAAGTGATGAGCGTCAAATTCAATTCTGTGCGCGCGGGCGCCGGAACGTGGTATGAGACCGAGATTGAGGTGCAGCCGCGCCCCGTGGGCGCAGAGAATCGCCAGTTTTTAAATCGCGTGAAGGTCACGCTTAATTTGGGTGTGTTTAGCGTGAAGGCGCCCGCCGGTGCCAAGATTCCCGACACCTATTATCGCGCCTCCGCCGAAGCGATCGCTTTGGAAACCAGCGGCGGGCGGACCGTGTTCCGTTTCTATCTCCCCCCGGAGATTGTGAAGCGCGACCAGATCACCGGCGACTCGAAGTTTTATTTGGTCGAGCTGTTTGTGGACGGTAAACCGCTTCCCTTGGGCCGGAATCATTTCCCGACCGCCACGTTCGCCAAGCCGGAAATCGTCGAGAGTTTCCGCGGCAAGGTCTCCGGCGAATCGGGCGTGAATGACGGCATTTTGTTGCCGCAGTATCTGACCCCGTTTGCCAACGGTGGGTCTCCTCCGGCGCCTTCGTTCATCCGTATTGAAACCACGCGTTAAACCCGCTGGCCGAGAATCGGCTTGCTGAGTTTAGGCACTTCTGAAATCGACTCCCTTTCCCCTATGTCATCCCCCCGTGTCTTTGCTGTGGACAGCGGTGCCGGTCACGTTGCTTGCGGCGTATTTTCATCCGCCAAGAACGGTCGGCTCGCACTTGAGCAGTTCGCTTTGGAATCCTTCAATCCTGACGCCTCGCTCGAGGCGCAATGGACTGAGTTGGTCGCTCAATCACTGGCGGCCGCCGATAAGCGGGCCGGTGCCTCCGGGGCTGCAGTCCTGTCGATCCCGGGTCATCTCACCCTGACCAAGTTCGTCAAGACCCCCGCCGTCGATAAGACGAAACGGGACAAGGTCCTTCAATTCGAGGCGCAGCAAAATATCCCTTACCCGCTTTCCGAAGTGGTCTGGGATTATCAAACCATCAGCGACGACAGCCTTGATCTCGAGGTCATGTTGGCTGCGGTGAAGCTGGATGTCGCCGAGGCCCTTTGCCGCTCAGTGCGCGGCGCCGGAGTCTCGCCTTCCTCCGTCTTGCCCTCGACGATCGCGTTGTATCGTTCGTTCAAATACAACTATCCTGAGGTCTCGGGGACTTCGCTGGTCGTGAACATTGGCGCCCGTTCGACCAATCTATTGTTCATCGACGGCTCGCGCTTTTTCATCCGCACGATTGCTCTGGCGGGCAACAGCGTCACCCAATCGATCGCCGACGAGCTCAAGCAGGAGTTCTCCCACGCGGAGAGCCTGAAGCTTCAGGTGCTCGGCGGCACCAGCGATCTGCCCGAGGCATCCCCGGCTCGCGCCACCGTCGCCCACGCGGCGCAGTCGTTCTTGGGCCGACTCCACATGGAGATCACCCGATCAACCGTGAATTATCGTCGTCAGAGCGCGGCCGAGCAGCCGAGTGTTATTTACATCACCGGTGGCGGCTCATTGGTCCCCAACCTGGTCTCCACGCTCGCTGAGAAGTTGAAGACGCGCGTGGAGTCGTTCGACCCGTTGCGTAACATCGAGATCGCTCCCTCCGCCGCCTCGGCCCGCGATTACTCCGCTGTTCTGGCCGACCTGGTTGGTCTCGCGGTCGGGCCTGCCGCCGGAGAGCGGGCGTTCACGTTGCTTCCCCCCGCCATCGGCGAGGCGATTGCCTTCCGTAAGCAGCAGCCGTTTTACGTAGGCGCGGCGGCGCTGCTCGCCTTGTCGCTGGCGCTGCCGGCGGTTCACTTTCATCGCAGCGCCGGGATCGCCGCTGAAGAGGCCCGCCAGGTCGAGGCCCGCCTTCAACCCCTGCGCGCGCTTAAGGACAACGACACGCGCAACCTCGAAAAAATCGAAACGCTCAAGAAGGAAATCGGTGCCATCCAAGGCTTGGTCGAATCCAAGTCGAATTGGATCAATTTCTTCACCGACCTCCAGGCGCGTCTGGTCAAGGTCGAGGACGTGTGGTTGGAGAAGCTCCAGGTCCTGCGGCCGGCGGCGGGTGAAATCGCTGCTCCGGCCGGCGGCGGGCTCTTCGGTGCGCAGGCTGCGGAAGCCGATCCGGAAAACGCCGCGCCCGCTCCGGTGCTTCGTCTCAATCTGAGCGGTCGTCTCCTCGACCGGGCCAATCCCGTTTCGCGCGTGAGCCAAGAGTCCACCACCCGCGTCCGCTCGCTCCTCGCGAGTTTTGCCGACTCCCAGTTTATTCTGTCTGTCGAAAAGGAAAATTTTAATCCCAACCAGCCTGGTATCCTGAGCTTCGACTTTATCCTGGTCGTTGATCCCAAAAAACCGCTCTGAACCCCACCATGGCCAGCTTTAAGTCCAATCCTGTTTACTACTCCCTGCTAGGCCTCCTGGGCTTGGCCGTAGCCGGTGCCGGCTGGGGTATCTACGATCGTCATTCCGCCGCCGAAAAAGGGGCCAAGCAACTCGCGCAAAAACGCAACGAGTTGGTTGCCCTGCAAGCGGTGAAGCCCGCCCCGAGCGAGGCCAGCAAAGCCGCCGTCGAGGCGGATTTGCGCCGCACCGAGACCGCTCTCGCCACGATGCGCGAGGAACTCAAGGGGCGTGGTCCGGTCGCCGAGGGTCTTCGCAACGCCCCGGTGCCTTCCGAGCCGACGGACGTGTTCTTTAACTTAGAAACCTTCGTCGAAAAGATGCGCCAGAAAGCGCAAACCCTCGAAGTGAAGGTGAAGCCCGACGAGCGTTTTGGCTTCTACACCTATGATCGCACGGGCCCGGATCGTGACCTCATCCCGCAGGTCTTCCGCCAGCGTCTCGTCGCCGAGTATCTCGTCGATGCGCTCCTTGATGCGCGCCCGAGTGAGGTGCTCTCCTTGCACCGCGAGCGCCCGTTGAGCAAAGCCGAGAAGGAAGCGGCTGCGGCGGGTCAAGCGCCCGCCCCGGCCCGCTCCGGCGGAGGCAACCAAGCCAACAGCGATTTCTTCGATATCGACCCCCGTATTTCCGCCCGTGTCCCCGGCTTTGTCGAAGCTACCGCTTTCCGCCTCACCTTCATCAGCGAAACCGCCGCGCTTCGCACGCTCTTGAACAAGCTGGCCACGTTTGAACTGCCGCTGGTGGTGCGTGGCGTGGAGGTCGAGCCGATCACCAAGTCCTCGACCGCCGCGAAGCCTGCGGCCAACTCGCTCAGCAGCATCTTCGGCACCGTGGCGCCGGCCGCCGCCGCACCGGCCGCTCCCAAGCCGCTCGTTGATAAAATTCTCTCCAAATTCACGGTCACGGTCGAGTTGATCGACTTGGTCGATGCCCCCGCGACTGCAGCTACCCCGACAAACTGACATGGCCGCCAAATCCCAAGATAAAATCCTTTTCGGCGCAGCCCTCCTCCTGCTGCTCGCTTCGGCTGGCTGGATGGCTCTGCAAAGCTCCCAGCTTTCAAAGCTGCGTGACACTGCTGCCACCGTCCCGATGTCCTCCGAATACGTGCCGGCCGGCATTGATGCGCCCACGGTGAGCACCACCACCTGGCCTGCCGCACGCGGTCAATCCAGCGGTGCCGAGTGGATCTACGACGTGTTTACCCCGCCGGAGATTTATTATAACGGCACGACGAAGAAATTTAGCGTCACGCCGCCGAATTTGGTCGCTGTCGAAGTGAAACAGGAGCCCTTCGGCGTGGAGTTGATTCAGATCAAGCCGGATGCCTTCCGCCTCCAGCTCGTCGGCTACATCGGTAGCGAGGGCGACTATCGCGGCACCTTTGAGAATGCCATTTCCGGGGAGACGGTGATCGGACGCGCGGGCAAAGAATTCCCTGGCCTCGGCCTGAAGGTAAAGACCTTCCAGGTTAAGCGGAATGCGATCGTTTCCAAGGAGAGCATGACGACCTACGACACAGAGGCCACCGCCGTGGTGGTGGACACCAAGACGGGTGACGAAGTGACGCTGACCAACAAGAGTCGGCGCATCTCCGGGGCCCCCTTCGCCGTCCTCAAAGTCGATGGCAGCGCCGACACGGTTCAACATCGTGCCGGTGAAACCTTCCAAGTCGGCACCGTCACTTATGCGGTCGTCAGCGTGATCTCCGAGCCGCCCTCCGCCGAGGTGCGCAAAGAATCTCCCGACTTGAAAGAACCGGTCATCAAGACCTTGACGCCGTTTGTTCCAGCCGCCCCAATGGCTGATTCCCCAGCCGAGGCCCCGGTGCCAACCCCCGCAGCCACCACCCCTTTCCCGTTTGGCACCTGAAACTTCCCCTACCTTTTTAGACATTACTTAGTCTTCTACCCAGACCAGCAGAGTATCTTATAAATGAAAAAGCTACAGCTCCCCAAATCGCTTCTTGTTACGTTGGCCACGCCGGCGCTCCTCGCGCTGGTCATCCCTGCCGGGCACGCTCTTGCCCAAGGCCAGACGGAGACGAAAATTCGGCTCATGGCCGACGCCCTTCGGGCCCGTGACACCGGCGACCTAGAAACCGCCAAGAAGAACCTTGAGGAGCTCCTCGCTCTCGCCCCCAACGATGCGACCGTGCAGCGCCTGCTCGCCGGTGTGAACGCCTCCATCGCCGCTGGCCCCGCCGAGGTGGCCTCAACCCCCGCACCCGCCGCATCCGAGCCGGTCGAGGTTTCCCTGCCGACCCCGGGCAAACCGGCTCCCGTGCAGACGCCCGAAGAGGCCGCGATTTCCGAGGCTGACGCCATTGCCAAGGAAGAGACCAACCGCATCAAAGGCCTGACTGCCGATGCCCGCGCCAAGCGCGGTGAAGCTCGCGGCCTCGCCAAGGACGGTCGCTTCGATGAAGCCGCTGTCGTTTTGGACGGCGCGATCAACTCGCTCCCTGCCAATGCCGCCACCAGCGAGACTATCGCTGACCTCCAGGCCGAAAAGAGCGGTCTGCTCCTCGAAAAAGCCCAGTTCGCCCTCAAGCAGGGTGACACCGAAGGCGCCCGCGCCGCTCTCGACGCCTACGCCGCGCAGACGACCGCCAACCCTAAGAAATCCGACAAGCTGGCCCGCTCCATCGACAGCGCCGAGCTCAATCCGCCCTTGCAGCCCATCGAAAAGGTGAACCCCAAGTTCATCGCCGACCAAAAAGAGATCGCCAAGCTCGTGGCCAAGGGCCGCAGCCAGTTTCTCGCCGGTGATAACGACGGTGCTCAGGAAACCTTCCGCTCAGTGGAAACGATCGATGCTTCCAACGTTGAGGCGAAATCGTTCTTGGCCCGTATCGCCAATTCCAAAGCCGCCTCCGGTGAGCTGAACCGACTAAAGACTCAGGCGCAGATGCTCCAAGAAGTCACCAACTCTTGGCAGCGTCCCGGTGTTTATGTCGATCAAAGCACCGATAACACCCGGGCTCCCACCACAACGGCGCTGGCCCAGAAGCTGAATAACATTCAGATCCCCAGTGTTAACTTCAGCGGCGTCGAGCTCAGCCGCGTTGTCAGCA
Organism: Rariglobus sp.; assembly: GCA_031412735.1. GTDB lineage: Bacteria > Verrucomicrobiota > Verrucomicrobiia > Opitutales > Opitutaceae > Rariglobus. Next base: position 2,658 of record JANODO010000155.1, on the reverse strand, counting down.
CGCTGTCCGCGATTTCGAGTGAATTCGACAAGAGCGAAGGCGCCACGGGCGTGAACATCGTGTTGATCGATCCGACCGCGAAGAACCCGAGCGTCAACATCACGCTGCGCAACCTTTCTCTTAAGCGCATCCTCGACCTCATAGTCGATTCGACGGGTTACCAATACGAGGTGCAGGCCGACACCATTGTGGTGCGCCCGGGCGGTGAAACGTCCACCCTCGATAATGCATTCTTCCCGGTTACTCGGGCCACGGTTATCCGCATGACGGGTATGGGAGCGGCCTCGGCCACGCCGGCCGCTGCGGCCGATCCCTTTGCGGCTCCTTCCGCAAGCGCAGGTGGCGCCGGTAGTGCCGGCGGGGAATCCGGTGCGCTGCAATCCTTCCTTGAGCAGGCCGGTGTTAAGTTCAGCACCACTCCGGGCTCCAGCCTAGTCTATGACGGATCCGCGATCATCGTGAACCAAAGCGCCAAGAACATTGAGCGCATCCGTAATATCCTGAACCGTTATAACGATGTCCGTCAGGTCGAGATCGAGGCCAAATTCATGGAAGTGCAATCAGGTGCACTCGAAGAAGTCGGCGTAAACTGGAACGTCAGAAGTAGAAATTCCGGCGATACCTATAATACAGCTAATCGTTCCCTCGCTGCAGTGTTCGGGGGCTCCACAACAGGAACCCAAGGCCAGATTGTTAACACCGCAGGATTTGCCGCACCAACTATCACTCCGATTGCAAATAACCCTGCAGTTATCCCCGGTTCCGCCAACGTCGGTCGGTCTTCGGCCAGCGGCAGCTTTAACAATGCCAATAACGAACTCGCTCTCGTCACGGGTGTGATCGGCGAATTTGATGTGAGCGCCACGATTCGCGCGCTTTCTCAGAAAACAGGAACGGATCTGCTCAGCTCGCCTAAAGTGACGGTGGTATCGGGTAATCCTGCGAATATCGTTATTGCTCAGGAACTTCGGTATCCACAGAGCTACGGTGAGACCCAAAGCACGGTCAGCTCGGGTAACTCAGGAGGATCGGCCATCAGTATTACGGCGGGCACCCCTCAGGAATTCACTGTTCGTAACGTCGGCGTTGAACTTAAGGTCACGCCGAGTGTTGAGGAAGATGATTACAGTATCAGCTTGGATCTTAACCCCAAGGTGACCGAGTTTGAGGGGTTTGTTGAATATGGCGGGCAAAGTGTGGCTTTGACGAGTTCCGGTTTCTCGGGCACGACCGTCACGGTTCCTTCTGGCTTTTATCAGCCAATATTCTCGACGCGCGAAGTGACCACCAAGGTGACTGTTTGGGATGGTGCTACGTTGGTCTTGGGCGGCCTGACCCGCGAGGAAGTTAAGAAGACGAGTGATAAAGTGCCTGTCTTGGGAGATATTCCTTTTCTGGGCCGCGCGTTCCGCTCGAAGGGCGAGAGCACCAGCAAGCGGAACCTGCTCATCTTTGTGACTGCCAACTTGGTTAGCCCGGGTGGCTCGCTCAAAAAGCAGCAGCTCAAGAGTGTCCCGCAAAACTCTATGTTTCAGAACCCCACGATTGTGACCCCGGGTGGTGCCGAATCTCGGACCCGCGGCACTGGCAAGTAAATATCGGATTGACCACTTATGCGCCGTCCAATTTCAGTTGGGCGGCGTATTTTACTTCGCTTGGTCACCGCACTGATTGGCTTATATCGCTTCGCTCTGTAGCTCACAGGGACCATTCCTTTCTTAATGAAACTCGTCAAATTCCGAGATATACCGGCATTATTTCTTATCTTCATTTCTTTCGCCGCATCATTTTTGATGGGGTGCGGCGGTGGAGGGGGTGGCGGTGCTGGCAGCGGATCGGGCGGGGTCGCCCCGGTTGGGAAAGCGCCCACTTCGTTGGCCGCCGGTAACAACTTAGTTATAACCGGTGCTTACACTCGGATCAACTCAGTTTCTGGAGGTAGTTTTGATGGAACCACCACTAAATCGATTACATTCACTTCCCCGACAGCCGCGAACTATACTGCGTCGTGGATCGGTGATACCGCCAATGCTAGCGTATCTGCATCTGGTAACGTAACGTATACGGTAGTGAGTCCTGATTTAGCTAAGGTGACTTTAACCAATTTCCCCTACCCATCTGATAATGACCGACCGGCGTTCGGCGTGATCGAAATTCAATTAACGTTCTCTGCCCCTGGCACAGGGGGTTACTCCGAAAACGGGGTCACTGTTGTTTCGCCTTACCTTGGATCCGGTAACTTTGCGTTCTCTTCGGGTGGTGGTGGCACGGGTGCTTCGAGTGGCGGTGGAACAACCGTGTTGCCTTGATTTACACTATTTATCTTACCAAATCGGAGATGAGTGTGGCCGCCGCTCTTTTCATTTGGTTAGTTGAATAGTCCAATAATCTGATGAGCGATTCGTTGAGTGATCTCATCAAGATATGGTTACAGTCTCGAAAAGAGGGTAAGGACGAATCGCTTTGGAGTTACTTGAAGCGAACTAATCCTTGGGTTTTCTCTCATCATCCCCCGAGTGACTGCTTTCACGAGCATGTTTGGACGATGGGGGGGCTTCATTACTGCAAGGGCTGCTTAATGACTTTGAGCGGCGCGGTAGCCGCCGTCGTGTTACAGGCCGCCAGCGATTGGCTGGGCAAATTCCCGATTTTTTGGAT
>JANODO010000154.1:0-27926 GCA_031412735.1 Rariglobus sp. | reverse complement strand
CCCCCCGCCCCCCCCCTCACCCCCCCCGCGGGGGGGGAGGGGGTTTGTCCGGGGGGTGGCGGGGCGCGCCGGGGTACGCGCGGTTGCCGGGTCTGCCCGCAAAGCGCCAGAACCCCCGCTTCCCACTTTCCGGGATCGCCTGCAAGCAGGCTCCCACCTTTTCAAAAACCTCAGACCGTGAGCAGGTCCTTTTCCTTGGCGGCGAGGTGCTTGTTGATCTCCTCGATGGCCTTGTCGGTGAACGTCTGGACGTCTTTCTCGGTGCGCTTGGCTTCGTCTTCCGGGAGCTTGGCTTTTTTAACCGACTCGATGGAGTCGCGACGAACGTTGCGCACGTGCACGCGACCTTCTTCGGCGAGGCGGTTGGCGACTTTGACAAATTCTTGGCGGCGCTCGCGGCTCATGTCGGCGAGCGGAATGCGCACGAGGCTGCTGTCCACGGACGGGTTGAAGCCGAGGTTGGCAATCTGGATGGCCTTGGCGATGGACTGGGTCAGGCCTTTGTCCCACGGCTGGATGACGATCTGACGGGCGTCAGGCGTCGAGATGGCGGCGCAATCTTTGATCCGCACCATCGAGCCGTAGGCCTCGACCATGATGCCTTCGACCATGGAGGGATTGGCCTTGCCGGTGTGGATGTTGGAGAACTCGTGGAGGGTGTGATCCACGGCTTTCTTAAAGCGGTTCTGGGCGTCGGTGAGAATGGCTTGGGACATGGTGCGAAAAGTGACGAATGCCTGATGTCGAAATGAAAAGTGGGAGTGACCGGATTCCTTCCGGGCGGTTCAACCGTGGACCAGCGTGCCGACCTTCTGGCCGGTGACGGCTTTTTCTATGGCGTGCGGGTCGTTGAGGTCGAACACGAGGATGGGCACGTTGTTGTCCAAGCAGAGGGAGAACGCGGTGGAATCCATGACGTTGAGGCGCTGGCGGAGCGCCTCGATGAAGGTGATGGTTTCATATTTGACGGCATCGGCGTGCTTCTTCGGGTCCTTGTCGTAGATGCCATCGACCTTGGTGGCCTTCATGATGATGTCGGCGTGCATCTCGGAGGCGCGCAGCGCGGCGGTCGTGTCGGTCGAAAAATACGGGTTGCCCGTGCCGGCGGCGAAGATGACGACGCGGTTCTTTTCGAGGTGACGCATCGCACGGCGCAGGATGAACGGCTCGGCAACCTGGTTCATCGGGATGGCGCTCTGCACGCGGGTGGAGACGCCCATTTTTTCTAGGCAATCCATGAGCGCCAGGGAGTTGATGACCGTTGCCAGCATGCCCATGTAGTCGCCGGTGGTGCGGTCGACGCCGCGCTACTCGCCTTGAAGCCCGCGGAAGATGTTGCCGCCACCGATGACGACGCACACCTGAACGCCCATATCGTGGATTTCCTTCACTTGGGCGCAGATGCGCTCAAGGACGCCGGCATCAATGGGGTTGTTGGATTTCCCGCTCAGGACCTCGCCGCTCAGTTTGAGCACGATGCGTTTATACTTGGTCGTCTTGGAAACCGTTTTGTCACTCATGCCTCGGAGGAAACGTTCCGGTAAAGTCGGCGTCAATGCGCGAGATGGGATAAGGGAGGGACGACCTCCGTGTCGTCCGTATAATGCCCGATGGATGACACGGAGGTCGTCCCTCCCTTGCACAAAAAAAGCGGCCTCGGTGAGGCCGCTTCGATGTATCAAGCCAAGGCGTCGCTTACTTCGCGGCGGCAGCGGCTTTGATGAGTTCAACAAAGCTGCGCGACTCCAGCGCGGCTCCGCCGATCAGGCCGCCGTCGATGTCCTTCTGCGCGAGCAGCTCGGGGGCGTTGGCGGGCTTCATGGAGCCGCCATAGAGGATGCGCACTTTCTGCGCGACCGCGTCGCCGAACAGCTTCACCAAGAGGCTGCGGATGAAGGCGTGCACTTCCTGCGCCTGCTCGGTCGTGGCGACCTTGCCGGTGCCGATAGCCCAGACGGGTTCGTAGGCGATGACGACGCTCGTCGCGAGGTCCTTGGATACGCCTTCGAGGCCGGCTTCGAGCTGGGTCTGGACGACCTTGAGGGTCTGGCCGCCTTCGCGTTCGACGAGCGTTTCGCCGACGCAGAGGATGGGCTTCAGCTGGTTTTTGAGGGAGGCGAGGACCTTCTGATTAACAAAGGTATCGGTGTCGCCGAAGTAGGTGCGGCGCTCGCTGTGACCGACGATGACGTAGTTGACGAAGATCGCGCGGAGCATCTCGGCGGAGATTTCGCCGGTGTAGGCACCGCTCTTTTCGGGATGCAGGTTTTGCGCGCCGAGTTTGATGTTGGAACCGTCGAGGGTCTTGGCGGCGGTTTCGAGGGAGGTGAACGGGGGGCACACAACGACCTCGACGTCGTTCTGTTTGCCGACCTCGGCGACGATCTCCTGCACGAGGGCGGAGGCGTCGGCGGAGGTTTTGTTCATCTTCCAGTTACCGGCGATGAGTTTTTTGCGAATGGACATGGTGTAAAAGGCTGAAGAACTGAAGGGCTGAAAGGCTGAAGGTTAAAGCATGAAGAAGGCCGAAGGCGAAAGGTTGATCGGGTGTTTTTCAGCCCTTCAGCCTTTCAGTCCTTCAGCCCTTGTTTTCCTCAGCTTTCCAAAAATACGACGCCGGGGAGGGCTTTGCCTTCGAGGAATTCGAGGGACGCGCCGCCGCCGGTGGAGCAGTGCGTGACTTTCTTGGCGACGCCGAATTTCTTCGCGGCCGTGGCGGTGTCGCCGCCGCCCACGATGGTGGTCGCGCCCTGGTCGGTCGCCTCGGCAATGGCATCGGCCATGGCCTTGGTCGCGCCGGCAAACTTGTCGAACTCGAACACACCGGCCGGTCCGTTCCAGATGATCGTCTTGGAGGAAAGGATCGCTTGGCGGTAGAGCTCGATGGACTTCGGGCCGGCGTCGAGACCGCCCCAGCCGTCGGGTATACCGGTCGCGAGGTCGGCGGCGAGGGTGTTGGCGTCGGGCGAGAAGGCGTCGGAGCAGACGAAGTCGACCGGGAAGATCAGCTCGACGTTGCGAGCGGAGGCCTTGGCGACGAGCTCTTCAACAATCTTCGCACCCTCGGGGTCGTAGAGGCTGGTGCCGATGGGCGTGCCGCGGAGAACCTTGTGAAAGGTGTAGGCCATGCCGCCGCCGATGATGATTTTGTCGGCCTTATCGAGGAGGTTTTTTATGAGCGGGATTTTGTCCGCGATCTTCGCGCCGCCGAGGATGGCGAGCAGCGGGCGATCAGGATTGTCCAAAACCTTGGCGAAGGCCTTGAGCTCGGCTTCCATGAGGAAACCGGCGGCTTTGATCGGCAGCGTGACGCCGACCATGGAACTGTGGGCGCGATGCGCGGTGCCGAACGCGTCGTTGACGTAAACGTCGGCGAGCTTGGACAACCCGGCGCGGAATTCGGTGACCTTGGCGGGATCGGCTTTGACGGAGGTGCCGTCTTCGAGCTTCACCTTGCCCTCTTCCTCGATGTGGAAGCGGAGGTTTTCCAAGAGGAGCACCTGGCCGGGCTTGAGCGCGGCCGCGGCGGCTTCGGCGACGGGGCCGACGCAATCCGTGACGAAGGCGACGGGTTGGCCGAGAACTTTTTCGAGTTCGGCGGCGATGGGCTTGAGGGAGAACTTCTCGATCACCTGGCCATCCGGACGGCCGAGGTGGCTGGCGAGAACGACGGACGCGCCTTTTTCGAGGGCGTATTTGATCGTGGGCAGCGCGGCGACGATGCGCGCGTTATTGGTGATGGCGCCGGTTTTCTTGTCCTGGGGGACATTGAAATCGACGCGCATGAACACGCGTTTACCGGCGAGGTCGAGGTCGCGGATGGTTTTGAAAGACATAAGGACTGAAGGGCTAAAAGGCTGAAGAGCTGAAAGAAACGTGAAACGCCGTGAATCCGCTCGCAGAAAAAAGGCTGAAAGCCTGTCGGACGAGGCTGGTTTGATTCAGCCCTTCAGTCCTTCAGTCTTTCAGCCTTTCGCATTGAGCGGCTCGGCGCTCAGAGCTGGGCGGCGATCTTCTTGGTGAGGTCGACGACGCGGTTGGAATAGCCCCACTCGTTGTCATACCAGGACACGAGCTTGAAGAACTTCGAGTTGAGCTCGATCGAGGCGCCGGCGTCGTAGATCGAGGACTGTTTGTCGTGGATGAAGTCGGAGGAGACAACCTCGTCGGAGGTGTAACCGAGGATGCCCTTCAGGTAGGTCTCGGACGCGTTCTTGATGGCGGCGTTGATTTCCTTGAGGGAGGTTTCCTTGGTGGAGCGGAACGTGAGGTCCACGACCGAGACGGTCGGGGTCGGCACGCGGAAGGACATGCCGGTCAGCTTGCCCTTGGTCTCGGGGAGAACGAGCGCGGTGGCCTTGGCGGCACCGGTGCTGGAGGGGATGATGTTGATGGCGGCGGAACGGCCACCCTTCCAGTCCTTCTTCGAGGGGCCGTCCACGGTCTTCTGCGTGGCGGTGTAGGAGTGAATGGTGGTCATCAGACCTTCTTCGAGGCCGAAGCCTTCCTTTAGGAGCACGTGAACCAACGGGGCCAAGCAATTCGTGGTGCAGGAGGCGTTGGAGATGATGTTGTGTTTCGAAATGTCGAGTTTGTCGTCGTTGACGCCCATCACGATGGTGATGTCTTCGCCCTTGGCCGGGGCGGAGATGATGACCTTCTTGGCACCGGCGGTGATGTGGCCCTGGGCTTTTTCAGCCTCGGTGAAAAGACCGGTGGACTCGATAACGATATCGACGCCGAGAGCCTTCCAAGGGAGCTCGGCGGGGGTGCGGGCGGAAACCACAAGGATCTCCTTGCCGTTGATCACCAACACATCGTCCTCGGCCTTGTCGGGGGAAGATTTCTTGGATGAAACGGTTCCGGCGAATTTACCCTGCGTGGAGTCGTATTTGACCAAATAGGCCAGATTGTCAGCCGGGACGATGTCACCGACAGCGACGACGTCGAGCGTGGTGCCGAGAAGACCTTGTTCAACAAGGGCGCGGAACACGAGGCGACCGATACGACCAAAACCGTTGATTGCGACTTTTACTGCCATGGGAGGAATCCGTTTCTATGAGTTAGATTGCTGTTACAAGTGAACCGAGCCCTATCGGCGCGGGATCACGAAAGAAGTGCGCGGGGTCCGAATTGGCAAGGGTTTTGGCTGCGCATACCCTGACAAAACCCCTGCACTTATTGGCAACCCGGGGCCGGCCTAGGCATCACGAATCCACAAACCACACGCCAAAGCGGGCACGAAGAGCTCAAGCCCCACCGCCTGACGAACCGCGCCCTGACCGGTTGCGCAAAAGAACCGCTCATGATCGGCGATTTGCCGCCAGGCGGTCGATGCCACGCCTTCGCCCAAGGTGATCGTCACGTCGTGAATCGTGTTGTTGATTGCGAACAGCAACTGCCCCAGGCCCTGGGAATGATCGGCGTTGTAGACCACCGCAGCGGCCGCCGTATCGTGCGCCCAATAAAAATGGAAAAATTGCTCGCTCGCCCGCGAGAAGTGCCGGACCAGCTCGCCCGCCTCGGACCGGCGAAATGCGATCCAGTCCGCGAAATACGCGTGGGTGGACGGGAACCGGTAGATACGCCGGTAATCAAGCGCGTTCACTTCCCCCATCTGGTAGGTGTTGTGAATGCCCTGCTTGGAACGAATGAAGTCCTGGCCGGCGGAGAGCATCGGGATGCCGACGGACATGAACAACGTCGCCGCCATCAAATGCGTGCGCCGGCGATCATTGGCCGTGGGAGCGTCGCCGTTGCCGCTCGCATTCTCGGTGATGACGTCGATCCAAGTTTTATCGTCGTGGGACTCGGTGTAATTGACAGTCTGCGCCGGCCATTTGGCGTAATACCACGGCGAACCCTTCAGATAATACTCAAAACCCTCCCGCGTGCCGCCGCCGCGCACGTATTCGCGCACGAAGTTGCGGTATCCATCATTCCACGACGCCCAACCGGTGTCGCGCAACTCGCCCGCGATGTGCCCGCGGAAGCTCCACGGCTCGGCGATAAGGATAATGTCCGGTTTGATCTGTTTCAACGCCACCTCGACCTGTTTCAGCACCGGCGTGCTCACCAGGTCTGCGAGATCGAAGCGGAAGCCGTCCACGCCGTAGGTCTCGATCAGGTGCCGGCAGCTATCAATGATGAGCCGCGTGGCCATCGCCGCCGAAGCGCGCAGGTCATTGCCGCAGCCGCTCCAATTGGACAACTGTCCCGTGGCGCTCTGTTCAAAATAATACAGCCGGTCGACGAACATCAGGTGCGCCGGCTCGCCGACATGGTTGTAAACCACATCGAGAACCACCGCCATGCCCCGTCGGTGAAACGCCGCGACCAAAGCCTGGAACTCTTTCACGCCGCTGGCCTTCACCGGATCGGAGGAGTAACCGCTGTCGGGCGCGAAAAAACTATTCGTCATGTAACCCCAGTGGTATTCATCCGGGGTCTTCGCATCGTTTTCCTGCACGGGTTGAAGCTCCACGCAGTTCACGCCGAGCCGGTGGAGATAAAAATCCGGGTGCTCCACCCACTTGCGAAGACCCTCGAAGCCGCGCCGTTCTTCCAGCGCCAGTGCCACGGGCGCGCGAGCCACGACGTCGCGCACATGTGCCTCTGCGATCACCAAGTCCTGCCAGGCGGGCGTCTTAAAACCCCGGTCGCCCCGCCCCACCCACTTCGAGTCCAGCACGATTCCCGGCCCGAGCCTGCCCACCGCCGCCTGAGCATAGGGATCGAGCACGCGGTGGGTCGGGTCAAAGAGCCCAAACACATCACGCGGACCATCTACGTGATACCAATAAAACCACCCGTGAAGATTCTGCTCCAGCACCACTTCCCACGCGCCATTGACGGCACCTTTGAAATCGACCGCGTGCTTGAGTTTATAACGATGCGGCGACTGCTGCTTCGTGAGATCGGCGCATACACACAGCTCAACCGACTTCGCCCGGGGTGCGAACAACCGGAACACCGTTTCATCGCCCTCCACGTGCGCGCCCATGGGTAGATCGCACGCGAGTTGAAAAAAGAAATCCCCGGGCATGAGCGGCACAGTCTGGGCATCATCGACCTCCGTCCACTGCACCGACCAAGATTCCGAAAGGTCGAGCGGCTTCCCCACCCGAAACTTGAACAGGTGCTGCCCGGTGCGCTCGGGATCGATCGTGTAGTTGATGTTGCCATGCTCGTCGCGCACCGCATTCGGGGCGGACGGCGACACGTGGAGCCACCGGCCCGATTGCGTCACGAACTTGAACCGTTGATGCGGATGTGTGTTGAAGGGGCTCACCTTACCGGACCAGACAAGTGCGGGCCTCCCGTCCATCGAGGCCTCGTGCAACAACCACTCGTCGCCCCCGCCGACCCCGTTCCAATTGTTAAAACCACCCGCCAGATAAACTTTTTCGCCCGCGAGGTCGGGATGTTGGTCTAACAAAAGAAAAAACCAGATGACTCCCTTTCGATTGACGAAATACGTGCTCTCGCAGCCAAACGTAAAATCAGGCACCCGCTCCAGCGTCGCGACGTGTTTACCTCCGCTCAGCACCAAAGGAGGCAGATGCCGCGCGCGCCAATCGTGAGTGAGCTCGATCACGCCCTGCGTCGGCGATTCCAGCCAGGCGCGGGCAATTTTTTTGGCACGGGAAGACATGGTCAGAGCGCCCGATCATTCTTTAAGCGCCTCCCCGCACAAGACCGAAAGCGAGTCGCGGCGGTGCGCGCGATTGACAAACCCCGGTGCGCAGCATCGTCGTCTTTCACCGTGTCCCCATCAGGAAAAATCCTCGTCGCCATGTCGGGCGGAGTCGACAGCTCCGTCGCCGCTCTCCTGCTCAAGCAGCAGGGGCACGAGCTCGTCGGGGCCTACATGAAGAACTGGATCAACGAGGACAACGTGATCGGCCATTGCCCGTGGATGCAGGACATCGAGGACGCCCGCGCCGTGTGCGACCGCCTGGGCATCGAGTTCCGCGTGGTCAACCTCATGCAGGACTACCGCGAGCGGGTCGTCGCGTATTTATTGGACGGATACCGCCGGGGGCTCACGCCGAACCCCGACATCATGTGCAACCGCGAGATCAAGTTCGGCGTCTTCCGCCAATGGGCGCGCGACCACGGCTTCAGCGCCGTCGCCACCGGCCACTACGCCCGCCGGGTGGAAATTGGTAGGGCGCGGACTCCGCTCCGCGCCTCCGCCCCGGCAGCGAGCGGAGTCGCCGCCCTACCCTCAGAGATCCCGGAATACGCCCTCCTTGAAGGCGTCGATAAAAACAAGGACCAGTCCTACTTTCTCACCCTCCTTTCCCAAGAACAGCTCGCCGACGCACGCTTCCCCATCGGCCACCTGCCCAAGCCGGAACTGCGCCGACTCGCCGCCGAGGCGGGCCTGCCCAACGCCGCCAAGAAAGACAGCCAGGGCATCTGTTTCATCGGCGAGGTAAAGATGCAGGACTTCCTCCGTCAATACGTGCCCGACCAGCCCGGCCCCATCGTCGGCGCCACCGACGGCAAACTCCTCGGCCAGCACCCCGGCCTGCACTATTATACACTTGGCCAACGCAAAGGCATCGGCGTTCCCTCCAACACCGACAACCAAGCCTACGTGGTCGTCGGCAAACGCGCCGAGGACCACGCGCTCCTCGTCGCTTTCGACGCCGCCGATGCGCCCGGCCTGTTTCAAACCGAAGTGCGCGTGCACTCGCTTCAGTGGAATACCGCTCCCATCACCGCGCCACGCCGGCTCGAAGGTCGCGTGCGCTACCGCGATTCGCGCACACCCATCGAATTTATCCCCGAAGCCAACGACACGGCTCTCGTGCGTTTCACCGAACCCCAACGCGGCCTCGCCAGCGGCCAGCTCCTCGCCCTCTACGAAGGCGAACGCCTCCTAGGCGGCGGCGTCTACGCCTAACACCGGGGTCATTGGTCATTGGTCATTGGTCATTGGTCATTGGTCATTGGTCAATCCGCGCGTGCGCGGCGTTTGCCCTTGTAACGCCCACCCGGCCACCTTCCCTCACGCACGACTGACTCATGGACACGTTTATCTACGGCATCGACTTCGGCACCAGCAACTCCGCCGTCACTATCTGGAACGCCACCACGCGCACCCTCGTCCGCGACCCGAGCATCGCCGGCGTTGACGCGACGTTCATGTATTTTCCGCTCACCACGAAGCGCGTCGCCCCCGCCCTGGGCAACGCCGCCAAGCTCCGCTACGTCGAGGACGAGATGCGCGGCCGTTTCTTCCAAGCCATCAAGACGATTCTCCCCTACGAAACGTTCACCGAGACGGTTATCAATAATCAGACTTACCTCATCGAGGACCTGATCGCGATTTTCCTCCAACACCTCAAAGCCCGCGCCGACGCCGTCACCCACCAGAACGTCAAACGCGTTGTCCTCGGCCGCCCCGCCGTCTTCTCGACCGACTCCGCCGAAGACCAACTCGCCGAACAACGCCTCCACCGCGCCGCTCAACTCGCCGGCTTCACCGAGATCCATTTCCAATACGAGCCGATCGCCGCCGCCTTCGCTTACGAGTCACGCATCACGAAGCCCGAACGCGTCCTCGTCGGTGACTTCGGCGGCGGCACCTCGGATTTCACCGTCGTGCAACTCGACCCCGCCCGCCAGGGCCTCACCGACCGCATGCGCGACATCCTCGCCACCGGCGGCCTGCCTGTCGCCGGTAACAAATACGACGCCGCCACCATGTGGCACAAAGTCACCCCGCTCTTCGGTCGCGGCGCGACCTACGACAGCTGGGGCAAACAGATCGACGTGCCCGACTCCCTCTACCGCACGATCTGCCAATGGGACCAGATCGTCTTCCTGCGCAACGCGAAGAAAATGGACCTCCTCTGGCGCCTCACCGGGCTGTCCAACGACCCGCCCGCCTTCGAGCGTTTCCAAGCCCTCATCAAAGAAAACCAAGGCTTCGCCCTCTTCCAAAAAATCGAAGGAGCGAAAATAGCCCTCACCACCCAGGTGACCACGCCGCTCACCTTCGATCACCCCAAGATCCCCATCGACCTCCGCCTCACCCGCGCCGAGTTCAACCAAAACTCCGCCGACCTGACCGTGCAAATCGCCGGCTACCTCGACACGTTTCTCGCCGGCTCCGGCATCGAGCCCGCCAGCATCGAGACGGTTTTCCTAACCGGCGGAACCTCGCTCATCCGCAGCCTCCGCGCCGAATTTGTGACTCGTTTTGGCCAGGACAAAATCCGCGACGGCGAAGAGTTCACGAGCGTCGCCGACGGCCTCGCCCTGAGCGCCCCGCTCTTCTTCCCCGAACTGCACCGCTAAATCCGATTTGGAGTGCGGCGAGCTCTCGCCGCTCTTGACGGGCCGGCCTGACGGCCCGCTTCGGAGGCGCCGTGACGAGTCCCGCCGTCCAGAGCGGCGAGAGCTCGCCGCACTCCAGAGCGAACGTGTGAGCCCGCCCGCGTGTCCGCCGCGTTGCAAGACCCGGCTCAGAAACATTCGCCCGGAAAATCGTTCTCGTTCTCCTACTCGTTCTCGTTCTCTTTCAAATCTTCCCGATCACCTCCAAACCGAGAAACGAGTAAGCGAACGAAGAACGAGAACGATTAGCGCCCATGAAAGCCCTCATTCCCCCCGCCCGTTGGGCCGCCATCAAGCTCTTTGCCATGGATGTCGATGGCATTCTCACCGACGGCACCCTTCACGTTTCGTCCGACGGCGTCGAAACCAAGACCTTCTCCATCCTCGACGGCATGGGCCTCGTGCAACTGCGCAAACACAACATCGCCACCGCTTGGATCAGCGGCCGCCCCTCCGGCGCCACCACGGTGCGCGCCACCGAGCTCAAAATCCCCCACCTCGTTCAAGGCCGCATCGACAAGATCACCGCCCTTCAGGAGCTCGCCACGACCCTGAATCTCACCGCCGATCAGATCGTCTACATGGGCGACGACACCATCGACACCGCCGCCATCGCTTGGGCCGGCATCGGCGTGACCGTCCCCGACGCGATGCCGTTGCCGTTCGCCGCCGCCGACTACGTCACCCGCCGCGCCGCCGGGAAAGGCGCCGTGCGCGAAGTGTGTGAACATATCCTCGCGGCCCACGGTCACACCTCTCACGCGTGAACCGTCTCGTTACCACCTCCCTCGTCGCGTCTCTTCTCGCGCTCTCCGGTCCTCTGGCGGCACAAACCCCTGCGCCGAAAATCAAACCCAGCGCGCCCATCAAAGAATTCCGCCTGCCCACTTTCGACAAGGACGGCAAACGCGCCACGTTCATGCGCGCCGGCGAGGCGCTCTTTGTGTCAACCACCCAAGTCGACGTGAAGGACATGCAGTTCATCTTGTTCACCAAGGACGGGACCGACGCGTTCGACACCACGCTCCTCGCACCTTCCGCCACCTTCCTGACCGATAAACAAATCGTCAGCGGCAAGGAATCCGTCCGCGTGGTCCGCATCGACCTTGAGGTCACCGGCGAGCAATGGTCCTACAACCATCCGGCGAAAAGAGTTTTGATCGGCAAGAACGCCCGCGTTATTTTCCAAGACGAGCTCAAAGACATCATCAAATGAACCGCCTCCCCCTTTGCGCCTCCCTGCTTGTCGTGCTGCTGGCCGCACCCTGGGCGCACGCCCAGGGCAAGCCCTCCGCCGCCGTGCCGATCGTGCCGACGGTCATCACCAGCACCAAGATGGAGATGTGGAGCACCGACACCGAAACCCGCTCGGTCTTCGAGCAGAACGTCGTGGTGACGGGCGCCAACATCAAGATCACCTGCGACCGGCTTGATGTCACCGCGACCCGGCTCGAAGACGTCAAAACCAAAGATTCCACGCTCGGGCCGTTGGAGAAATTCAAGACCCTCGTGGCCACCGGCAACGTCCACATCATCCAAGGCGATCGCGAGGTCACCTGCGGCCGCGCCGAAGTGTTCCCCGCCGAGGACCGTGTGGTCCTCACCGAAAATCCAGTCGTGATCGACAGCGCCGGCCCCTACGTGGCCACCGGCGACCGTATCGTGCTTCTTCGCGGCGAACGCCGCCTGTTCGGCGACAACATCAAGCTCAAAGGCCCGCCCATCCGCGACCTCGGCTTCGACAAGGACAAACCGGTGCAAGCGCCCACCGCCCTGCCCCGCCTGCCCACTCCATGAGCGCCACCATGGATAACGCGCCTGCCTCCGCCTCCGAGCTCCAGTCTTCCCGCGCCGAGATTCAGGCCATCGGCTTGGCCAAAACCTACGGGGATCGCGCCGTCGTCAATGGCATCGACCTGCGCGTGCACGCTGGCGAGATCGTGGGCCTCCTCGGCCCCAACGGCGCCGGTAAAACCACCACGTTCTACATGGTCGTGGGCCTCGTGCCGGCGACTCGTGGGCGCGTCCTGCTCGACGGGCGCGACATCACCCACCTGCGCATGCACGAACGCGCCCGCCTCGGCCTCGGTTATCTGCCGCAGGAGCCCTCCACGTTTCGCAAGCTCACCGTGAGTGAAAACATCCTCGCGATCGCCGAGGCGATTGGCGTGCCCCGCAACGAACGCGCCGCAGTCGTCGCGAGCCACTTGGAGGAGCTCCACCTCACCCACGTCGCCCGCCAGCCCGCCTACACGTTGTCCGGCGGTGAACGTCGCCGCCTCGAAATCGCCCGGGCCCTCGTCACCAAGCCCAAGTTTCTCCTGCTCGACGAGCCCTTCGCCGCCATCGATCCGATCTCCGTCTCCGAGGTGCAGAAGATTATTCTCCAACTCAAAGCCCGCGGCATCGGCGTGATCATCACCGACCACAACGTGCGCGAAACCCTCCGCATCGTGGACCGCGCCTACTTGATCCATCAAGGCCGCGTCCTCAGCGAAGGCACCGGCGCCTTCCTCATCAACGACCCGCAAGCCCGCGAGTTCTACCTCGGCAAAGATTTCAATCTTTGATCACCACGAAATACACCCAACACACGAAAGTCCGATCCGACTCTTCCGCTTTTCGTGTATTTTGTGTTTTTCGTGGTTAAAAAAACCTCCTCCAAACACCATGCAAAAAGCCATTCACGGCATCACCGTCGCTCACTTTGCGGACACCTATCGCGAAAAACTTAAGCTCGAACTGATCTCCGGTGCCGACGGCGTGCATCGCCTCATTCGCGAAGGCTCCATCAACCGTCCCTCACTCGCGCTTACGGGCTTCTTTAAATATTTCGCGAACAAACGCATTCAGGTCCTCGGCGCCGCCGAGATGACTTATTTCAAGATGCTACCCGCCGAGAAACAGACCGAGATCCTCAACGAGATGGTCGACCGCAGTGTGCCCTGCCTGGTGCTCACGCGGAATTTCCATCCGACGGCCGCCATGGAGCTGATTTCCCGCGAACGGAAACTCCCCATTTTTCGCACGCCCATGATCACCATGAACTGGGTGAACTTGGCCACCCTCTGCATCGACAACGAGTTCGCCCCGTCCTCGACCGAGCACGCCACCACCCTCGACGTGAAGGGCGTCGGCGTGATGCTGCGCGGCGACTCCGGCGTCGGCAAAAGCGAGTGCGCCCTCGCGTTGATCGAACGCGGACACTCCCTCGTTGCCGACGACCTTACGGTCATCAAACTTCTCGATGAGCGCGACCTCATCGCGTCGAGCCGTCCGCTCAACCGCGGCTACATGGAGTGCCGCGGCATCGGCATCATCAACATCGCCGAAATGTTTGGCATCAAGAGCGTCCGCGTGGAGCAACGCATCGACATGGTCGTCTCACTTAAAGAGTGGACGCCCGAAGTCGTCGAGGAGCGCACCGGTCTTGAGGAAAACCATTACGAAATCCTCGGCATGCGACTCCCGCACGTGGAGCTCTATGTTCGCCCCGGCCGCGACATCGCGCGCCTGGTTGAGGTCGCCGCCTTGGTGCAGGCGCTCAAAAAAATCGGCCACGATCCCGCGAAGACGTTTAACGACCGCCTGATCGCGTTCATGTCGCAGCAAGCCGAAGAGAAACCGCGCGTCATCAAACCCGTTGAGCGGACCCGTGCGCCGTTTGAGCCCATCTAGTGCCTGATTCCAGGCGAGCCGCCAATTGAACCGGTTTTCTTTTCGCACCGCATGAAACTCCTCATTGTCGTCTGCTCGATCATTTTCAGTTACCTCGGTTGGTATCTCGCTGAACCGCTTGGCTTCATGTGGGCATTTTCCATCAGCGGAGCCGCTTCGCTCGTGGGCGTTTATGTCGGCTGGAAACTCGCCCAGCAGTGGGGCGTCTAGTTCTACGTTGGTAAACTGTAGGGCGAGTCGGGCGATCAACAAAAACGGATGCTCGCGCAAGCACGCCGCCTTCTTTCGAGAAAAGGAGCGCTTCCGTTTTGCGTCTGGTGTAGGCCCGACCGGTGGTCGGGCGTCTTCTAGATACCCCGACCACCGGTCGGGGCTACATCGGGCCATACTAAAGTCCCGTTACGAGGTGTAATTGGTATTACAGCACACGCGGTAGATTTTGGCCTCCGCCGATCGTGCGGCGCGTATCAGTCATCTGGCCGGAGCACCGAGGAGGCCGGAGCAGGGATAAGGGGGCTGATTCCGATCAACCCAACGGAGAAGGCCGGAATTCGTGATTTAACAGAACTCGAGCTCGACGGCCAGCGCCGGGAGCGAGCACAAGCCGCACTCGTTGCCGTGGGCGTCCAAGTCGGCGACGAGCGTGTTGAGGCCAATCGAAGAAAATCCAATCGATCGCTTCGATATCGATCTCCATCGGCTACCGCTTGCTCCAGTCCAGCATACGCTGGATGGGGATCAGGGCGGCGGTGCGGGTGTCTTCGGGCACGTCGATGACCGGCGACAGATTTTTCAAGGCGTCGCGCACCTTCTCGATCGTATTCATCTTCATGAAGCGGCAGTCGTTGCACGCGCAGCTGTCGGTCGGGCCGGCGATGAAGGTTTTGTGCGGCACTTCCTTGCGCAGGCGGTGGAGCATGCCGCTTTCGGTGACGACAATTATCTCGTTGGCCGGGCTTTCCTTGGCGAATTTCACCATCAACTCAGTCGAGCAAACCTCGTCGGCGAGATCGCGGACGGCCTGCACGCACTCCGGGTGGGCAACCACAGGGGCGCCGGGAAACTTGGCGCGGACCTTTTCAATGGCCTGCGTCGTGAACATCACGTGGGCGTAACAGCTGCCAGGCCACAGGCGCATCTGGCGACCGGTCTGCTGCGAGACCCACTGGCCGAGGTTCTGATCCGGGACGAAGAGGATATCTCGGTCGGCCGGGATTTGGTTGACGATTTTCACGGCGTTGCCGCTCGTGCAGATGACGTCGCTGAGCGCCTTCACGCCGGCGGAACAGTTGATGTAGGCGACGACGTAGACGTTGGGGTTGGCTTGCTTGTAGGCGGCGAGACGTTCGGCGGGACAGGAATCGGAGAGCGAGCAACCGGCGTCGATGTCGGGAAGCAGAACGGTGCGGCCGGGGTTAACGATTTTGGCGGTCTCGGCCATGAAATGGACGCCGCAGAAAAGGATGACGTCGGCCTGCGCCGCTTGTGCTTGGTAGGAGAGGCCGAGGGAATCGCCCACGTAATCGGCGACCTGTTGGATCGCCTCGATCTGGTAATTGTGCGCGAGGATGACGGCGTTGCGCTCGCACTTGAGGGCGAGGATTTCCTCCTGGATAGGCGTGAGCTTCGGCGGTGCGGAGCGAGGAGCGAGGACGAGCGGTTCGTAGTCGAGAGCGGGCATGAGGGAGAGAAGTGACCAATGACCAATGTCCAATGACCAATGTCCAATAATTAATTACTCCCTAAAAACCGAGGAGGGGCGAGACCTTGGTCATTCCGTGGCCCTGCCACGACTCAGCTATGCGGCTTGAGCTTGGCCAAGAGGGCCTTGAACTCGCCCACATTTTTCAGGCTATCGAGATCGGGGTCTTGGGACATCCAATCGTAGTCGGTGTAGCCAAGATCGACGGCTTCCAACAGGGCGCGGACGGCGTCGGCCTTGCGTTTTAAAAGGGCGAGACTGCACGCGAGGTTGTAGCGGGCGGTGGCGTTGTCGGGCTGGAGCTTGACGAGCTTCCGGTCCATCTTGAGACCATCGGCGATGCGACCGGTTTTCGTGTAGAGACCGCCGAGCAACTCGATCACGTCTTCGTAGCCGGGCTCGCGTTTGAGCACGGACTCGTAGAAAGCGATGTCGAAGGCGGGATCGTCTTTGCGGGACATGGGCGGATTACGCGTGGTTTTTGCAAACGCCGCTTTTTTTGAGCACGTCGCAATGGGCGCTGACTTGGAGGCGCTGCGAAATCGGCGTGAGTCCCAGCTTGGTCGAAACCGTGCTGCCATACCATTCCATGAACGGGGCGCTAATCTCGAAGATCTTGTCGCAATCGACGCAGATCACCTGGGCGACTTGGGCGTTGTTGCTGGTGTTGGGCAGGTAGTATTTGAGATTTGTCCCAATATCGACCTCACGCAGCAAAGCACTCTCGGTCATGATCGGCAGGGTCCGGTAGACGGTGGCTCGAGAGACGGAATCATCGATGACACGGGCGTGATCGAGGAGCTCTTCCGCCGTAAAGTGTTCTTTGCGCGCGAACGCCGCCTCGAAAATCGCGAGGCGCTGTTCGGTCATGCGCAGACCTTTGCTGGCAAGGTAGACTTTAAACTTTTCGCGGGCCGCGTCGTTGCTCACGCCAAAAATGTCTGGGGCGTAGTTGAGACTGTCAACTGGTTCGTCCTGCGCCTTTCTGCGGCTAAGAGTAGCTACAACAATTACAAAATACGCAAAAAGCCTTATCCGCCAACGCCCATTTCTTCCGTGCCGTCCGTGTGTTCCGTGGCCCCAAACTCCGCCAGATCGAAAGGTAGGAGCCCGTTTACGGGCGATCCAAAGGGTAACGACGGCGTGAGTCTCCCGAATCGCCCGCAAGCGGAGTCATACCTTCTCGATCCAAGCGCTCATAAATGGGCTCCTACCTTTTGCGATCCTCGGCACGGAAGATGATTTTTGTCACAGAGTGCGGCTTCCGAACCGGCCGGGATCTGTGAACTTGGATCGGAACTCCGGCTCGGCCCTGCGAGCTGTCCGAACATGATTAATTCAGCCGGAATTTTAGCCGCAAAGAGGGCAGGTATGCCCCAGATTGTGCGCGGCCGCGCACAATCACTCACCCACCGCCCGCTGCTTCGCCACCGGACGCCGTTTCGGTGCCGACCGCCGCCGAACCAGGAACACTCGCCTCCAACAGCACCTGCGGCGGTATCGACAGTCCCGAGATCAGCTTGCGGATCATCGCCAAGCTCAAGGTGCGACGACCCGACAACACCTCCGACATCTTTGAAGCGCTCAGGTCAAAGGCATCGGCAAGGTGACCGCCTCGACGCTACTCGCGGAGCTGCCGGACCACGGAACGCTCACACGCAAAAAAGAAGCCCTCCTGAGCGGGCAGCTGTTGTCAGAGATACAGAAAATTCACTTCGATTTGCTCGCTTTTTTTCACCTCGAGAACCGAGTCCTTGAACTTGGGCGGCCCGAAAGAGCTCTTGGCATCTCGCGAGACGCCCAGTCCTTCGCGGGGAATCCCTATCCAGTTGGTGTCCATTTCGCCGCTCTCGTTTTCATCATGGACGGCGGCAACCGCGTAGGAGCCGGGCACCAAGCCCAAAAACTGCGCTTTGGCGGTTCTGGTTTCTTTGATCGGCACCGTAAGAGACATGATCGCTTTTTCGGGGTCATCGGGAAATCCCTTTTCGCTGTTATATAAACGAACGAGAACCTTACCTTTGGTCGTTTTAAGTCCCTTTAAGGTTATGCTGAGGTTAACTCCGGGGGCACCCTCTGGCGCAGAAGCTTGAACGGAAGGAGTGAAAACCAAAGCCGTTATTACCGTGAGTGCTATAGTCATCAGGGGGGCGTGGTTAGGAAAAATCATAGTTATATCAACGCAAGGTTTTGTTATTCAACTCCCGACCAATTTGTTTAAGAGCCGATGAAAGAAATGCGGGGCGATCCGCGAGGCGAATTCAAGGTCCCGTCCTTGGCCGACGGTCGTTTCGAATCGATCTTTGGAGAGCGCGTTGACGGTGGCAGCCGCGACTTTTGAAGCCGGAATGCCTTTTTGCCCCTGTTTGCGGGCTTGAGCACCGCGATGAAGTTCGGTCTTCACCAGCGGCGAAATAACCTCAAATACGCGGACGTTTGTCTCCATGAGTTGGGAACGCAAAGACATGGAAAATGAATGGATAGCCGCCTTCGTGGCGCAGTATACTGGAATGATCTCGAGCGGTATGAAAGCCAACCCGGACGTGATGTTTACAATAGCGCAGGGTTTTTTCTGCTTGAGAAAGTGAGGGGTGAAGAGTGCCGACAAGTGAACGTCGCCGTCAGGTTGGTGTCGATTTCGCTTTCACCGTCGGTGAGTTCAGGAGCACCTCGAAGGAAGTCGGTCTCACGTTGGATTCCGGCGTTGTTGATGAGAATATTGATGTCTGGAAATTGACCACTGGCCCATGCGAACAAAGCATCACGGTCGTGTTTTTGAGAAACATCACAGAAACGATAGTGGAGTTCGGGAAGCTTCTGTTTCGCCTCTTGGATTTTACTTTCGCGTCGACCGCATATCAGCACCCGGTTGCCCGCTTTCACGAGGGCTTCGCACAGGGCGTAACCGATGCCTGCGCTGCCTCCGGTAATTAGTATAGTGTTTTTTGGATGAGCATCGCGGGAACATAGAAGCCAAATGCAACCTGGCAATGGGTCCCCGAAGATTATTATTCGCAATCCCTTGGGTTGTTATAAACTAGGCACGTTTTTCTACTCCGAGTGACCTGCAAAATAATAAACAGTGTGTATAGATTCAGCCTCTTCATGACTAAACGAACATCATTCAACGCGATCAGCCGCTCTGCCGCCGTCCTAGCCGCATTAGTCTTGCCTGCTCAACTGGGCGCTCAGAACGGTCGGCCAGATACCACGCTTAAACTCGAAACTTCATACGCTGGAGTAACCGACTTGGAAGCCCGCGGAGCAGTCATCGGCGAGGTGGCAGTCAGCCGGGTGGTCGCCGACCTGAACGTGCCCCTGCCGCCGCTTGCGGCCTCCACGATGCTTGCCGCCGACTTCGGTTACTCCGGTTTCTTCCTCGACCGCTCCGGGATCGTCCCGCTTCCCGGGAAACTTGAATCGCTCGAGGCGGGCGTCGCCGCGCGTCATCGCGTTGATGAACATTGGAGTGTGCTGGCGCGCGCCTCCGTCGGGCTTGCCGGGGCCGAGGGCACGTTCTCGTCCGACGGCTTTGGGGTCGGTTTTTTCGGCCTCGCCACTTACCAGTTCAGCGAGAGGTTCTCCGCAGGATTTGGGTTCGTTTACGGCTCTCTTTCGGAATCGCTGCCGGTCATGCCTGTCGTCGGCGTTCGCTGGGACTTCATGCCCGATTGGCGCTTCACGCTGGCTTTTCCGAGCACCCGGGTTTCTTGGACCGCCAGCAAGCGCCTTACCCTTCACGGCAGCTTGGATTTCGACAACGGTAGCTTTTACGTGAAAGACGACCCTCGGCCCGCGACCATCGGTGCCGGCCGCCCCTCCGTGGCCGACACCGTTCTCGATTATACTTCGATTAGCGCGGGTTTCGGCGCCACCTACCTTCTTTCTGATGTGCTCACTCTCGACGCCACACTCGGCTACAATTTCTTACGAACCGCCGATTTCGATGAGCGCGGCTATGAAATCGAAGCCGACGGAGGCGCCCCCATCACCCGCCTTAGCCTGACTTACGCCTTCTGACATTCGCCGGCTTGGTGATTTATACGATAGCTTAATGGGGCTACGTCACGCGTGTCTGATCATAACCCGTTGATTTCCCGGCGACAAACGAGTCGGCGGGTTAGGTTGTTACGCGGATACATTAAGTGAGTAGTTTCTTACGAGGAGTAAGGTTTATTCTGAAGTCGTTTAGGAGATTATAAATCTGGTTGAATCACGTGCGAAGTTGCGGAGCAAAGCCTGCGTTTCCCAACATCCTTCCGGGTTCTTCGTCGTTTCCAGTCGCTAGCCGACTTGAATCGGAAGGGTTACACAGAGGGCACGAGAGGTAACACAGAGGCCACGGAGGAGGATGCCGGGGGCGATTGCAGTCCGCCGGGAGTTCTAAGTTATCCGATGCCGAAATGAAAACCCCCAATCCGCAATAGACGTAACGCCCGCTCAGGCCGCCTCCTGCCGCCTCTGTGGGCTAGGCTTCCGTGATCTCTGTGTAACCGGTCATGGCTCGTTCATTTCGGTCCACCCACTGAAAACGTCGAAGAACCTCCTTCCGCGATGTATCTTTTTGACCACCGCTCCCTTTTGTAAGCCCTGCGCTACCGCCGCCTCCCTCTCACTCAATACAAAACCAACAAAAAACGCATTGACCCCTTCGGATCGTCTTCCCCTTCGGATCGTCTCCCCCACTGCACCGCCCATGCCGCCCCCGGCGGGGTTGCACTCCACCGGACCGGAGGAGCCCAAGCGACGGAGGGAGGAAGCAGAGGACATGACAGCCGCTCGGGGCTGGCGTGGCCTGTGCCGCTCGGGATCTTTGGGGACCTTGCGAGCGCCAGGCGGAGTAACTTTAGCTAAATCGAGGTCCCCACCTCACAGCGAACACGCATTGATCAGCTCCCACCAAAACGGCTATAAAATTCAATCCATCGAACTTTATCACACTGTAATAGCCACGCTGATGAACAAGCGGCCCCCATTCCGCGCCAATATCCATCCATCCATTTTCTTCCGCGTAATGATTTATAAATGAGACAATTCCATCACGCATTTCGCCCTCATTATAACGTCCAGGGAGAACGCCTAAATATATTGCAGAAGGGGGGCCGTTTTTAATCTCTGCAATCGAAAGACTCATGATTCTTTCCGTCACCCGCTGATCCTCGGTTTTCGATGCACAACCAAAATGGAGCATAATAACCGCCAAGATCAGAAGGTGTTTGAGCTGCAAAGACCGGATCATTTCTGGTCCTCCTTCTTCTTTTCGTTTTCTTTTATTTTTGCCTCAACCCTACTCGAATAAGTGTTGGGGTTTTTGTTCTCGTCCATCTTTGCAAGATCGAAGCTGCGAATATCGAACGCATATTCTTTGCCGGATTTATAAGCCTTCTCGGCATCATTATAAAACTTATGGCCCGCCATGTTAGCCTCAATATCTGCGTTCGAGTAAACGCCACTTGACCTCAGGCCATATAGTCCCCGCTCCGCGTTTTCCGAGCTACTGCGTGCGCTTTCGGTAGGCGTATTGGATAGGTCTTTTCCATCACCAAACATGTGATCCAACTTATCCGTCCCGATTGCGTTTCCGTTTACGTTCATGCCATGAGCCAGAGCACCCATGTTAATCAGGTCGTTGGATGCCGGCATTGGTGGTCCAAACAAAGTTGGCAAAGTAAGCGCGCCATCATACCGCGTCCCATTTACATCTCCCTTCAGCACATTTGCGGGATTATTTGAGACTATATCCCTCGATATTTGGATATTATTTCCGCCAGCTTTAGCATTGATCGAGGCGCCAATTCCACCTCCCACCAAACGCTTTGCTATTTCTCCCTTTACCCCGCCTGAACCAAGTTTGCTAGACGGGATGGAGAACGCCTCTTTAACGGCAGCATTCACGTAATTATTAATGATACCCGTGGAATCCGGCAATTTCGCTGCCTGTTCAGTGGTGATAGTAGTCTCCCAAAGCCCAAGCGGATCAAACTTTGACCACGGGTTTTGAACGACATAGGCATACATGTTCGGGCCGTCCACGAAGCCGAGCGGGTCGCGGGTGATGAACACACCGGTTTCCAAGCAGCGATAGCGGAAGCCTTCGTTTAGGAGGCCGGTCGGGTCTTCTTCCTTGGTGTTGGCTTTCTGGCGGTCCTGGGTCGAACCGACCTCCTGGGTGCGGGTGCCGTAGGCTTCGTAGGTGCCTTCCCATGTGCGCGCACCGGCAGCGTTGGTTTCGCTGATAACGTCGCCTCGGCTGTTGCAGTGCTTGTAGGAGGGCACGCCGGAGCGCACCGAATAGAGCAAGCCGCCGACTCCCCCACCCCAGTCGCTGCCGCGGATGTATACTACACTAGGAGCAATTGAAATTGTAACACCGACACTACCGCCCCCCAAGGTAAGGACTGGTGAACCTTGATAACCAGTTGGTGGCTGGGGTCCATATACATAATTCGGGGTAACATACTCCGCTATACTCAGGCCACCGCTGAAAACGGACTTAGTCGTAGTGCCGATTTCCGTGCGTTCCACGCGGCGGGTGCGGTAGTCGTAAACGTAGGCGTAGGTGCCAGCGCCGCCGGGCGTGTTTTTGGCAAGGCTGACGAGACGGTTTTCGTAGTCGTAGGTGTAGGTGTCAACCTGGCCTGCCTTGGTGCGGGTGGCTCGGTTGCCGTTCAGGTCGTAGCTGAACGCCGTAGCTGCCGCGCCTTCGGTAGCCGTCTGGAGCTGGTTCAGATTGTTGTAGACGTAGGCTGTATCGACGACTGTCGTGCCTGAGCCGGAGGTAGTCGCTACTGCTTTGGCGGTGCGGTTGTTCGCTTTGTCGAAGGCGTAGGTGGTTGCCGTGGTTTTCGCGCCTTCAACGGTGGTTTCACCTGTGAGGCGGTTAACGTGGTCATACGTGTTGACCACCGTGCGCCCGGAGAGGGTCGAGCCGGGATAGCTTTCCGTGATGCGGGCCACGTTGCCTACCAAATCATACGCTTGGGCCAATTCAAGGAGCGTTCCACCGCCGTTCTTCGTTGTGACTATCGCCGTCTGACGATTGAGCGCGTCGAAAATCGTGTCGATTTCCTCGCCGTTGGGTAGCGATTGGAAGACGCGATTTCCGTTCAGATCGTAGCCGTAAGTCGTCACGCGGCTGTTCTCGGTGAGCGTAGCGAGCCGGTTGAGCACGTCGTAGGTCGAAGTAAGGACGGTGCCGGTGCCGCCGTAGGTCACGGTGATGCGGTTATTCGCCAAGTCGTAGGTGTAGGCGTGCTGCTTGCCGCCGGAGGTTTCGGTGAGTTGGCGGCCGAGGGAGTCGTAGGTGTAGGCGGCGTTGGCCACGTTGCCGGCTTTGTTGGGCTCGGTGACCGAGAGGAGCTGGCCAAGGGCGTCGTAGGCGTAAACGCGGTTGTCCACCGAGCGGTCGACGTGGGTTCCGTCAACAACGTAACTCACGCCGGTGAGGCGGTGGCGGAAGTCATAGGCGTAGCTGGTCGTCTGGCCGAGGGAGTCGAGGCGCGTAGTTTTATTGAGGGCGTTGTAGGTGAAGGTGACCGACCGGTTGGCTGGGTCTTTAATGGTGAGGTTGCGGTTGAGGCCGTCGTAGGTGAACTCGGTGCGCTGGTTTTTGCCGTCGATCACGGCGGTGCGGTTGCCAGCGGGGTCGTATTCGTTTTGGACGACGATGTTGTCCGCGGAGTTGCTCGTAGGTGACTGGGTTGTCGTGAGCAAGCGGTTGAGCGCATCGTAGGTGTTGGTCGTCACGTGGCCGTTGGCATCAGTGAGCGTGAGAACGTTGCCGGCTTTGTCATAAGTCATCACGGTGACCGGCTGCGCGGTGGTGCCGTCGGGCTTGGTGACTTCCGGCGCGGTGATCGTGAGAGGACGACGGGCCGGGTCGTAGGTCGTGGTGGTCACATAGCCGCGGGCGTCCTCGGTGTTGAGGACGTTGCCAACGGCGTCGTAGGTGGTCGTCCGAATCTGGCGGAGCGCGAGGCCGGAGGTGGCGTGCGTGACCGCGGGCTGTTGCTCGTCGGTGCGGCGGTTGCGCACGTCGTAGATGTAGTCGGTGCGGTGGCCGAGGGGGTTGATGACAGCCGACACGTTGCTGGCGGCGTCGTAGATCGTCTCAGTCATTGGACTGACATCGGTGGTCGCAGCGGTGAGCGCGTCGTCCACGGCGGGCGCGTAGACTTTAACGGGGCGGCCGGCGGCGTCGTAGTCGGTGCGGGTTTCGCGGTTGAGCCGGGTTGTATCGCCGTAGTCGGCGATTGTTCTCCAGGCAAGGCCGGTGGAGGTGTAGTCCTGAGCAGAGGTAACGGCGAGTGAGGTGCCAAAGGCTTCGGTCACGGCAAGCGGACGCTTTAAGGCGTCGTAGGTGGTCTTGGTGACGGTGCCGAGCGGGTCGGTCACGGTGAGAAGATTGCCGACTGCGTCGTAGGTCTTATTCGTGGTGGCGTAGAGACCGGGAGCGTAGAAAACCTTTTCCTCGGTCGGGCGGTAGAGCTTATCGTAGATGACATCGGTCACGTAACTGCGGTGGTCGGTGACCTTGGTGGGCTTAAAGCCGGAGCTCGCAAATACACTGCCGCCGGAATTGGCGCCATATTCGTAGGTGGTGATGTAGTTGAGCCGCCCGTCGCCGAAGTCGTCTGTTTTCTTGATCAAGCGTTGAAGCGCGTCGTATTCAAACTTGGTGACGGTGCCGTTGGGATCGGTGGTCGTGACCTTGGCGTTAAGGGCATTATACGTAAACGAGGTAACGATATCCACGGTTCGGTCAGGAGTATCGTCCGCAAGACGATCAATCACAGCGTTCCCGTTCTTATCGATGGCTTGGTTGATAACGCGGTTCAGGGCATCGTAATCGAACAATGTGGCGACCCCGTTCTCGTCGACCTCCTTCACCTTGTTGCCGCGCGCGTCGTAGTCCAACTGCTTCGTGGTGGCGTCGGGGTAGGTGACGAGAGTGAGGCGATTGCGGGAATCATAGGCAAACGTCGTGATATTGCCACGAGGATCCTTGCTGGTGAGTTTGTTGCCGTTGGCGTCGTAAGTATATTCGGTCGTCAGGGCCAAGCCAGCGGGATTTACGATCTCCTTCCACACGCGACCATTGGCGTCGGGCACATAAGCGGTTACTAAATCGGCCACCCAAGCAGGGTCCGTTGAGGACACGGTCTTAGCCTTAACCACTTTCTTGGTTAGGAAATTTAGGGAAATACCTGCGTAACTGATTCCCGGAGGAAGGTATGCACCCTCGGTATCTTTATAATAAAAAATGGTTTCCGAGAACACGTTTTCCGAATTATCGGTCACTATCTCGCGAAGGCGGCGACCCGTGGGTGTATCAACCTGCCATTGGGTGGTGATGTCGGCTTCATCAGACGATGCGGTCATAATGCGACCAGCATTGTAGGCGAATACTCGCGTTTGATTAAGTGAGTTGGTTTGACTTGTGGGATCAGAGAACCGCCCGAATGCGGTCGCAATCGTGTATCCATAGAATTTGATTGGACCGCTATAACTATCTCCATACTGGTAGGTTGTGGTATTGCCACTAAAATCCGTGGCCTTAGAAAGTGCCATGCCAGCAGCAGGGCTGAATTCAAAGGATTCCTCGCCAAGCTTAACCGCAGAGAAACCAGAGCCGCTATAACTCGTTATCCGCGGCATCGTGTAAAATATAGAGGACGGCACTTGGAATCCGCCAAACGCCACATAATACCCGGTCAGTCCGGTAGCTAGTTCCAATTGGACCCCATCGAAATTGTATGTTCGTTGGTTTCCGAGTGTATCAATAACAACACTTCGACGAACAATTTCCGATGTAACCACACCGACCACTTGAGCAGGAACATAAGATCCTGCATTGCTAAAGTGCGATTGATCCCCATTAGGCAGAATTACCGAAGAAATTAATCGAGGGAGATCATTACGCGGATAAAAAACGGAATTGCTATAATTATGTTTAGATTGGTCGAACTGATACAGGAATTGATAAACATGGCCCATCGTATCAGTAATTTTGGACAAGTCAAAATGCAAACCGGCTAGCCGGTAATCACCATTTGGATTAGGAGAAAGATCGTCTTGAGCACCGAAGCTATACTCGTAGTGACTAGTGGAATTGTCCGCATTGGTAACCACCGCGAGTTTTCTCCCTTGATCAATCGCTACGCCACGTCCGCCGCCTCCAATAATCGGGTCAATGTAAATAAAATCCTCGTAAGCATAATTGATCACTGCTCCCTTTGGGTCTCTTATAGCCGTAACGACACCAGCATCATTTTTGGTAATAGCGATGAATGCTCCCATTTCATCTGCACGGCGAACTTGGATAAATGAGGGGGTCAACTTATCATTTGCCACATAAATATAATCAAGCGCATTACCGGTCTTGTCCTGCACTGATTGAAGACGCGCAAACTTTGTGATCAGCAGTCCGTCCGTCATATCTCGAAATATTCGGTCCGCAGGCGTGATTTTGGCCAATCCTGGAACCATAACGTAGTTTAATTCGGTTCCGAATTTTTTCTTAAAAACAAAATTGCCATTTCCATCGGAGGTAAGAGTAGCAAGGTAAGTATCTTGCTCATGCTGTCCGTTAGGCTGCGGGACAAATACCATAGGGCCACCCCAAAGGCCATCCGTAGCAGAGAAGCTGGTCGGGGGAAGATACACGATCATGAAGACGTGCTGGCCTCCATCTTCATCCGTTACTACGGCAGTGTCCGGATTACCTGCATTATCGGCGGACCCTGCTACAGTGCTGAATTCAATATTTGGGGAAAGATTGGACGTCCACCCCATACCAAACGGACGGTCGAGTCGCTGGCCAAGAGGCAATCCGCGCTGCAATGTCCAGCTCTCAGACACGGCATTACGGCGAACACTCAACGCCAAATCTGACGAGGGGACGGGCACATAAATATCAGTCGTTGCATGCCGAAGATTTAGTGTTAGAGCGTCTATAAAGGTTTCCTCTTTAGCCTGATCGCTCTCTTCTTGATTTTGTGGTTTATCATCGGAGAGAGGTGCTCCATTTAGCGCTATCTTTCGATAGCGTGCGCCACTGGCCTCATTAGTAGGCACGACAACAGGCCCACCACCACCACCCACAGGATTATGGTTAACCGCCCGAGCGGGCTCCGCTAGGTACAAAATGCTCAAAAGCAGAATATAAAACGAAGACGAACGATAAAAACTCATGGTGCGTTGACGGAAAGGAAAGTTAGTTGATGGAAAATCTCTTGAGTGCGGAATCGGCCGGAAGGCGGAGGCGTTTCTCCGGGCCGGTAGATAATGTCGCGAGGTAGTCACGGGTATGGATGTCCCCGCCCAAATCGCCGAGGGTGGCTACGGCGGCTATGCGGAGGGGAAAACCGACGCTGGATGAGCGGGCCAGTTCATAAGCGAGCGAGCGAGCGGCGGTGAACTTGAGCTGCCCGCATACCTGAAGCGCGGTGGCGCGACTGGTTTCGGGGCACTCGGCGCGGGAGGCGAGGACGAACGCGGTGTCGCCAAGACGGCTCCGCTCAACCGGGGGCATCGGGTGCTCACGGTCAAAGGCGAGCAGGTGCAGAAGCGCCGTGGCGGCCAGAGCCGGATCGTCGCCCTGAGCCAGCCGCCAGTGGGCCACGGCATCGTAATCGACCGAATCTAAACCGGCCAGCTGCTGGAGCGCGTAATCACGCAGCACGGGGTCCTGCGTGGAGTCGTGACTCAGGCGGGTTAGCAGCCGGACCAGAGCGGGCTGAAACTCTTTCTGAAGACCGAGGACATTCAGCACGTCGTTTTTCAGCGAACGGACATGCTCCAAGGTCAGCCCGACGGGGATGCGTGGTTCCTCAAGAAACGCCGCAAGCTGGTCGACCTGTGTCGGGTTTAGCTTGGCCACCAAGGATTGAACGACTTTTTGGCGCCAAGCGTAATCGAGCTTGGAATCGACAGCCAAGGCCATGGCCAATGACGGTAGCGGCGGGGGCACATCAAGTTTGTGTTCAGAGTTAAGCGACCCCAAGACCCGGTGCGACGGCAAGGCGGACTGCACCACCACCGGAACAGGGGCGATGTGGGATTGGCCGACGGTCGGGCGACCGCCTGCGGGACCATTTAACCACCATGAGCCCGCGACTGCGGCAGCAAGCAAGCCCGCGCCAGCCGCCGTATACACGACCGTCCGGCTGCAGCGATGGTTGAAAACCCTCAT
>JANODO010000153.1:0-14874 GCA_031412735.1 Rariglobus sp. | reverse complement strand
CGTTGGCGGTTCGGGCGGCGGCGGGGGCGGAGGCGGAGTGGTGACGTTGTTTACGGTGACGGTGGTGACCGACGAGGTGGTGGTGTTGCCAGCGGCGTCGCGAGCGACGGCGGTGAGCGTGTGCGAGCCGTTGGTGGCCGTGGTGGAGTTCCACGTCGCCGCGTAGGGCGAGGTGGTGTCTTCGGAGCCGAGGTTGGCGCCGTCGAGTTTGAACTGCACGCCGGTGACGCCGACCGCGTCAGCCGCAGTGGCGGAGACGACGACGGACGAGCCGGAGACCGTGGCACCGCCGACCGGCGCGCTCAACGAGACGGTGGGCGCGGTGGTGTCGGTGACGGGAGGCGGCGGAGGCGGGGGAGGAGGAGGCGGGGGCGTAGAGCCGGAGGAAGCCTTGCCGGCTTTGTCCCAGGTGACGCGACCATTGAAGGCGGAGAAATCCATGCCGGTGACGTTGCCGGATACGGCGACGGCGGAGGCGGGGACTTCGAGACGGACCCAGCGACCGGTGGCCGGAAGATCGCCAACGCGGTAACGGCTGGCGGTGCCGTTGGTGCCGTAGTTGATGCTGTTGGCACCCCAGTAGGCGCGGTGGTCCCAATTACCGGCAACGTTCCACGCGATCATGAGCTCGGTGGGCGGGTTGGCCGGATCGAGGTAGACGTAGGCGTAGAGCGTTTCACCCGAGGCGACGGCCAGCGGAGTAGCCCAGTTGAAGGCGTGCTGGTGCAGGCCGGCGACGAGGGCGGATTGATGGGCGCGGGTGCCGGAGAACGGCGCGGGGTTGGCCGTGATCCAGGACCACGGCTCGTTGCCGTAACCGGAACCGCCGGCGGGGATGGCGTCCTCGACCCAGGCGACATCGGTGGTCGGCGGCGGCGGGGGCGGAGGAGGCGTGGTGATGTTGTTCACGGTCACGCTGACGGTGGCGGCGGTGCGGGTATTGCCAGCGGCATCGCGAGCGACGGCGGTGAGCGTGTGCGAGCCGTTGGTGGCCGTGGTGGAGTTCCACGTCGCCGCGTAGGGCGAGGTGGTGTCTTCGGAGCCGAGGTTGGCGCCGTCGAGTTTGAACTGCACGCCGGTGACGCCGACGGCGTCAGCCGCAGTGGCGGAGACGACGACGGACGAGCCGGAGACGGTGGTCCCGCCGACCGGCGCGCTCAACGAAACGGTGGGCGCGGTGGTGTCAGGGACGGGAGGCGGCGGCGGGGGAGGCGGAGGCGTCGAGGACGA
This sequence comes from Rariglobus sp., assembly GCA_031412735.1. Classification (GTDB taxonomy): domain Bacteria; phylum Verrucomicrobiota; class Verrucomicrobiia; order Opitutales; family Opitutaceae; genus Rariglobus. The sequence goes on along the minus strand of JANODO010000153.1, from coordinate 13,644 downwards.
GGCTTTGCCGGCCTTGTCCCAAGTGACGCGACCATTGAAGGCGGAGAAGTCCATGCCGGAGACGTTGCTGGAGACGGCGACGGCGGAGGCGGGGACTTCGAGGCGGACCCAACGACCGGTGGCGGGAAGATCACCGACGCGGTAACGACTGGCGGTGCCGTTGGTGCCGTAGTTGATGCTGTTGGCACCCCAGTAGGCGCGGTGGTCCCAGTTGCCGGCAACGTTCCACGCGATCATGAGCTCAGTGGGTGGGTTGGCCGGGTCGAGGTAGACGTAGGCGTAGAGCGTTTCACCCGAGGCGACGGCCAGCGGAGTAGCCCAGTTAAAGGCGTGCTGGTGCAGGCCGGCGACAAGGGCGGATTGATGGGCGCGGGTGCCGGAGAACGGCGTGGGGTTGGCCGTGATCCAAGTCCACGGCTCATTGCCGTAACCGGAACCGCCGGCGGGGATGGCGTCCTCGACCCAAGCAACGTCGTTGCCGGGGGTTGGCGGGGGCGGAGGCGGAGGAGGCGGAGGGGTGGTGACGTTGTTTACGGTGACGGTCGTGACCGACGAGGGGGTCGTGTTGCCAGCGGCGTCGCGGGCGACGGCGGTGAGCGTGTGCGCACCGTTGGTGGCCGTGGTGGTGTTCCACGTCGCCGCGTAGGGCGAGGCGGTGTCTTCGGAGCCGAGGTTGGCGCCGTCGAGTTTGAACTGCACGCCGGTGACGCCGACGTTGTCGGAGGCGCTGGCGGAGAGGGCGACGCTGGTGCCGCTCACGGTCGAGCCTGAAGACGGCGAGGTGAGCGTGACCGACGGAGCGCTGGTATCACCGGAGGGCGGGGGCGGAGTGCCGCCGGTGGACCAGAAGAGGCCTTGGCTGGCGTTTTCGTAGCTGCCGCTCGGGGTGCTTTCGAGTTTGAGAGCGCGCACCATGTAGTGGGAACCGGATACCGAGTTGGAATCCGTGAACGACGTGGTCGTGACGGGCGCGGTGGTCAGGCGGTTGAACGGACCGTTGGCCGAGGAGGCGCGGTAGACGTGGTAACCGATGACGGTGTCGGGCGAGGCGGTCCAGCCGAGGGTGGCGACGCTGCCGTTGACGCTGCCGCCGAGGGAGGAGACGGGCGCGACGACGTGGAGGCGCAGGGTCGGGTCGCCCATGAGGGCGATGTGGATCAGGCCGCGGGAGCCATCGACCTGGTTCTCGTAATCGCCCCGGTTGTTCTGGGTGAGGCGGGCGGTGTAGCCGATCGGCTCGCCCAGGCCCATCGAGTGGGTGAACCAGTGAGGACGACCAGACCAGGCGGCGGTGAGGCCGTAGTCTTTGGTCGTCAGGATGGCGCGCATGAAGTTGTCCTGGCTGTCCCAGTCGCCGAGCCAGCTGCCCATCAATAGGGTGAAGACGGCGCGGACGTTGTTGCTGTAGATCTCGGGTGTGGTGGCCGTGAAGTTGGTGGCGGCGTTACCGAGACCGGCGATGGTGGCGTAGCTGCCGGCACCGGCACCGTAGGCGCAGAGGTAGTCGTTGGCGGCGAGGGTGGGGACCCAGATGTTTTTGGCGTCGTTGTAAACTTTGTTAAGATTGAGCGTCTTGTCGGGGCCGAAGAACGCGGCGTAGGCACCGTAGGCGCTGGAGGAAAACGCCTCGCCGTTGCGCCAGCCGAAGTAGTCGCCGACGATGGCGCGACGCTGCGGGTTGAGGACGCGGTGGCGGAACTTGTGATCCTTGTTGAGGTATTGGCGGAGCAGATCGAGTTCGCTCGGGATCGTGCTGGGGCCGCCGGTCCAGAGGAGACCGGGCATGTTGGACAGATCGACGCGGCCGACCTGGAGCTCGACGGGGGACGGGAGGGTGGTCTGGTCGAATTTGCCGTCGCCGGGTCGGTTGGTGAGGCGGGCGCGTTCGACGGGATCGCCGCTGATCGTCTGCGAGTAGTTGACGGAGGTGTCGGTCCAGTTGCCGTCCATGTCGCCGTAGTAGGCGTCGGCGGGCCAGGCGCCGCGGTGGTCGCCGTGGCCGTCGGGGTTCAATTCGCCGGAGTAGGGCACGGGCACGCGGCCAAAGAGGAACACGGATTTAACGTTGGCGGGATCGGCGGCGTAGTCGGCCTTGATGAGGGCCTTCACGCTGGCGACAGTCGCGGTGCGGCTGACGTCGCGCCGCAGCACGGTCCAACCATCGCCGGTGAGGTCCTGCTGGAGGCGGGACAACTCGGTGGCGAGACTGGCGGCGTGGGTATTGTCCACGATGAGGACGACCTTGCCGCGATTCTCGACGAGCGGGACGTTGATGCCCGTCTGGATGTAGCCGTAGCCGGTGAAGCCGGGGTTGGCTTTGACGATGCGGTATTCGTAGGCGGTGCCGACGACGACCGTGGTGTCGGCGTAGCTGGTCGTGGAGCCGGACAACGTGGTGCCGGTGCCCCAGCCGGAGGTGCCGGGAAGCCGACGATAAACGGTGTAGCTGGACGGCAGGTATTGTTCATCCTGCGGCCAGTTGAGGGTGATTTTTGCGGGGGAGGCCTGGACGGATGACGTGGCGCGAACGCTGTTATCCCAGGTGTTTTCGACTGAACGACCGGTGGTGGCGGCGAAGGTGGTTAAGACTAACGCCACGAGGGCGCGGATGGTTTTTCTCATGCGGCGCCAGTGTGCCGTTTTGAGAAAATTTTAATTATCCGTGTCGGTCCGATTAACCTGTCGGCGTCCGAGAATAGCGGGTGTCCGTGTTTGTCCGACAGGGCGGCGGGGCAGGATTTGTTCCCAAAAAAATCGTTCTCGTTCTCTTACTCGTCCTCGTTCTCGGTTTCGGTTTTTTTAACCTAGCAGTCTGTATCACGATAGTTTTCGGATTGGTCACAGAGCCAAGCCGGAGTTCCGATCCGAGTTCACAGAGCCCAGCCGTAGAAATTCAGTTGGAAGGGTCGTATCGAGGCAATCTGACGGCACCTTTCGGTGTTTCATTCCCGGCGAAATACCCTCCGGGTATTCCTTGGTCATTCACCACCGAAATCTGCTCGCCATTTTACCCCGCTACTCCGCCTCCAACTGCATTTCTACGGCTCAGAAGGGTCGGAGGGCCGCGCTCTGTGGACTCTGGTTTGAGACTCTGTGCTCTCTGTGACCAAGTATTATCTTCAGAAGAAGTGAAAACGGCCGAAAACTTCGGCGTTACGAACTACTAGGAGAAAGAGAATGAGAAAGAGAACGAGCACGAGCACGAGTAAGATGCGGGCGGCCGGGCCCGGCTGCCCGGCCCCCGCCTCGTTCGAGTGTTACTTCCTGGCAACCCGTTGTATGTCATCTTTTTTTACACAGCCATCCCATAGCGGGGGCGCAAGGGGGTGCTGAGCGCGTTTTCCCGAGGGAAGACGCGCGGCGGGAGAAAAAGAGCGATGCAAGATTTGGAGGCCTGAGCGGGTGTTGCTGGGTAAAGTTTACGCGTGCTGTCCCATGAGATGGGACTCGAAGCCGGGGAACTCCGCCTGCCGGGGCGAGTTCAGGTCGCGAAAATCACCCCCGGCTGTCCCATAGCGTTTGAGCAACTCGCGCAGGTCCCGCGCCTGCCAGAGCGCGGCGCGCAACAGCGTGAGCAACCGCGAGAAGCTGTGCGTCCAGTTCGTCCGCCACGCTTGGAAGCGCAGCAGCACGTAAACCAAGAGCGCCATCCATAGCTGCCACTTGACCGCGTTGGGCGCTAATAAAAGGGGTCAACTAATAAAAGGGGTCAATGCGATTTTTGTTAGTTCTAAGTTGGTGCATTGGAAGCGGTGGCGTGAGGGCAGGATGCCAAAACCGCACGCGAGTGACAGGAAGGCGGGAATGCACCTTCGGAAACAGGCAAATAACTAACAAAAATTGCGTTGACCCCTTCGGCTCACCACACCCCTTCGGCTCATCCCAGTTTCGAGGCGTTGCGGCGTGACGAGGTATTAAGCGTGCGGAGTTTGTCGGCACAGGAGGCGTGTCATGGCTTTTTTACCCTGAGAAGGAACAAGTAACGGCCCCGACCCCATCGCTCGACTGCAACGATAGAGCATCGCGCGACCCAGCTTTTACGATCGTGCTTCCTTGGAGCCACCTACCAATTCCCAAAAATCTTCCACCGCGTTTTTCATCAGCTCCGCCTGCGAGTTCAACTCTTTTGCCGCCGCCGCGGTCTCTTCGGCAGTCGCGGCATTGTTTTGAGTGATCTTATCCACCTGACCGACCGCTAGGTTGATCTGTTCAATGCCTTGCTCCTGCTCGTGCGAAGCTCCGGCAACCTCTGCCGCCAATTCGTCAACGTGGCGCGCCTTCGTCACGATTTCAGCGAGCGTGAGGGAAACTTTTGCGCTGAGGGCTACCCCCTGGGCGGTTTTGATAATCGAACCCTCGATTTTCTCGGCTGTTTCGTTCGCCGCCACCGCGCTGCGCTGCGCCAAACTTCGAACCTCCTCAGCTACAACGGCGAAGCCAAGGCCCGCAGCGCCAGCCCGCGCTGCTTCTACCGCAGCGTTCAGAGCGAGAATATTGGTTTGAAAGGCGATTTCATTGATCGTTTTTACAATCTTGGCGATGTCGTCACTGCTGCCTTTAATCGCCACCATTGCGGCATTCATTTCCTGCATGTCGGCCGCACCTTGATCGGCGGCGCTGCGGGTTTGCTTGGAAAGTTCGTTAGCTTTTCGCGAATTTTCGGAGTTGCGCTTGGTCATGCTGGAGAACTGCACCAGTGACGCACTGGTCTCTTCGATTGAGGCGGCCTGTTCGCTCGAGCCTTCGGCGAGAGTCTGGCTTGACGAGGACACCTCTCCCGCGGCACCGGCGACTCGCTCAGCCCCATCGTTGATTGTTTGCGCCAACCCCCGCAACAAGGCACTCAGTTTCCCCGTGATGATAAAGGCGACTAAGACGCCGAAAACGGTCCCCACGAGCGCACAAACCAACGCCAGACTTGATCCAAAAGTCACTACGGCTTCGACTTTTTCAGATGCCGCAGTCGTGTCCCGAAAGCCAAGGGCTGCTACCTCGTGGACGCGGTTAATCAACGTAGCGGCCAAGGCGTCTTGACGCTGCGCAATGTCTTCGCGGGCCTTCCAGCTTTCGAGGAACAAGTGCACGCTGGACCGATAACTCTGACTGGCCTTGCGGCACTCCATGATGCGCTGACGATCGTTTTCAAAATCGATAATTTTTTCAAATTTCCCGAGCAGACTATCAACCGTAGCGAGCAGTCCCAGTGATTCTGCCAGTATTTCAGGATCACGGAGAGCCTGAGCCTTCCATGCGTTCCCAATCAGCAGATTTCCGGTGCGCACGATTTCGGAAAGATAACCGATGCGCTGCACGTTCGCCTCCAGCTGATCCCCGTCGATCCCGGCCGCGATCTTGCCGTTCAATGCCTCGGTTTGCTTGTCCAAAAAGTTCAAACAAATCTTCGTAAATGTGTTCCCGTCCGCCAGAGCCTTTTGCCGTTCTAACTCCAAGGTCTCCGTAAGCTTTTCTCGTGGTGCGATCAGCGATTCAAACTCCGCCAGCGTCTCCGCTCCACGGTCCGCCGCATCCTTTAACTTGCTGAGATTTGCGTGTTCGGCACCCAGTTTCCTTGCCTTCGTGAGATTCTGTTTGGCTTCTGCAATCTCGGAACGAACTTTTGGCAGGAACGCCGCGTCGTTCGTGTATCCGTAATTATGCAGATTCATAACCATCGAACCGGCGTGCCGCTCGATGTTATTGGCCAAGACGATCCCTGGCACGCTGGCCGCAGCCAGCGATTCGGAAAGACTCCCCACCCGCCTCATATTCACCACGCCGATGATCCCCAAGGCGACGACTACTAGGACTAAGACCCCAAAGGCCAGCGTCATTCGGGTGCCTAGAGTGAGTTTTCGATTCATCGGAAAATTGGGCCTGTTAGCGGGGGAATGAGAGGAACGGCGCGGGGCTTATGGGATCGAAAATCCGACATAGATTAGGCCCACCGTCTCGCCCGCACTGTTCTTGATCAGCTCGTAGCCAGCATCGTATTTCTTTCCGAGGATATCGACGATTCCGTAATAGGCTTCGCCCTTTGAATTGGCGGCATAGGCCGGGCCGCTTACGTTTAGAACGGTGCCCACCGCGCGGTTTCCGTCGTTCAGCACGTTCGTGCTCACGCGAAGAAAATCCGTGCCTTTCACCACGAAAAACGTGGCGGTGCAGCCGAAGCGCGTCTTCAAGCCATCGACGATTGTGTAGTCGCCATTGATCCGGGTTGACCCGAATAGGAGCTTGGTTCCGTCGACTTTGGGCTCACCCAATTTTGCGGCTTCCGCCCGCATGACCTGCAGGGCTTCTTTGACCTTCTCGGTTTGAGAAGCATTGACCTGCGTAGGCAGGACGGCGCCCGCCACGACTACAGCAGCGAGCAGAGACAGGGCGGAACGGATAACCGAACGGACGGATTTTTTCATTTTATTGGATTTTGTTTTGGGACTTTTCAGGTTTTCGGAAAATTCAATTAGTCGGTGAGTCGAAGACGGTCTTTGTTTAAAAAGTCCGACGCACCCCGATAGAGAACTGGTCCCGACGCGCCTCGCGGCCCTCAGTTGCGGGGACGCGGCTCTCAATTGAATCATAGCTGTAGGAAGCCTCTAGGGTAACAGTCTTCGTGGGCTTGTAGGTCAGCGCGAAGACTCCGGCATACCACCACTCATTACGACGGACCGGATCACGGAAGTCCCAGTTGAGGGCCCGCGCGGTGACTGCCAAACTCCATTCGGGCGACAGCACCCGCCGCCAAACCGCCTCATACGTCGTGTCGATATAGAGGCTACCGCCGGCATATCCAGGCTGCTCGAACGAACGTGCAACCAAGGCGATCGTGTCTGCCTGAGTGAGACTCAGCGTTGCTGAAAAATCTCCGAAGAAGCGCGTGGCCCCGGCATCAAATGTCGCTGGAGCCGACGAGAAATTTCGCCAGTCTGGACCAGCCAGAAGGGCCAGCTTGATTTTTGATCCGATCGCGCTCTCAAACCCCACCAGCACTCGGTCGTAAGTATTTTTGTAGTCGATCGAAACTCCAGGGGCCCGCGCCGAACGCTGCCAACCATGTCGGTATCCAGAGATCAACGTGAAGGTTTCCGAGAGCGTATAGGCGAGGTCCGCACCGACAGCAAAATCCGCCCGATCAACGTAATTTTGGTAGCCGGTCTGTTGACGCTGCTCAGTGCGAAAATCGTGATTGTAAAGCGAAGCCAGCGGCCGCACGAATCCAAATGCGACAGGCACAGTCGCCTTCGCCGCACCGCGATAGACCAACGCATCGCGCCTGTCGCGCAACGGCACCCCACCGAGGGCAGGCGCCCCGCCCGGTCCGCTAAACGATGGGCTCTTACCGTCACCGTCGAGCCCGAGCAAGGTATGCGTAGTGTCCCACGTGAAATCCGGTTGTTTTCCTTTCAGCCCAAGAGCGACTCGATGGGCGACAAACGTTTCGGTTGAGGCCGAGTGAAAAACCGAAAGCTCAGGAGCATAGCTGGCCGTCAGCGCTACGCTGTCGGATATTTTCCAGGCGACGGCGATGTTGGCCTGAACGGCCGTCACCAATGACTCTTGATCAGCATCCGCCCCGACGCGCTGCATAAACACATTGTTGTCGAAGGTTTCCTTGAGACCGATAGCGCCAGTAAACACCGGGGCGGGTGAAGCGACGATTGTTCCCGACCCAACGCCGCCCCCGATCAAGCAAGCAGAAAGAAACAAGGACCTACGGAGCGTTTTTGTGGCTTGGAATGGTTGCTCGAATTTTGGCATTGTAGTAGATTTCTCGCCTCCTATCGGCACGAGCTGCGGAAGACTTTAGAAAATTATTTGAGCTCAGGGATGCGCGTTCGCCGTGCCGCCGGGGGCCGTCTCGCCCGGTGCAATCGAGCCATGGGCCGATAAAAGGGCCAATAAAAGGGATAGCTAAGAAAATGGGCTAAGAAAAGGGGTCAACGCGGGCTAAGAAAAGGGGTCAACGCGATTTTTATTAGTTGTAAGTTGGTGCATTGGAAGCGGTGGCGTGAGGGCAGGATACCAAGACCGTCACGCGAGTGACAGGAGGGCGGGAACGCACCTTTGGAAACAAGCTAGTAACTAACAAAAATCGCATTGACCCCTTCGGCTCACGCCGCATTGACCCCTTCGGCTCACGGCCCTTCGGCTCACGGTCGTTCTCGTTCTCTTACTCGTCCTCGTTCGTCGGGGGTCGTTCGTCAGGGTGGGTGAAGAGAGAACGAGAAAGAGAAAGAGGAGGGGGGGGGGCGCCGGCCGGCGATTTAGGCCGCTATCGCCAGCAGCAAACATCCCGGGCCAAGCCGCTCTTTTAAACTATCTGCTGATTGTGACTTAAGGACGGCTCGATCATGCCGTTATTAACGGAGTTATTGTGCCGTCACCCGATCACAAATCTCCCCCGCCGCAGGTATGGAACATCAGCCGTGATTGGGTCACCGCGCGTCCGTATCCACCGCATTTTTACCGTGCACCCCTGCCGCGCCGCGGCGGGTTACCCCAGAAACGCATCACCCCATGAATAGTCTCCCCGCACACGGTCACGCCCATTCCAGTCGGTCGTTCAGGGGGGAGGGCGATTTTCAGGATGCTCACCACACAGCAGGCCCTCGGGTGCGGTTTTCTGGCAGTGCGGACGCATGCGCGGTCGATCACGCGAGCCTCTCCGGTGTGCCCGCCCCACGCTCACCGGCCAGCGACGAGGGGGCGAAGTTCACTTTTCGCCGAGAGTCCCACCCGTCCGCGCGGCTCACACCGCCCGGTTTAATCACCGCCAGCTGGTTTTGCCTGCTGGCGTTTTGCCTGTTTTTGGCCACCGGCCAAAAGGGCTTTGGCCAGTCCATGACGCTGAGCGCACCCAGCAGTAGCGGGTCCTTTGTCGACAACGGGGCGGTCGTTTTCTCGATCTCGGGCGAAACCGGCACCATCAGCAGCGTCCGGGTGGTCATGACTTACCTCTCCGGGTTTTCGACTGCGTCGATCGGCTCCACTTGGACGATGACGATGTTTAGCATCTCTGCGACGCAATCGTTCAGCTTCAATCCCTCGACTGCGATGAGTAGCGCCCTTTTCAGAAGTGTGTCGCAGGCGGACGCCGGCGGCAACGCGGTGACACCGGCCACAAACCCGCCGGACGGAGTTTACAGCTTTTATGTGCAATACACCCGGGCCTCGGGCGTGACCGTGAGGAGCAACACGGCGACTGCTGTTACGGTCGATACGGGCGCGCTCCCTCCCAGCTTCTCCTACGCGCCCCTCGCATTCTTAATCGATCCGACGACCGATACGCTTTGGTTGGGAACTTCTGTGGTGATCACCCTGGCGACCGACGTCATCACCCTTGCAAATCATGGATTGGCGGCCGATCGGGCGGTGAACATTTCCGGGACCAATCTGTCGTCGACCACAACGTATTACGTCTCGGTGATAGACAGTAACAGCTTCAAACTCGCGACCACCGCAGGAGGCTCTACCTATGCGGATGTTACGTCAGGGACCAGTGCAACGATAAGCGTGTCGTCGGCGCCTCACTCCTTGGCCGCCGGCACAGCCGTGCAAATCTCTGGGACCAATCTGTCGCCGACGACCACTTACTACGCCTCCCTCGTGGACGACCGCTACCTAAAGCTTGCGACCACCTCGGGAGGCTCCACCTACGCGGATTTCTGGGATGGGAGCAACGGAACGATAAGTTCCGTCTCCGCCCCAACCGCGATCACCATCGACCCCGCGACCGATGTGATCACCCTTGCGAATCACGGATTCGCGGCCAACGCGGCGGTGACTGTCTCCGGGACCAATCTGCCGTCGGCCACAACGTATTACGTCTCGGTGATAGACAGTAACAGCTTCAAACTCGCGACCACCTCGGGAGGCTCCACCTACGCGGATATTGCGACGGGGACCACTGGAACGATCGGTTCAAACGCGGTTACGATCGACCCGGCGACCGATATCATTACTCGTGCGAGTCACGGATTCGCCGCCAACGCCATGGTGAACATTTCCGGGACCAATCTGGACTCTACCAGGACGTATTACGTCTCGGTAATTGACACCGGCAGCTTCAGACTAGCGACCACCTCGTCAGGCACGACCTACGCTGATTTCCTGCCGCTGACCAGTGCAACGATACGTTCCGCCTCCAGCTCACCGGTCACAACCCCGGTCACAATCGCTTCTGCGCCCGATACTATCACCCGAGCGAATCATGGCTTGGCGGCCGATACGGCGGTGACCATTTCAGGGACCAATCTGCCGTCGACCACGACTTATTACGTCTCGGTGATTGACAGTAACAGTTTCAAACTCGTGACCAGCTCACGAGGGAGCACCGTTGCGGATTTCAGTTCGACGGCGACCGGTGGGGGCACGCTCACACCCACTCTGGGCTATGTCCTCACCTTGGGCACAAACCTCGCTAAGTTTTACTACTCCATACCGGAAAGTTACGCCACCACTAGTGCCAGGATCACCTTCACCGGCCGCACGACCGTGGTGGTGACCGTGCCGAACGGGGTGCGGAACAATACCTTAGTCTTTGATCGCTCGAACATTTCAGTCCCCGGGTTCGCCAGCACTTCCACAACCCTGCCCGACGACACCTATACCGTCACCCTGACCTATCGGGACCTCTTCAGCCACAATTCCACCGCCGTGACCCTGATTCACATGTCCTACGATGCCGGGACCGTGGCGCCGAGCTTCACGAGTCTGGTCGCCAATGCCGCCATCACCGATGGGAGCACCATCCCCTACACGCTCCCGGAGGCACCTTACGGCGGCACCGTGAAACTGACGTTCAGCAACGGCACGACCACCACCGTGATTCCCCTCACGAACGCCCGGTCCGGCACGTTCACCTATGACCGTGCACTTCACGCCGCCCTTATCCCGACGGGAACTTATACGGTTACCTTGAGCTATCAGGATACTGCAGGGAATACCGTCACCTCCACCTCCGTCACGGGCGTCTCCATCACGGTCGAGCCGCTCACCGCCACGACCGACACCGATGGCGACGGCCTCAACGACCTCGCGGAACTCAAACTCGTCGCCCTCGGCTTCGACTGGCAGGTCGCCCAGTCCGCGCTCGTCGACGCCTTTCTGAACGACTCCAGCCTCTACACTCTCGTCGAATTCGATACCAACCGCACCGCAGGCCAAGGCGACGTCACCACCGCGCCGGCCGACTTCAGCCTGTTCACGCAAGCGCAGATCGACTCCACGCGCACCGCCGGTCGCGCCGACGTGACCGGCTCTCCCGCCACCTACAGTCTCTTTACCCACGCCCAAATCGACTCCACGCGCCTCGCCGGCCGGGCCGACGTCACCACCGCTCCGGCCGACTTCAGCCTATTCACGCAAGCCCAGATCGACTCCACGCGCACCGCCGGCCAGACCGACGTCACCCTCGATCCGGCAACCTACAACCTGGTTACCACCGCCGATGCCCAGACCCAAGCCGCCGCCGCCCGCCTCACCGGCCGCGCCGATGTGACCGGCGCTCCCGCTACATACAGTCTCTTCACCCAAGCCCAAATCGACTCCACGCGCCTCGCCGGCCGTGCGGACGTCACGACTGCTCCGGCCGACTTCAGCCTATTCACGCAAGCGCAGATCGACTCCACGCGTATCGCTGGTCAGGCCGACGTGACCGCAGCACCGGCGACCTTCAGTCTTTTCACCCAAGCGCAGATCGACTCTACGCGCCTCGCCGGCCGCGCGGACGTCACCACTGCTCCGGCGGACTTCAACCTGTTCACGCAAGCGCAGATCGATTCTACGCGTCTTGCTGGCCGCGCGGATGTCACGTCCGCTCCCGCGACGTATAACCTCTTCACCGCCGATCAGGTTCAGGACGAATCCGCCGCGGCTCGTCTCGTTGGCCGCGCCGATGTGACCAACTCCCCCGCGACCTATAGCCTGTTCACCCAAGCCCAAATCGACTCCACGCGCCTCGCCGGTCGCGCGGACGTCACGACTGCTCCGGCTGACTTCAGCCTGTTCACGCAAGCGCAGATCGACTCCACGCGCACCGCCGGCCAGACCGACGTCACCTCCGCTCCGGCAACCTACAACCTGGTTACCACCGCCGACGCCCAGACCCAAGCCAACGCCGCCCGCCTCTCCGGCCGTGCCGATGTGACCGGTGCTCCCGCGACCTACGATCTCTTCACGACCACCCAGGTCGCCGCCTCCCGCACCGCCGGCCAGACCGACGTCACGTCCGCCCCTGCGACGTATAACCTCTTCACTGCTGCTCAGGTTCAGGATGAATCGGCCGCCGCTCGTCTCGTTGGCCGCGCCGACGTCACGAGCTCCCCCGCGACGTTCAGCCTGTTCACCCAAGCCCAAATCAATTCCACCCGCCTCGCCGGCCAAGCCGACGTGACCGGCAATCCCAACACGTTTAATCTCTACACGCTGACCGAGGTGGAGAGCCTCAACCTCGTGCCTCCGATTCTCTCTCGCGACCCTGTCACCCAAAAATGGAAGCTGACCATTGAGATCCAGCGTTCCACCAACCTGATCAACTACACCACGCTGCCGTTCACCGCAGCGGACACGGTCGTCAACGCCGACGGGAAAATCGAATTCGTATTCACGGTCCCCGATCCTAACGTTTTCTTCAGGCTTCATGCCAGATAGCGAAGGCCAACGCCGGCCCCCGTCTCACTGACTAAGGGGCTTGGCTTTACCTCACCCTCGCCCGCGCCAAACACCTACCGCTACCCTTCATGCACAAGCTTGCCGCCCTCGTCCTAATCGTAGTTGCGTTTTCGGGAAACACCCAGGGGCAGACCGTCATCGTCGGCAACGGGACGGATCTCGGCACCAGCACGGTGAGCGTCGCGAATTACCTGCTCGGTAATAAAATCACCGTGACCGAGGAGATGATTTTTCAATCGGCGGGGATCATTTTCGATACCCGAACCTACCACGGGTTCAGTGCGCTCGCCGCCGTTTATAGCGACCAAGCAGGTGCGCCCAATCAACTCGTCGCCACCACCGGCCTCGGGTCGGTAAACCGAAGTGTGATCGGCGGCAGCCAGATCGATGACCAGACATTCGGTTTCACGACCGCGCCCACCGTGAGCGCGGGCGACTATTGGCTGCTAGTCGCCTACACCGGCACCGCCTCGGTGCGGTATGCAACGGGCACAGCCGCCAGCGTGAGCTACATCAATTTCATCACCGGCAGTTCGACGCCTCCCAGCTCATTTCCCACGGCGGATCGTTACGTCGGGCATTCCTTCAATTACTACGTCGAGGGGATCCCCACATCGGCTATCCCGGAGCCCTCGGCTTACGCTGGGCTGATGGGTGCCCTGGCCCTGGGCTGCGTAGTGTCGGCACGCCGGCGGAGGCGTTGATCCAACGCGCCCGTGTGCCGGAGGGCTAATAAAAGGGCGCGGCTAATAAAAGGGGTCAACGCGCGACTAATAAAAGGGCGGCTAATAAAAGGGGCGGCTAATAAAAGGGGTCAACGCGATTTTTGTTAGTTCTAAGTTGGTGCATTGGAAGCGGTGGCGTGAGGGCAGGATACCAAGACCGTCACGCGAGTGACAGGAGGGCGGGAACGCACCTTTGGAAAAAGGCTAAGAACTAACAAAAATCGCATTGACCCCTTCGGCTCATCGC
>JANODO010000152.1:0-17917 GCA_031412735.1 Rariglobus sp. | reverse complement strand
CGCAGCTTCACCTTCGCGATCGCCTGGCATTTCCCGAATTTCGAGTTGAACGACTGGGGTAAACTTCAGGGCAAGGGCCGCTGGTATGCCACCCAGTATGCCTCAGCCTCCGCAGTGGTGGACAAACTCGCCACCGATGGTCCCGGCATCCTCGCCGCGACCGATTTGTGGCGGCAGACCTACTACGACTCCACCTTGCCGCGCTGGTTGCTCGACCGCTCGATCGCCAACCTGTCGACCCTCGCCACCGCCACGTGTTTCCGCTTCGCGGACGGCCGATTCTACGGTTTTGAAGGCGTGTATTCATTCCCCGGCACCTGCAACCACGTGTGGCATTACGACGAGGGCGCCGGTCGGCTCTTCCCCGAGTTGGAAAAGTCCCTGCGCACGCTGGCCGATTACGTGCCCGCCGTGGGCATCAAAACCGATGGCAGCATTGCCATGCGCATCGATGGCCTGCCCGGTTCGCCCGATCCCCTGCCCACTAGCCCGCGTCTCTTCGGGCCAGGCTACAAACACTGGGCTTCAATCGACGGACAATGCGGCATTCTCCTGCGCACCTACCGCACCCACCTGCTGGAGACCAACGACGCCTTCGTGAAAGCGTATTGGCCCAAAATCCGCCTGGCGACCCAGTGGTTGCTCGCCCAGGACAGCGACGGGGACGGGCTGCCCGAGCAGGTCACCCACCACACGCTCGATGAGGACATCGCCGGTCCCAGTCCGTGGATTTCCAGCCTCAACCTGGCCGCCCTGACCGCGGTGGAAAAGATGGCCCGCATCGCCGGTGACACCGCCTTTGCCGCCTTGTGCCGGGAGCGCGTCGCGCTCGGACAGAAGAACTTCGTCGCCCAGCTTTGGAACGGCGACCGCTTCATCCACCTCTCACCCGAGTCGGAAAAATGGCGCCCCGGTTCCTATGACGGCAGCCACATCGACCAGGTCCTCGGCCAACAATGGGCTTGGCGCACCGGCTTGGGCCGCATCCTGCCTGAACGCGAAACCCGCGCCGCCCTCGCCTCGGTTTTCCGCAACAACTTCATGGCCGACATCGGTCCTTATTATGCTCAGCCGGTGAACAAACCCAGTCGCGCTTTCGCCAAGGCCGGCACCGCCGGCACCGTCATGGCCACGTGGCCGGAAGGCTCTTATCGACCGGACGGTAAACGCCCCGGTCACATCTGGGATGGCGGCAATAAATTTCACCAAGGCTTCTACAACGAAACCATGTCGGGCTTCGAACATGCCTTCGCCTCGCACCTCATTTATGAAGGCATGGTCGCCGAGGGTCTTTCCGTGGCCCGGGCCGTGCACGATCGCCACCAGCCATCCAGCCCGATGAAAGCAAACCCGTTCAACGAACCCGAGGCCGGCAACCACTACGCCCGCGCCATGGCCAGCTACGCCACCTTTCTGGCGTGCGGAGGTTTTGAATACGATGGCCCCGCTGGCGTGATCGGCTTCGCCCCGCGCTTGCAGGCGGACAACTTCAAGACCGCCTTCACCGCCGCCGCTGGCTGGGGCACGTTCAGCCAAAAGGTGACCGGCGGACTCCTCGCGGCCAGCCTCACCGTGAAACGAGGCACGGTTACACTCACCACCGTGAAGCTCGCCCTCCCGAAAGCCGACCAGTCCGTGCGCCAAGTCACGGTCACCTACGCGGGCCAGCCACTCGCCGTCCGCCACCAGACCCTGGCCGGAACCGTCGGCATCACTCTCCCCCAACCGCTCGTCCTCACCCCTGACCGTGAACTCATCGTGATCATCACCCCTTGATGCTCCATAGAACGCCGCGTCGGGAAAGCTCCTGCGCGAATCAATCGCCGCCGCTGCTCCCGCAAAATAAGACGCACATGAAATTACCCCTTTCGCTTCTGATGCTCGTCACGGCCATCACGCCGATGTTCGCCGCATCCGAAAACGTCAGGCAAGCGAGCACCACTGTGCCCGCCACGCCCCTTGTTTGGGAGGGCTGGGGCACGTCGCTCTGCTGGATGGGTAAGGCCCTCGGCGAGCGCGACGATATCGCCGACCTGCTCTTCACCACGAAACCCGTTACCTTGCCCGAGTTTCCCGGACAAACCTTGCCCGGCCTCGGGCTCACCATCGTGCGCTACAACGCCGGCGCCTCCTCCACCCGCCCGGTCGGTGATCTTCGCATGGAGGTGCCGCCCAAAACTTTTCCGCATCGCCAGATCGACGCCCTCTGGCTCGACCCTGCGCAACGCGACCCCGTCTCGCCTGGCTGGGATTGGAACGCCGACGCCGCCCAGCGCGCGATGCTCCTGAAAGCCCGCGACCGCGGCGCCAACCACTTCGAGCTCTTCTCCAACTCACCGCCGTGGTGGATGCTCACCAACCGCAACCCTTCCGGCGCACCGGGCAACGGCGTCAACCTCGACCCCGCCCACCACGCCGACTTCGCGTATTACCTCGCCACCATCGCCCGCCGCGCCCGCGACCACTGGGGCCTCGCGTTCACGACCGTCTCGCCGTTCAACGAGCCCTCCAGCGGCTACTGGAAAGGCGACGGCAAACAGGAAGGGTCAAACCTTCCTCCTTCCCTGCAAGCGAAGCTGCTCCCGATGCTTCGCACCGAGCTCGACCGCCAAGGCTTGCGCGAGCTGCCCATCGCCGCCTCCGACGAGACCAGCTACAAACAGGCTCTCGACACTTGGAAACAACTGCCGCCCGAGGCCCGCGCGGTCGTCGCCCAGGTCAACGTCCACGGCTACCAACACCGCAAAGGTCCGCGCGCCGAACTCGCCGCCGCCGTCGCCGCCGACAAGACGCGGCTTTGGAACAGCGAATACGGCGACAGCAAGGCCGACGGCCTTGAACTCGCCCACAACCTTCACCTCGACTTTCAGCTGCTCCGCCCGTCCGCGTGGTGTTACTGGCAGCCGCTCGACACCTCCCTCGGCTGGTCCTTCATCCAGTTCGACGCCGCCGACCGCCGCCTGCTCGCCGTCACCCCCAAGTTGTATGTGATGGCCCACTACAGCCGCCACCTCCGCCCCGGTATGGAGCTGCTCGACTCTTCCGATCCATCGATTATCGCGGCCCTCGACCGCACCGCCGGTCTCCTCGTCGTGGTCGCGCTCAACGAGGGGCCGGCGCGCGAGCTGCGGCTGGACATCGCCGCCTTGGGCGCGAGTCCCGGGCGCGTCCGACGCTGGCTCACCGAACCGCGCCGCGAAACCCGCTACCACCTGCTCCCTGCCCTCGAACTCGAGCGCGGGAGCCTGGTTTGCCCGCTGCCACCCGACTCGATCCAGACCTTTGAGATTTCAGCCATCGTCCCCGCAAAAAAATGAAGCTCCGACTCCTCTGCGTGTTCGCTTTCCTCATGGCCCGCCTTTCCGCCGCGGACGCCGCCCCAGGTCTGCTCTTCGCCTACTTTGTCGATAACGGTCAGGACGGCCTGCACCTCGCATCTAGCGAGGACGGCTATCGCTGGGAAGCACTCAACGGCGGACGCAGCCTGCTGAAGCCCGCTGTCGGGCGCGAAAAACTGATGCGCGACCCCTGCATCGTGCGCGGCCCCGACGGTGTCTTCCACATGGTCTGGACCGCGAGCTGGAAGGACCGCGTCATCGGCTACGCGTCCTCCCGCGACTTGATCACCTGGTCGGAGCAGACCGCCATCCCGGTGATGCAGCACGAGCCCGGCGCCAAAAACTGCTGGGCACCGGAAATCGTCTACGATGAAAAGCGCGGCCATTTCCTCATCTTCTGGGCCACGACCATCGCGGGCCGTTTCCCCGAGACGGAGTTCGGCGGCAAAAACGAGCAAAACCACCGAATCTACTGCACGACCACCGCCGATTTCAAAACCTTCAGCCCCACGCGCCTGTTCTTCGATCCCGGCTTCAACGTCATCGACTCGACACTTGTGCGCCGTGGCGGCGGCTGGGTCATGTTGTTCAAAGACGAAACCAAGTTTCCGACGCGCAAGAAAAACATACGCCTGGCCGTCGCAGACGACGTCGAAGGTCCTTACCGGGTTTTGCCAGAGTCGCTCACGCCCGAAGGCGCCGACGTCGAGGGCCCCACCGCGCTGACGGTCGGAGGCGACACTTTGGTTTTGTTCGATGCCTACACTCGTCACCGGTTCGAGGCCCGCCGCACCCGCGACTGGCAAACCTGGGAAGACATCACGTCCGCCATCTCGCTGCCTGCGGGCATGCGCCACGGCACGGTCTTCTCCGCGTCGGCCGAGATCTTGGCGGGGCTGCGCACGCTGTCACCCGCTTCCGTTTACCAACCCTGAGTCCGTCCATGGACGCTTTCGCCTTTGAAAATGAAAAAACTCATCCTCTCCCTCGCGCTCCTCATCGCGCCGCATCTCCACGCCGCTGCTGATTGGAAGGACACGCTCGCGCAATCCCTCCCGCTGCTCGGCCACCGCAATTGGATCGTCGTCGCCGACTCCGCCTACCCCTGGCAGGTGAGCCCGGGCGTGCGGACCATCAACACCGGTTCCTCTCAGCTCGAGGTAACGAAGGCTGTGCTCAAGGCCCTCGCCAGCACCCGTCACGTGAAGCCCACCGTGTATGTGGACAAAGAACTCGCGTTCGTTTCCGAAGCCGCCGCGCCCGGCATCTCCGCCTATCGCGCGGATCTGGCGAAACTCCTGGAAGGCGCGAACACGACCAAGCTCCCCCACGAACAGATCATCGGCAAACTCGACGAGGCCGGGAAAACCTTCCACGTCCTCCTGCTCAAAACCAATCTGACCATCCCCTATACCTCGGTCTTCTTCCAACTGGAATGCGGCTACTGGAACGCCGCCTCCGAAAAGCAACTGCGCGATGCCATCGCGGCCGGTCCGACCCAGTGAACGCTCGGTTCCCCATTTACCCGCGACCGGCTCCTGAACACGGCACCCTGTTCCGCAAACTCGCCCTGTTCGCCTCCCTGCTGCTCCCCCGGCCACTCCGTTCCCTTCTCGCCCGTAAAGTTCTGCGGGGTGTTCGCGAATTCCTACTGCCCATGAAACGACGTCGATTCCTCTTGGTTCTAAGTCTTCCGTTCCTGCTGCTGGTTGCTCCGCTGACTGCGGGGACACCCGGTGTCATGACCTCCCCCGAAGCCACGACTTTTCCTCTCGTGACGCCGCAACAGGTCGCCGCGCTGCAGGTTGACCCCGCCGATTTCGAAGTCGTGCGGCGCTCGGTGGAGCTACTGGCTGACGACTTGGAACGGGTCGCCGGCCGCCGGCCCCCGTTGAACGCCGCCGCAGGACCGCGCGTCATCATTGGAACCTTGGGCTACAGCCCCGCAATCGACACGCTGGCGGCTTCCGGAAAGCTCGATGTCACCGCGATCCGCGGGCGATGGGAACACTTCATGATTGCCCGTCTGCCGGGTGAATCCCCGACCTTGGTCATTGCCGGAGCGGATCGGCGAGGCACCGCCTATGGCGTGATGGCGCTTTCCGAAGCCATCGGCGTCTCACCCTGGTATTGGTGGGCCGACGTTGTCCCGCTGAAAAAGCCGGCAATTCACCTCAAGGCTGAGTGGCCGTTCATCGACGGCCCGAAGGTCGCTTACCGGGGGATCTTCATCAACGACGAGGGGTTCGGTGGCCTGCGCAACTGGGCGGCCAAGACCTTCGACCCCCAAACGAAAAACCTCGGCCCTAAAACCTACGAAAAAATCTTCGAGCTCATGCTGCGTCTGCGCGCCAATTATCTCTGGCCCGCGATGCACCCCGGCACCGCACCCTTCAACCAATTCCCGGAAAACGCCCGCCTCGCCGACGCTTACGGCATCGTGATGGGATCTTCGCATTGCGAACAGATGCTCCGTAACAACGTCGGCGAATGGGACAAAAAATCCATGGGCGATTTCAACTTCGCCACCAATCGCGATCGTATGATTTCGTATTGGGACGATCGCGTGAAGGCCAACCGCGACTTTGAAAACATCTATACGCTCGGGCTGCGCGGGGTTCACGACGGCAGCATGGAAGGCGCGAAGAGCTTCGCCGAGAAGGTAGACTTCACCCAACGCGCCATCGCCGAACAACGGGATCTTATCAAGCGGCACGTTAACCCGGAGCCGGCCAAGGTTCCCCAGGTTTTATGCGCCTACAAAGAGGTGTTTCTCATCCATCAGAACGGTCTTAAACTACCCGACGACGTCACGCTGATGTGGGCTGACGACAACCACGGCTACCTGCGCACGGTCGGCACACCCGCCGAGAACAACCGCCCCGGCGGCGCGGGTCTGTATTACCACCTGTCCTACTACGGCAATCCGGCGAATTACCTCTGGCTCAGCACGATCTCGCCGGAACTGTTGTCCTATGAGCTCACCAAGGCTTACGACAACGGCGTTCGCCGCATGTGGGTTTTCAACGTGGGCGACATCAAACCGGCCGAAAAAGAGCTGAGCTTTGCGATGGAACTCGCCTGGAATCCCGCCCGCTGGACGCCGGAAAAAGCCCCGGGCTTCATCCGCGAATGGGCCGCGCGCACCTTCGGCGAAAATCACGCCGCCGAGATCGCCGCAATTTTCGCCGAGTTCTATCGCCTTACCGCCGCCGCCAAGCCCGAGCATACCCGGCTGATGCGCTTCACCGAACAAGAGGTGACCGACCGCATCGCCACCTACCGCAACATCTCGGCCCGGGCAGAAGCGATCGCCGCGCAGATGCCAGCTTCGCTTCAGGCCGCCTTCGATCAGCTCGTGCTTTATCCCGTGCAAGGCGCGCGCTGGATGGACGAACGCGTGCTCCTCGCCCGCCGTAGCCTACAACGTGCCGCCACCACCGGTCGCGATGCCCTGACCGACGCCGACGCCGCCCGGGAAGGCCAGCGCCAGCTCGACGCGATTACCGAACGCTACCACCGCCTCAACGACGGCAAATGGAAGGGCATGATGAACTGGCACCCGCAATCGGACCCGGCCGGCCTTCCGCCCTTGGCCGATACCGCTAGTGTCGCCGCAGCCTCCGCCATGCCGAAGGCCTGCTCTTTGCGCGTGGCCGAAGCCACGCTCGTGACTCCCATGCAGCTACTGGAGGGGACACTGCGAAGCAGCATCACGCGTCCCGCCGAACCGCCGGCAACCGGCTCGGCGACGTGGCGCTGGTCCACCGAGCAAGCAGGACGTTCCACCCTTTGGGCGCTCACCTCCGTTCCATCGATGAACAAGAAGTTCTTTCAAAACCGTGAAAGTTACTGGGCCGCGACCGTCAACGGCACCGCACTCGCCGGTTCGCCCGAGCCGCTCGCCTCCGCTTACACCCACGGCAGCCCCGGCTCGCCTTCCGTTTGGTATCGGCTCGGCGAGATCAATCTAGGCACCGGCGAAAACACCCTGACCCTCGCCAATCGGGTCCCTAACGTAAAAGTCCTCGCCGTCCACGTCGGCGCCTATCCGCCCCCAGAGCCCGCCCCGCTTCTCATGGTCGCGGCCAACTCAGGCACGCTCCGCCCCGGCGCAAAAGAGCGCTTGGCCCCATGGCCCTTGCCCGGCGGACGGGTTCAGGGCATCGGTCTCGCTTCCTTGACCGCCGCATCGACCACTCCCGCCGAGCTCAAGGACTCGCCCTCGGCCGATTACGTCCTTGATGCGCCGGACCACGCGCGCCGTCTGGTGCTCCGCACGTTGCCCACCCATCGCCTCAACGCCACGCACGGCCTGCGCCTCGCGGTCACCGTGAACGACGCCCCTCCCGTCTGGCTGGATTTTCAAGCCGAGGAGTTCAGCGCGGAATGGCAGGAAAATGTGCTCCGTGGATTCGCCGCGCGCGTGATCAACCTGCCCGTTCCGCTCGCGCGCACCCTTCGCGTGCGAGTGTATTTTTCAGATCCCGGACTGGTGCTCCAACAGCTGGTGCTGGAGTGATCCCGGTTTTTCCGCCTCTCAAAATAACAAGCCCTTACAAGCTTTCGTTCCCCACTTTTCTTATGAAGTCCTCCCGTCCACTCCTCATCGCTGCCTGCCTCGTCGCCGCCCCGCTTGGTCTGCACGCCTATCAACCGACTGCAGCCGAGGCCGCATTCCCCGATGCCGTGCCTATCGCGCCCGGCAAGTTTCAACCCACGTGGGAATCGCTCGGCCACTACGAGACGCCCGAGTGGTTTCGCGATGCGAAGTTTGGCATCTGGGCCCACTGGGGTCCGCAGTGCCAGCCCGAGCAGGGCGACTGGTTTGCCAAGCACATGTATGACCAGGGCAAGGTCGACGAAAACGGAACCTTCAAGCCCAACCCCCGCTACGATTGGATGGTGAAAACCTACGGCCCGCTCACCGAGTTTGGCTTCAAGGACGTGATCAACTCCTGGAAAGCCGAGCAGTGGGACCCCGCCAAGCTCATGGCCCTCTACAAGCGCGCCGGTGCGAAATACTTCATGGCGCTGGCCAACCACCACGACAACTTCGACCTTTGGGACAGCAAATACCAACCGTGGAACTCCGTCGCGATCGGCCCGAAAAAAGACCTGATCGGCGGTTGGGAAAAGGCCGCCCGCGCCGAGGGTCTGCGCTTCGGCGTCAGCGTCCACGCCGGTCACACCTGGAGCTGGTATGAGACCGCCCAGAGCTCCGACAGCCACGGACCCCGCCAAGGCCAGCCCTACGACGGCAAGCTCACCCTCGCCGACGGCAAGGGCAAGTGGTGGGACGGTCTTGATCCGCAGGATCTCTACGCGCAAAACCATCCGGTCAGTCGCGCCGATTGGGAATGGAGAGTGAAGCCGCCCGCCACCGGTGCCGACGACCCGCGCCTGCCCTCGCCGCCCCACATCACGAAGTTTTTCAACCGCACCATCGACCTGCTCGACCGCTATCAACCCGACCTCGTTTACTTCGACGACTCCGTGCTGCCCTTTTACCCGATCAGCGACGTCGGCCTAAAAATCGCGGCGCACTTCTACAACTCCAACCTCGACCGCAACGGTGGCCGCCTCGAGGCCGTGATCAACGGCAAGAAGCTCGACGAAATTCAGAAAAAAGCCCTCGTTTACGACATCGAACGCGGCAAGGCCGAGGGCATCCTGCCCCTGCCGTGGCAGACCGACACCTGCATCGGCCAATGGCACTACAGCCGCGACGTGTTCAACCGGCACGCCTACAAAAAATCCGTCGAGGTCATCAACATGCTCGCAGACATCGTGAGCAAAAACGGCAACCTCATGCTCAGCATCCCCGTGCGCGGTGACGGCAGCCTCGACGAGGACGAGTTACAGCTGCTTGACGAGATCGCCGCCTGGATGGATGTGAACGCCGAGGCGATCTTCGCGACCCGTCCTTGGAAGGTGTTTGGCGAAGGCCCGTCTCTCCATGCGACCCACGAGAAAGGCCAATATGGGGGCGTGCAAGATGTGACCCGTTACACCGCCGGCGACGTCCGCTACACCCGCTCAAAAGACGGCCGCATTCTCTACGCGATCCTGATGGCCTGGCCCGAGTCCGGCGCCATCACGCTCACCGCACTCAAGGGTGAAAACGCGGTCGCCTCCGTCTCGTTGCTCGGCGCGGCCGCCGCGCCCGAGTGGAAGGCGACCGAAGAGGGCCTGCGCGTCACCTTGCCCGCCGCCAATCCGGGCAAAGCTGCCGCCGTGCTCAAAATCACCGGTAACTCCCCCTTCGCACTCGCCGGTCTCCCTGTGGCGGCTCCTTGAGCGCGTGGTTTCTACAATCCGCCGCCGCTGCGGGTCCATCGCTTAAAGTCGTAGTTCACGATTTTCTCGCCATGGCGGATCGTGAGAAGGTCGCCACCCATTTTCTGCTGCACCCACGGGTTTCCAAAAAGCGGATACGCGGCGTAGTTCACCGGCTCTCCGTCAATGAGGTGCTGCCGGGCATACGCTTCGTTGTGCGGCCGGTAGGTGATCGCCAGCCGGTGACCACTTAACGAGATGTAAGTGAACGCAGGCTTGGGCGTATCGATGGCCGCGGAATCCAGTTTCGTCTTTGCCAGCACGGCGTCGGCGAAACGCTTCAATTCCTCGTCCACGCCGCCTCCCGCGTAGGGCGCGACGGGAGAAGTTTCGAGCACCCAGCCGTTGTTGCGGCTGTCGCTGCGCAGGATGTCGCAACGCTCCTTCACACGCGGTTTGTCCCAATACGCCGGTTGCAAGTAACGGAACGCAAAGAGCACCGATCCGCCGTGGCAAAACACCCAATCGCTTTTTTCAATCCGCTTCACGATCGCGCCCTCCGTGGTGAACGGGGCATACATTTTCCAGTAGGGATAGTCGGCCGGCACCGACGCGATGCCGATCAAGGTGTTCTCGTGTTGGAGACTTTGTCCGAATGGATTTTCGCCGTAACCGAAGGCGTTGGCGACCTTCTCTTCGAGTTTGTAGGGACGGCGCGGGTTGTCCTGCAGCGGGACAAACGTGCTCACGGGGCGGTCCGAAACCCACTTGAACATGTTGCGACGGGACTCCTTATAGTGCCCTTGATTCGGGCTCTTCAGGAGCGTCCATTCGCTCGCGAGCGCGTAGGTCGGGTTGTGGTAGATCGTGAAACGAATGTTGTCGCGCAAGCCGCCGCGATGCGTGAACGGCGCGGCGCGGTCGTTGGCGATGTCGGTGAAAACCTCCGGCGGGCGATAGCTCTTCGGCACGGTAAACCAAAAGCAGCCGGCAGGGTTGGTGTGCGCCGGGTCGATGGACCGCAAGGCGCCGAAATAGAGCCAGCCAATCGCCGCCGTAGTGTCCATCGCGTCGGGCGAAGTGATGCTTGAGCCCCAATATTTTGCGCGGCTCGCGGTGGCGACGTAGTAGCCGTGATTCCAGGCGCAGGCGACGTGGAGCAACATCGAGTCGAGCGTGAGCGCGGCTTGGTTTTTCACCTCGGGATCTACGGCGTAATCCGCCAGCAGCTTGATCGCGCTGAAATCGATACCGAGGTAGGTCGGCGATCCGTATTCGTCCGTGTTGTTGCGCACGATGTCGGCGAAATAGCCGAGCAGGCGCGTCTTGGTCGCCGCCTTGATGCCGGCCGAATCCAAGCCGTCGGAATCCTTAAGATCGGGCCAGAGTTCGGCGGCGATGAAGCCGGCCCCGTCATTCATCACGCGGTAGTTGAGCGCGCCATAGCCAAACCACGCGCGGTGTTTGTAGAGACCCACGTAACGCTTCATCTCGTCCACGATTGAAGCGGGAATTTCAGCGCGGTCGCGGCAGACCATATACGCGTGGATCAGCGCGTGTTTCTCGAAGGGGTTGCGGGCGTTGTTGTCCTTCGGGTCCTTTTCGAGACGCGCCTTGGAATCGGCATACACCTTAGCTGCCACCTGACCCCAAGCCTTGAGCGACGACCCGACTTCCTGTCCGGAGTAGATTTTCGCGGCCAGCGGAATTAGGGCGGCCCGGGCTTCGCGGAGGCTGCCGATGGGAATCGAGGCACAGTAGCCGCGCAGTGCCGCCATGCGCTCCGCCGGCGTGGTGCCGTTGACGCGACTGTCGCCCTCGGCTTGTGAGGTAGCCGCGAAGATTGCCGAGGAAACCCAGAGAACCACCGTCGAAAAAGTCTTACCTGCGAAATACTTCATCCCTTTGGAATGAACGCATGAGCCCCAACTTGTCGCTACGGAACCATCCATTCGGATGGTGGATATTCCGTATGCGCTGGTGGTTCACAGCCATTCACTCGGTGACACCGAATCGCTACGATAAACCTAACCCCATGTCTTACCCCTTTGCTTTTGCGCGAGCTACACTCGCCTGTTCCGTGTGCATTGCGCTCGCGTTTGCTTCCGCGGCAGTCGCTCAAAGCGACCTCTCGGTTCAGGTTGCCGAGCTGCCCGCCAAGTCGCCCGCCGAACAACGCAAAAAAGCGGTTCTGGAAGTCACGCTTGAGCGGGTGAATCGCCTTCGCGCCTCCGGGCAGGCGACCGAAGCCGCCGCCCAGGCTGCGGATGTTGTCGCCGCATTGCCGCTGCCCGCCGAACAACTCGCCGCGCGCGCCACCTCCACAGCGCACATCGGCGCACTGTTTCCGCTCCGCGCACCTCAAGGTAATCCCTACATCGACTGGATCAAGGCGGGGCTTGGCGCTGAACTCGCCCGCGAAGACGACTTCCTCGCGTCCGATGCCTACGCGAAAAACGCCGTCGGCGATACTCCCACCACACTGAACGGTCGCCTCGCCAACACCATCGACGGCCTCTTCTGGGCTTACGTCCACCCCGACAGTCCCTTCGTGGACAATCCCGAGGTCCTGCGCCGTTTTCTGCGCCGCGCCCATTTCTACATCGACGGTATGAAGACCGCCGCCGACGCGGTTCTTTCCAGCGGCAAAGGTTTTCTCGACGAATTCGCCATCGGTCCGCTCTCCGCGCCGCTTCGCGAATTCGCCCAGCTCTACCCCGGATTGCTGCTGCCTTCCCAAAAGAAAATTTGGGATGTCGCCATGCAACGTGCAGCCAAAGCTCAGGTGCAGGACATCGGCCGCTTTGTCGGCAACTATGCAAATATAGACACCGCTCGCGGCTACCAGCTGCTCAATTTCGGCCTCTACTTGAACGACCCCGACCTGCTCGCGAAGGCCCGCCAGCTCATGGTTGTGCAAAAGCAAAATGTTCGTGCTGACGGTGGCGTTGCCTACATCCGCACGCAGAACGCGCAGCAGGGCTACCAATACACGGTCGCCAAATATCTCGCGCGTTATTACGAGATCACGCGCGATCCCGAGATTCTCGAAATTCTCAAATCCATGGAGTGGTATGGTCCTGTCTCGGGTCGCGCCGGTGAGTGGTGGACCGCTTCCAATTGGAAGGCCATGTGGAACAGCGGTGGTCAGGATGTCGGGGGTGATTTTGTCGCGGCCGTGAGCGGCAATCCCTACATTTACCAAATCCGGGGCGATCTCTCTAACTTCACGGTAAACAAATGGCGCGACGCTCGCATGTCCGTCGCATGGTTTCGCAACGATGTCGCCCCAAAGTCTCTACCTGACAACTACACGGTGATCGACCGCAACATCGCCGGGCCGCGCGCGTGGTATGGGGATTTCACCTACGCGGCTACGTTGCGCGAGCTGGATCCCAGCGAAACCGGCCACGGCACCCTGATGGGCTGCATGATGGCCGACGCCCAAGGCCGCCAACGCTCCATCATCCCGCGCTTCGCCCCGAAGGTTCTCATTCAGAATCGCGGCGGCATGGCCTGGGCGTGGATCACGGCGAATTTTCACGGTGCCTCTGCTATCGGCCGCAACTTCAGCGTGGTGAGCAGCACCTACGCTCCCGCCACGTTTGGCAGCAGCAGCAAAGGTGTTGTCGCCGACTGGACGTGTCGCCAGCTATGGCTCGGGTTGCCTGATCGCCTCATCGGCCTGCTTGAAATCACACCCGACGTCGAAGAGACCCAGGCCTACGACGTCACCAGTTACATCCAACTCGGCGTTGGCGGGCCGCCCGCTGACATCACCCGTCCGACTCCCCACTCGTTCATGTTCGGTGATTTCGAAATCCGCGCCCACGAACACAACTACCGCGACCTCGACCTCAGTGGCTTCAACACCCGCAACGAACGCAGCTTCGCGACCGAGCTCAACTGGCGCTCCGAACCGTCCACCATCACGCCTGGTAAAATCCCCTTCATCAAACGCGCCACCGGCGAGGACGGCCGCGCTCCGCTCGTCTCGACTGCGAGCCAAGCGCTCAAGTCCTACAAACGCGGACAGGTCTTCTACAATGTCGTTGAAGTGCGGACCCCCACCGCCAAGGGCAATACTATGGTGAAGCGCGTGACCACCCCGGAGGGACTCATCGGGCTCGGCGTCCGCATCGAGCAGAAAACTTATCTTATTTGGATGAACCCCGGCGATACCCCGCTCACGGCCCGACTTACCGCTGCGGACAACTCCAGCCTGCATCCCTCCGGAGCCCCCGATGCCGCTCCGATCCGCCCGGTGCCCGCGAGTGTGGTGATTCCTCCCCATCAACATGTCGTGGTCGTAGCCAGTCCCGACACCGACGATCATCTCGCCGGCTGGGAAAGTTTCCAGGCCATGACCGCCGCCCGTCCGTGAGCATCCGGACTCTTCAACTGTCCGCATTTTTTCTGTTCGCCGGAGTCGTTCACGCGGCACCCGTCACCGAGGCCACCACGGCACGCTTAGCCGAGATCGGTGCGAGCGAAAACGGGCGCTTCCCCCTCGGCCCCGCCGAGGAGTTCCAGCTCCGCGGTGGTCTGTCGCACTTTATCGCCAAAGCCGCACGGGGCGAGGCGCTGACCATCGCCTATTTCGGAACCAGCGTGAGCGCGCAGCCCGGCTGGCGCGTGATGAGCTTTGAATCACTGCAAAAGCGTTTCCCCAACGCCAAGCTTACGATGCTCAACGCCTCGCTGGGCGGCAGCGGCTCGATCATTGGCGCCTTCCGCGCCGACCGTGATCTGATCGCCGCCAAACCGGATATGGTCTTTGTTGAATTCGCCGGCAACGACAACCCCGACACGCGTTCGCGTCCGCTCGACGTGGTGCGCGCGATGGAGGGCATCGTCCGCAAAATCCGCCGCGCCAGCCCCGAGGCCGACATCTGCTTCGTCTACGCCTTCGGTCGCGGCGACTTCGCCACGTTGCTCGAAGGCAAGGCCCCGCGCGGTGCCACGCTTCACGACTTGGTCGCGGCGCATTACAACCTGCCCTCGATTCACCTCAGCATCGAGGTCGCGCGACTCGAACGGGATGGAAAACTGGTCAACTCCGCCCCTGGCACACCCGACGGCCTCGATGCCGGGGGCCGGATCATTTTCACCAACGACGGTTCGCATCCGACCATTCCGCGCGGCCACTCTGTCTGGGCCGGCGTGGTTGAGAGCGGCCTTGACCAACTGGTCACGCTGGCACGACCGGTTGGAATGCGTGGTTTGCCCGAGCCTCTGCTGGCCGACAACTGGGAGCGCGCGCAAACCCTGCCGATCAAAACCGGCGCGCAGTTGACCGGACCGTGGGAAACTCTGACCGCCGATACCGGCCCGGCGTGCGAAGTGGAGGGCGTTCCTCTCTATAAAACCGTCCCCACGATCTTCCGCACCACCTCTCCCGGCGCATCTTTGACCGTGCGGTTCCGGGGCACCGTGATCGGCTTAAAAACCCTCACCGGCCCCGACTCCGGCATCGTAAGCACCCAGGTTGATGACCGGCCGCCGTCCAAGGAAAACCAGTTCACCGTTTATAGAACGCGTCCCCGCTACGGCGGAAGACCGCTGCCCGCTCTTCCGCAAGGCGAGCACACAGTCACGTGGATCTTGAGCAACGAAAGACCGGATAAGGAGAATATCCTCAAAGGCGCCAGAAACAAAGATCCGCTTTCCGACTTCCTTAAGCGACCGGAGAAATACGCCGGCATCGCTTTCTATGCGGCTGAGTTGATGGTGGTCGGAGAACTCCTTTTGCCGTGAAGTTCGTCCGGCCGGTCCGGTGGATTCGGCGCATTAAGATGTGGAGCAGGACGATTCCTCAATCCACCGCCTGACGCTACTATTCTGCAGTCTCTAAGCCGCTCTTCACTGGACGGTATGCGTGTCACCCCTTGCAGTCTCCCACCCCGGAATCGCCGTGAAAAAAATCTCCACCGTAAGGTCGTGCGCCAGAATCCGCCTTATGTGCCGATCCTTGGCTTCCCTTTTATGCGCCAGCGTCGCAAGCGGTGCCACATTAACATGGGACGGCACGCCCGGCACGCCCGGCAGCCAAGATGGCTCTGGCGTCTGGGACACAACCACTCTGCGTTGGAACGCGAGCGCCTCCCTTTGGAACAACGCAACATCGGACACCGCCGTATTCGGCATCGGCAGCGGCACTGCGGGCACCGTGGCACTGGGCACCGGCATCACCGTGGGTGGAATCACGTTCAACGCACCCGGCGGCGGCAATTACCTGATCTCCGGCGGCACCGGCCCTTTTGTTCTCAATTTTGGCAACACCGCGACGACGATCACGACCAACGTTGACGCCACGATCACTGCGCCGCTCGGCCTCGCGTCCACCAACATTCTTACAAAGAGCGGCCTCGCCACGCTGACGCTCGCGCCTGCGGCGGCGTCTTCGGTTGGACAGATCATCAATAACTCCAAGGGACTTCTCGTCTTGGGCGGATCAGGCAACCACACCGTGACCGTGCCGTCCAGCGGGGCGTCCGGCGGAGGCATTCGCAACGCCCAGCAAACCGGCACGTGGGATGGCCTCAACCCGCTCAACGGCACCACGCAGATCAACGGCGGTATCTGGAACATCGCCAACCTGAGCGGCAACAGCAGCACCGCCTCGTTTCGCGGCACGCTGCGTGTCTCCGGCGGCGAACTTAACGTCACCGCCAGCGGTCGTTTCATCGGCTCGGCGAACAGCGAAGCCGAGCTCATCGTGGACGGCGGCACGTTGCGCGTCCAAACCGACCGGTTCACTCCCGGCTCCGACGGGCGCGGACCGATCAATATCACCGTGAGCGCCGGCCTGCTCGACGTGTGGTCCACCGCCAACGGCTGCACACTGGGTTCCACCTCAAGTTCTCTTTGG
Source organism: Rariglobus sp. (assembly GCA_031412735.1). Lineage (GTDB taxonomy): Bacteria > Verrucomicrobiota > Verrucomicrobiia > Opitutales > Opitutaceae > Rariglobus. The sequence goes on along the minus strand of JANODO010000152.1, from coordinate 1,429 downwards.
ACGCAGACAAACGGTTCGACTCTCGTCGGCATCAACGGCACCGGCACCAGAAAAGACCTCAACATCGGCGGCACCGCCGCGAGCGTGAAGACCGCGCTTACTCTTTCAGGTGGCAACCTGACTATCGCGGCCTCGCTCAAGGCCGGCGGTGTCGCGGCCTTGAGCGGCTTCAACAACTTCAACTTTAACGGCGGCACGTTGACCGCTTCCATAATCGACGCGACCAACCTCACGCAGTCATCCGATTTGAACAACCCCGTGCTCGATGCCATCGGCAAAGGCGTATTGGCCAGCCGGGGCGGCACCCTTGCTCCCGGAACCGTGAGCACCGCCGGCAAGACCACGATCACCGGCGCCTACTCCGAAACCTCGACGAGCAATCTCGCCTTCGATCTCGCCGGCATCACGCAGGCCACCGCGTTTCAACACACGGCGACGGGGTTCTACGATTTCGTCACCGTCAGCGGCACCGCAGCACTGGCGGGTAACTTGATCGTGACCGTCGCCCCCGCTTTTACTCCGTCCCAGTCTGATACCTTCGATGTGTTCACCGCCACAGGCGGAATCACCGGCAGCTTCGCCAACGTGCCTTTCGGCGGTCGCGTCGCCACCAGCGCAGGCACCCATTCGTTCCTGGTCACCCTCGTCGGCAACACCGTGCGGCTCTCCGACTATACCCTCGTCCAGCCGATCACCATCGTGACCCAACCCGCCTCGGTTGCCGTGTTCACCGGCCAGTCCGCCACGCTTTCCGTCGGCGTCACGAGCACGTCGCCCGCTAATTACCAGTGGTTGCGCAACGGCCTGCCCATCGTCGGCGCGACCGGCATCAGCTACAACGTCACCTCGGCACAACTCACCGACAGCGCGCAATACGCCGTCGTGGTGAGCAACGCCGCCGGCACGCTCACCAGCGACACCGTGCGCATCCTCGTCGCGCCCGCCTGGACCAGCCCCGTCTTGCTCCGCTACGAGTTGGATGCCGCGCCCGTCACCGGCTCCAACAACGTGCCCGACTCCACGGGTCGCACGCAGGGCACGCTCGTCAACACGCCGTCTCCGCTCCTCACCACCGGAGCCTCCGCCAACAGCGGCGGCGCGTGGGATTTCCGAAACACCACGTCCTACATCCGCGTCACTTCAAACGACGTAGTCAAATCCATCGGCGACATCGGCAAAACCACCGGCGTCACCGTTGCGTTCTGGATCAATGCCGCCAACACCACGGGGACCAATCTCCGCTTCGGCGGTCTCAGTGGAACTCTCGACCTAAACGTCAGCGGCACCGGCGTGCTCAAGTTCAATTTCGGCAACGGCACCAACATTCCCCAGATCAGCCTCACCACCCCGGGCTCCACCCTCAACGGCACCTGGAAGCACCTCGTCGCCACGTTGGATTTCACCTCCGGCACGACCAACGCCCGTCTCT
>JANODO010000151.1:0-7989 GCA_031412735.1 Rariglobus sp. | reverse complement strand
GCAACCTGCGACCCAAGGTCGCACGCGAGGGAAGAATACGGACGCGTAACTCATCGGGATTATCGCCGGTATGCCAGTCCAACTGATAGCCCGGCACAATGCCCAGCTGACGACTTAACGCCGCCGGTATGGTAACCATATTTTTCTGGGTAACCGTAGTTATCATGGATTAAACATAATTCATGGAAGCTCTAATAATCAAGGAATCTTCAGGGATACGGGGTTGGTCACAGAGGCCGGGAAAGGTTGCACCGAGGGTCACAGAGTCCGGCATTTCGACTCTGTGATGCTCGGTGCCACCTCGGCTCCCCTCTGTGGCTTAATCCGACTCCTTCACACACGGTAATACACGCGGAGAACAACGTTCACTCACAAGGCCGACCAGTCGGCGTCGTCGATCGCTTCGAGCCACTGGTGAAGGATGAGAGTATGGACTTCCTGAATACGGGCGGTGGTTGCGCTCGGCACGACGAGGGCGTGGTCGCATTGCGAGCGCGCCTTGCCGCCGTCCTTGCCGGAGAGCAGGACCGTGATCACACCCCGGGCCTTAGCGGCGGCGAAGGCGGCGAGCACGTTGGCGCTGTTCCCACTAGTGGAGAAGCCAACCAACACGTCGCCGGCGCGGCCGAGCGCCTCGACCTGGCGGGCAAAGATCGCGTTGTAGCCGTAATCGTTGGCGATGCAGGTGAGCGCGGTCACGTCGGAGTTCAGGCAGATCGCGGGGAGGGCACGACGCTCGACGCGGTAACGGCCGACCAGCTCCTCGGCGAGGTGCAGGGCGTCGGCGGCGCTGCCACCATTGCCGCAGGTAAGGAGTTTGCCGCCTTGGCGCAGGCTCGCGAGGATCGCCTCGCCGGCGGCGTTCACGGCAGGCTCAAGCGCGAGACTGGCGGCAAGCACGACGCGGAGCTCTTCAAGGGATTCAGAAAAACGAGGAGTAGGCATAGCGGATATCGTCGTCGTCATCATCATCATCATCAAAGAAGACCGCCCGCATGACCAAGGCGGTGGTCGGTGAGCAGGTAGTAGGTCACGTAGTCTTTGACCGCTTCGGCGAGCGTGTGGTTTTTGCCCGTCCAGCCGGTGGCGGCGAGACGGCGGGTGTCGGCGCAGGTGTAGTATTGGTATTTGCCGCGCAGGACCTCGGGCATGTCGATGAATTCAATCTGCGGAGGCAAGTTGAGCGCCTCAAAGATGGGCGTGACCAACTCGATCCACGTCGAGGCACGGCCGGTGCCGACGTTGAAGAGACCGCCGGCCGACGGCGTGCGTGCGAGGTGGAGCGTCATGGCGACGGCGTCTTTCACGTAAACGAAGTCGCGCTTCTGTTCGCCGTCCTTGTAGTCGGGATGGTAGCTGCGGAAGAGGCGCACGCGGCGCTCGTCGCGGATCTGCGCATAGGCCTTGTGGACGACGCTGCGCATGTCGGCCTTGTGGTCTTCGTTCGGGCCGAAGACGTTGAAATACTTCAAACCCACGAGCGGGTTGGCACCGTCGAACCAACCTTGGCGTTGCGCGTAGTGGTCAAAGAGATGCTTCGAGTAACCATACATGTTGAGCGGGCGCAGCTCGTTGAGGCGCTCTTGTCCGTCCTGCATGCCGACCGCGCCGTCGCCGTAGGTTGCGGCCGAGGAGGCGTAGACAAACCGGCGACCACCCGCGCGCGCCCACTCGGCCAGGCGGCGGGTGTAGTCAAAATTGTTCTGCATCAGATAGCGTGCGTCTTTCTCCGTCGTGGCCGAGCACGCGCCGAGATGAAAAACCCACTCGATGTCATGAAAGGCGGGCGTCGGGAGCTTGGCCCAGAGTTCATCGGCCTCGACGTAGTCGGCGTAGCGCAAGGGAACGAGGTTGCGCCACTTCTCGTCGGAGCCGAGGAAGTCGGCGAGGATGATGTTTTCGTAGCCCTGCTGGTTCAGCGACCACACCAAGGCGCTGCCGATGAAGCCGGCGGCTCCGGTGACGAGGATTTTGTCAGAAACGTGCATGTCCAAAAATGAGACGAAAGTTAACAGGGCGCGCGCATGCGCTCGACCAGCCGCGTGGTGGAGCGACCGGCGACGAAGGGAAGAATGCGGATGTCCGTGCCCGCGCCGAGCAACGCCGCGCGTTCGCCGGCGTCGAGGGACTCGACCGTGTAGTCGCCCGCCTTCGTGTAGACGTCCGGCTTGAGCTGGCTGATTTCCGCATCAAGGCGCGGACCGGGGAACACAAACGTCGCCTCCACGCAGCGCAGGCTGGCGAGGGCGTAGGCGCGGTCGTCTTCGGAGTTCAGCGGGCGGTCAGGGCCCTTGAGCTGGCGCACGGACGCGTCGCTGTTGACCGCCACGACCAGCACGTCGCCGAGCGCGGCGGATTGATGGAGGTATTCGATGTGACCGCGATGCAGGAGATCGAAGCAGCCATTCGTCAGGACAAACCGGCGGCCTTCGGCGGCGGCTTGCTGACGGAAGCGGAGCATCTCGTCGAACGTGAGAACTTGGGGCGTCTTCATTGCGGAGTGATCAGGAAATGATCCACCGCCTCCGAGAGCGATGCAAAAACCGGGAACTCGTTGCCCAGTCCCAGCTCGGCCAGCTCCGCGCGCAAATCATCCAAACCCGTGGCCACACCCAAGCCGCGGATACCCGCGCGTGCGGCCGTCTCGATATCGGACCCACGGTCGCCGACGTAGGCCAGGTTATGCGTTGCAAAACCGAAATCACGGAGCAACTCCTGCGCAAAACGCGGCGACGGTTTCCGATAGATCGCCGGGTCTTTGGGCGCTTCCGGCGCGATGCAGATGCGCACGAACGGTCGTTCGCCGAGGTCGAGCAGCTCGATCATGCGACGGTTGCAGGCATCGACCGCATCGAGGCCAAACATGCCCCGGCCCACGCCCGATTGATTACTGTGCACAAACAGATCCACCCCCGCCGCCTGCGCCTTGCGCAACGCCTCGCGCACGCCGGGCAACAAGACCACGCCCGCCGGATCACAGAGGTAGGGCACGTGCTCGATAATCGTGCCGTCACGATCAAGCACCAAACCACGGCGGGAAGACGGGGAAAGCGGAGACGTCATGAGTGGTGAGGGATCGTTTGAGTGGCTGACAGGGCGCGCCACGCATTTAGCACCTCATCGACGGAGAGTCGCGTGAGATCACCGTCGGGCGCCCGCACCACGTGATGGCGTGGGTTGGACAACGGATACGGCCCAAATAACACCGGGTCGGTCGGCCCGAAAACCGCCAACGTGCGCACGCCGAGAGCAGCCGCCAGGTGCATCGGACCGCTGTCGTTCGCGATGACCACACCGGCCCGGCCGATCACCGTCGGCATGGCGTCGAGTTTGGTTTTTGCCGTGAGATTAAGAAACCGCCCGGCCGGAAACTCGCTGCCGTCGGCCAGCGCTTCACTCCCGCTCCACACGACACGAACCGTCGGGTCCGTTGCGAACATCCGGCGGGTCAACTCAACGAAGCCCGGCCAGCGTTTCTCCGCGCGGCGACTCTCGGGGAACAAGACGACCGGCGGCGCTTTACCGTCGGCGAAAAACTCCTGCGCACCAAAACCCTCAGCTGGTTCTCGAAACTTCAAACTCGCCCGCAGCTCCGCTTTGGCCCCGAGCAGCGGCGCGAATTGCAGCAGAATCTCCAGCGCATGACTGCGACGACCCGCCGGCGGCAGCGCAGCTTTTTCGCCATAGAAAAATCCCGCGCCTTCGCGTGCGTCGCTCCGGCCCAGCTTGCGCGGCGCGCGGGCGCTCCAGGTCATGAGCCCGCTGCGAAAGAGGCCTTGCAGGTCGAGCACCACGTCGAATTCGCGTGCTCGCAGAGTGCGCATCATCTCGCGGATTCCCCGCCAGCCGTCCCTACGTTGAAACACGAGCACTTCGTCCACGCATTCGCAGGCCATGACCAGCGGGGCGAAAATTTCCCGCGCCACCCAGGTCACGTGCAGGGCCGGCAACTGCGCCTTCAACGATGCCACCACCTGCAACCCGTGCACGATGTCGCCCAGCGAAGAGGGCTTGATGATCAGGATGCGGGGCATGCGGGAGGCGGTGCAAAAATCAGCTTTAAACTATAAACTCCCGCCCATCAGATGGGCGTCCTCGTTTCGAAATCAACCCATTATCCGGCGCCTCGTGCTCATCTTCCTCATCACCGTCCTCGGCTGGACCGTCGCCCACACCCCCGAGGTGGTCCTGCGAGTGGTCAGCGCCGTGTTCGGAGAACTCATCTTCATCACCCTGCCCTCGCGGCGCCGGCTAGTGAACGCAAACCTCGCCAACGCGTTTCCCGAACGCTCCGCCGCCTGGCGCACGCACATCGGACGGCAAAGTGCCCGCCGCCTCGTTGAGACCGCATTGCTCGCCGCCGCCTCACCCCATTTCCCGCCCGAACGCATCCGCCGCGTCGCTTCGCTATCCCCGGGCGTGATCGACTTGGTCAAAGCCCACCACGCAACGCCCGGTCCGCTCGTGTTGCCTACGGCGCACTTCGCCCACTGGGAAACGCTCACGTGGCTCCCGATGCTCAGCCCCGTTCCGTTCGGCGAAGCCGGCGTGATTTATCGCCCGCTGAAATCCCCCGCGCTCAACGCCTACGTCCATCGCACCCGCGAGCGCTTCGGGCTGCGACTCCTTTCACGCAAGGGCGGGCTGCAAGCGGCCCACTACATTCTCGGCCGCAACGGCGTCGTTTCCATTCTGTTCGACCAAAACGCCGGCAACACCGGGGCGCTCACGTTGCTCTTCGACCGCGTGTGCTCAACGAGCGAACTGCCCGGCGTGCTCGTCGAAAAACATAAGGCCGGCCTGCACGTCGTTTACCCGCTGCGCACGGGCTTCTGGAAAGTCGAGTTCCAACGTGCCGACATCGTCCACGACGGCACCATGCCGAGTGCCACTCTCGGCTTGAATCGCTGGCTGGAAACCGCCTTGGCGACCGACGACCGCCTATGCTCGTCGTGGCTCTGGTCACACGCCCGCTGGAAGGTCCTCAACACCCCCGATCGCCGTCTCAACCTCGACTTACGGCGCAGTCTCCTCGACGCCGAACTGTCGGCGCGCGGCCTCGCCCGCCTGCCGCGCCGCACGCGTTATTTTGTGCGCCTGCCCAACTGGCTGGGCGACATCGTCATGGTGCTCCCACTTCTCCGCGCCATGCGCACCGCCCGCCCCGATGTGGAATTCACGTTGATCGGCAAAGCCGCCTTTGCGCCGCTCCTTGCCGCCTCCGGCCTCGCCGATCGCTACGAGCCCCTGCCCGCGCGGGGTCGCGGCTATTTCTGGTGGTTCCGGCGCTTTCGGATGCCTCCGCCCGAGTGTTATTTTATCTTCACGCATTCACTGCGCGGCGACCTCGAAGCCTGGTTGACGGGTGCGCGGTTCCGCTTCGGCATCGTGCGTCCGGGACACCGGCGTCCGCTGCTGTCCCACGCCCACACGTTGCCCTCCGGGTTCGACTCCGCCGCGCACCACCAATTCGCGCAATGGGAAGCGTTCGTCCGCACGTTTGGGTTAACCGTGTCGACGATTGATCGCTCGCCGTTGCCCGCGCCCGCCGACGCTCCGCCGCGCGGCCACGCCGTTGGCCTGATTGCGGGCTCAGAAAACAGCCCGGAGAAACGCTGGCCCGTCGCCCATTGGCGCGCGCTGATCGAGGCGTGCCCCGACCGTGAGTTTAAATTGTTCGGCACCGCCAAAGACCGCCTCATCACCGACCAGGTGGCCGCCGGTTTCGATCCGCACCGCGTGCAAAACCTCGCCGGCGCGACCGACCTCGAAGTCTACATGCGAGAGCTCCGCTCCTGTGCGCTGATCATCGCCAACGACACGGGCGGCATGCACTTGGCCAACGCCTTGGGCACGCCGGTGATCGCGCTTTTCGGCCCCACAAATCCCGTGCGCACCGGACCGATCTACTCGTCGCCCGTCACGATCCTCCAGCCTCCCGGTTGCCCTCCCCAAGGCGGCGGCCGCCAAGTCGATCTGGCTCCCGAGACGGTGAGGGCGGCGCTTTTAACCCTATCGTAGGCCGCGAGCTTGCTCGCGCTCCGAACCGCGCCTGCAAGCAGGCTGCCCACCTTCGGAAGAAGAAGCATCCGGCTCTCAATCTAAAAATTAACGCTAAAGAGGTAACCCGAACGCCAGCCAAGGCTTGCAGTCCGCTGTTTTCCGGCCCCCTTTTTTTCGCATGCCGATCCTGACGGTTTCCGATCTCCGCACCTACTTTCATACGCGCAGCGGCGTTTATCGTGCGGTCGACGGCGTCAGCTTCCACCTCGAACGCGGCGAGATCCTCGGCATCGTCGGCGAATCCGGCTCCGGCAAATCCGTGACGTGCTACTCACTGATGGGCCTCGTCCCCCAACCCCCGGGAAGAATCGAGAGCGGCACGGCGATGTTTGAGGGCGTTGACTTGCTGCACTGTTCGCCAAAAGAGGCCCGCGCCCTTCGCGGCAAGCGCATCTCGATGATCTTCCAAGATCCGATGACGTCGCTCAACCCCTACACGCGCGTCTCCGACCAGATCATTGAGCCCCTGCTGATCCACGAGAAAATTTCCCGTAAAGACGCCCTCGCTCGCGCTCTGATGATGCTCGAAGCCGTCGGCATCACGGACGCGGCGAAACGCATGCACAGTTATCCGCATGAATTCTCCGGTGGCATGCGCCAACGCGTGATGATCGCCATGGCGCTGATCACCCGGCCCGACATCCTCATCGCCGACGAGCCCACCACCGCCCTCGACGTGACGGTGCAGGCGCAAATCCTCGCGCTCATCAAAAAACTCCAGCGCGAGTTCGGCATGGCGGTCATCTTCGTCACCCACGATCTCGGCGTCGTTTCCGGACTCTGCGACCGCGTGCAGGTCATGTATGCCGGCCGCATCATGGAGACCGCCGACACCCGCACGCTTTTCCAAAACCCGCAGCATCCTTACACCGAGGCGCTGCAACGCTGCGTCCCCGCACTTCAGGAAAAAGGCCGTCCGCTCTTCACGATCCCCGGTCTCCCGCCCGATCTCTCCAAACCGATTACCGAAGCCGAGCTGCTGGCGCGTTTCGACTTCTCTGCCGAGACCGCCCCAGCGGCCTCCGCCACGGCGTCAACCCCGCCTGCACGCCCGTCCGTCGAGCAAAACGAGGTTATTTTGTCCGTGAAGGACGTCTCCACGCATTTCACGGGTCGCGCCGCCGGGCTTTTTGGCAAACCCGCCGACACGGTGCGCGCCGTTGATGGCATCAGTTTCGACGTGAAGCGCGGCGAAGTGATCGGCCTCGTCGGTGAATCCGGCTCGGGAAAATCCACGCTCGGTCGCACCATCATGCAGTTGATCCCGCCGACCTCAGGCGCGGTCGTCCTCGAAGGCAAAAACCTCACCGAAGGCACCGCCTCCGAACTCGCCGCCGTGCGCCGCGATTTGCAGATGGTCTTCCAAGATCCGTTCGCCTCGCTCAACCCGCGCATGACGATTTTCGCCGCGCTGGCCGAGCCGCTCCTCGCCCACCGCGTGTGCGCACCCGCCGAGGTCACCGCGCGCGTGATCGAGTTGATGCGCCAGGTCGGCCTGCCCGCCCGCGACATGCAGAAATACCCGCACGAGTTCTCCGGCGGACAACGCCAGCGCATCGCCATCGCCCGCGCCCTCGCGCTCAACCCCAAGGTGATCGTCGCCGACGAACCGGTGTCGGCGCTCGACGTGTCCATTCAGGCCCAGATTCTCAACCTGCTCGCCGACCTGGTTCGCCGGCTGAACCTGACGCTGATTTTCATTTCGCACGACCTCTCGGTGGTGAAACACATTTCCGACCGCATTGCCGTGATGCACCGCGGCAAAATCGTCGAGATGGGACCGACCCTCGACGTGATGGAGCATCCGCAGCACGATTACACCCGCACGTTGCTCAGCGCGATTCCGAGGATCGAAAGGTAGGAGCCCGTTTACGGGCGATGGTTCGAGACGTGGGAAGCGAGCTTGCTCGCGATGAAGCCCCCGGC
>JANODO010000150.1:0-30340 GCA_031412735.1 Rariglobus sp. | reverse complement strand
CCGTCTTCCATCACGACATTGACGAGGTGAGCGACGAGCGGGCTGTTGTAACGGATATCCGGCGTCGTTTGACGCTTATCGGCTTTGTGGCGGCGTGACATGGTAGGTTCCTCGGTTGATTACTTCTTGGCGGCCTTGGGGCGCTTGACTCCGTATTTGGAACGGCTGCGACGGCGCTTTTCGACGCCAGTCGCGTCGAGGGTGCCACGCACGATGTGGTAGCGGACACCGGGCAAGTCCTTAACGCGGCCACCACGCACGAGCACAATGGAATGCTCCTGAAGATTGTGGCCCTCGTCGGGGATGTAGGAGATCACTTCGTTACCATTGGTCAGACGAACCTTCGCGACCTTACGGATAGCGGAGTTAGGCTTCTTGGGGGTGCGGGTCATTACCTGCACGCAAACGCCGCGGCGGAAGGGGTTGCCGGAGAGCGCGGGGGACTTGGACTTCGCGCGAATCTGGCGACGTCCTTTGCGCACGAGTTGGTTGATGGTTGGCATATCGAGGTGTGGCTATGAAATGAGAAAAGAGGCGGAAGTTACCAAACCGGTAACCCTCGGCAAGCAGATTCTAGGGAAAATTATTGACGCCAGAAAAACGCCCTTTTGCAGGAGGGTGTTTTTCAAAAAAACGAACTGTTGCCTTCGCTCCCGCCATACGGGGCTCGGCGCCCGGGTCTTTTGTTCAAGCGGGGAATGTGAGAGGCAGGGGCGGGACAGCGAGAGGGATTTGAGTGGAGCGTTTCGACGATGACCGGAGCCAATGCAGAGGGGAAAAAGGAGGCGAAGAAGCGCAGGACGGCACTACGTAGGTGCGCCAGGTTGGCCAAGGCATTGACGTTGCGGGTGCGCGAATGGTGATCTGGGCATGAAAAGGGGCAGGCAAATCGCATGTCTGGGCTTAGGCGTGCATCTCGGGCTGGTTACCCTCCATCTCAGGACGTAATCGCCGCCGCGCTCGACGATGGTCCGGGCCGTGTCTTTTTGGCAGTGCAGGGCGTCGGCGGTGATTAGGTTTTGGTCCAGCGCCGGGCCGTTGAAGATCGCTCGGGTGGCGCTGGGTTGTTCGCTGCGAGCGGTGCCCTCTTTTTGGTCGATGACCGCCGCCGTATGGCGTTCCGTCCTCGTGGTCGGCCAGGGTCAGCAGGCCCACTTGGTTGCGGATTATCTTGCCGTCCATGGCTAGGGCCAGGGGTAAATTGCCGGCCTGGGCGGCCAACCAACCACTGAGTGTTTCGGCAAAGCAGGTCGGATGGAGCCGGGTAAGGACCTGATAAAAACACTGTATCCAGGCACCGACCAGAAGGCTTTGGTTCCGGCCTTGCGCGGCAAGCACAGCTCGCGGCGCTGGGCTTGGCTAAAGGTGGTGGCGAAGCGCACGATCTCGGCGATTTCGCGCCGGCCGGCCATCAGCGCCATCACCACAAGCGTGAGCACCGCGGCGATGCGAAAACGGGTGTTTCGCCCCGCGGATCTGGCACAGGTTTCGGCGAGTAGCGGAGTGTAACCAAGCTCGGCGCGCCAATGCCCGTCGAGTTCACGCAGCACCAACCCGAGCACCTGCGAAGCCAGGTTCGGCTCGGCACCCTTCGGGGTAAGCAGGAGGAATCTCCTGTTCTGCACAATCAGACTGAGCCGCTCAACCCGCGTGGTCGCACTCCAGCCAATCCACTGGTCCCGGTCTTTGAGTGCATGGCAGGCCGTTCCCCACACCAACAGAGCCACCGCCTGCCCACCTCGTTCGACCACCTGCCGCAGGTAGTCTCCCACCGGCTGCCCTGCCCCCAGATAATGCCTCTCGCTCAGCTATTGGTCGAACCACTCCGGCTCATCAGTTGTAGCCACTCGCACCTGCAATCGCCGCTGCCCTGTCTTTTCGCTCTTCGCTTCGTCGGTTTCAGAGATCATCCCATCCAAGTAGAATCAAAAACCCCTGTTTTTGTTTAGCACAACGTTGCGCCTTTCTGCTCCAATCACTTCCACTTCATTAAGAAAAGGCCCTGGCGTATCCGGAAGTAGCCGGCACACCCACACAACTTTCGGCTTCCGTTTTCCCCGTGTGGTTCTACGGTCCCTAGTCCACGTCCGGAGAGGTGGCAGAGTGGTCGATCGCGTCTGACTCGAAATCAGATGAACCCGCAAGGGTTCCGGGGGTTCGAATCCCTCCCTCTCCGCCAGTTTTTATCTCTGAGAGAGAAGAGCAGACATCAGATTTGCCAGTTGACGTGGCAAATCTCACATGGCCCAAGCCTCTCAGTTCGTCATCTCAGAATACAAGAGTCCCTCCGGGGAGATCATTTGGGGGATGCCCCAACCGTCGTTAAAAATGCTGGTGGGTGATGGCACGCAATTGGGTTCAGAGCTTGGTGGATTGAACAAGCGCACTATTGCTCGGGGAGGTATCGAGGGGCGCCGCCCCTCCACCTCCCGGTGTGAGCGACGGAAGCGCGAGGGATTGGCGCACGCGGGGCATGTCGTCGTGGCCCTTGATGCGATAGAAGCCGGTCTGGACGCGTAGCAGGGCGGTCGCGCTCCAGCGTGAGATTGGGTCGGTCTCGGCCCGCCAGCGGGTGACCTCGGCGATAGAAATTCCCAAAAACATCTTCGATATTTGAAAGAGGCAGAGAGAGGCCCTGGGATGATGCGGCCCCGAGTTTGCCAGGAGAATGCCGCTTCCCCCTCCCCCCCAACGCCCTGTTACGCGCCCCAACCCTGCGCGCCTGCGACGGCAGCCCTCATCCAATGGCCACGTTACGCAGCTCGTCTGGGTCGGCGGTGAGGTCAAAGGAAAGCCAGGGGGAACCATCGGGGTTAAAAACCTCCTTACGAACCGGTGAACGCCAACCGCACCAAGCCCGATCGCATTGATGCGGCAGCACCACCACGCTCGGCATCGAAATCTCCGCACGACCACGCAAACAACGCCACGCACGGCCTTCGGCCCACGCCCGCGCCATCGCGGGCAAATCGATCAACGACACGGCGCCCTCCGAAAGCCCTACGGGATTCGCACCCGGCGCTCCCCGCACCAGCAACGGCACGCGCACGCATTCCTCATGCGGCCAGCCTTTGCGGAATAAACCGTGCGCGCCGTGCATATCGCCATGCACCGAGGTAAACACCACGACCACGTTGTCCGGGAGCGTTGCCACCAGCCGTCCAATCGCCCGATCCGTCGCTTCGATATGCGCGTAATAACCCGCCAGTTCACGCCTCGCCTGATCAGCCGCGACCGGAGGCACGTTGGCCGGCAAGCGCACAGAGCGTTTCTCGATCCCTCCCGCCGGCGCATCGTAAGGCGGATGCGGTGCTTCCAAACTCACGATGCCGAACCACGGTTCACGCGGCGCGCACGCGAGCCACTCCGCCGCGCGCTCGCACACGATATCACTCTGATAGCCGTGAAACTGAATCGGCTCCGGCAATCTCGTGCCGTGCAGCCAAGGATCGTTAAGCAAAAACCCGCTCTCAAAACCCTCCCAAAACCCAAAGCCTCCGCGCGCTTCGGGGGGCACAATCATCTTCGCATGCACGTCGCCCACAAGCGGAGCACCTGGGTCGCGATCACCCAAGTGCCACTTGCCGAAAAACGCCGTCGTGTAACCACGCTCGTTCAACTCATGCGCGATCGTCCGCCCGTTCACGGGCAATGGATCGTAGTAGTCACGCACTCCATTCTGTGGCGATGGCACGCCGGTGAGCAGCGCGGCGCGCGCGAACGGGCCGAACGGATGCGGCGTCACGGCTTGCGTATAGTTCACGCTGCATGCCGCGAGCGCATCGAGATGCGGCGTGCGGGCGTTCACGTCGCCCGCATAACCACACGCCTGAGCCCGCCACTGCGTGGTAACGATCCAAAGGATGTTGGGCGCGAGCCGTGATGACATGCTAGTCCCAATTCAGCAGACCGCGAGGGACGCGCAAACATTCACTTGTCCAGTGTTCTGTGGTCAGTCGGCGCGGGAGGTGTTTTCTCCTTATCGCCTGACACCATACCGATTCCCAGACTCCATCCTTCTTCAACGTTAGGCTTCAGGATAAAGAAGAGCTACGATGGCAGTTCCGCGTCGCGCTCAAGTCTTCGACCCATCGGCACTTCGAGGTTTGAAGCTCTGGACTTTAGCCTCTCAGCTCTCGTTTTATGAAGTTGATCCGCCACCTCACGTCCACCGGCCCCGCTTACGCGGCCCTCCAACCCGACGGCACCGCTCTCGAAATCACCGGTGATCCGTTCGCCCACACGCACGTCGTCACCGACCGCGTCGTCGCGCTCGGGAAACGCCTTGCGCCCACAGCGAGCAACGCGCCGCTGATCATCGGCATCGGTCTCAACTACGCCAAACACGCCGCCGAAGGCGGCAAGGCTCCGCCCGACCGGCCCATGTGGTTCGTCAAGCTACCGGGCGCCGTCCAACACCCCGGCGATCCGATCCGCCTCCCGCGCAACCAGCCCACGACCAAGACCGACTACGAGGCCGAGCTCGCCATCGTCCTCGGTCGCGAATGCCGCGACGCCACACTTGAAAACGCATTGTCCTATGTTCTTGGATACACCTGCGCCAACGACGTCTCGGCCCGCGACTGGCAACGCGATTTCGGCGGCGGTCAATTTTGCCACGCCAAGAGCTTCGATACATTCTGCCCGCTCGGCCCGGTGCTTGTCACGCCCGCCGAGTTGGCCAATCCCAACACCCTGCGGATTCGGTCGATTCTCAACGGCACGGTCATGCAGGACTCCAGCACAGCCGACATGATCTTCGACGTGCCGGCGATCATCGCTTTCCTCAGCGCCGATAAAACCCTTCCCGCCGGCACGGTCATACTCACCGGCACGCCGGAGGGCGTCGGCTTTGCCCAAAAGCCTCCGGTGTGGCTCAAGCCGGGCGACACCATCAGCGTCGAGATCGAGGGCATCGGCACCCTCACTAATTCAGTCCAATAAGCAGTCGCGCGAACGCTACAAGGGACGCGATGGTTTGAACCATGAATTCAGGGTGCTGCTTATTTCCGAACGTTCGCTGTCTTTGTATCTTTCGCGAGACCACCCCTAAAAAGCCCACACACGATCCCCACCCGACCGCCAACAAATGCTCGCCCACTCCTCCCTTGCCCCAGCCCCGCCCCCAACCCAGCTGGCTTGTCACCTAATAGGTTACAAACGGGATCGATATCCTTGCCCTGAAGCCTGCCGATGAATAACCGTCCGCCTGCGGGAGATTTCGGCTTAAGTTGAAAGATTATGGTAGATATTGGTAGTTTATGAAGGCCAAGCTCGCATCGGGTGCCGGAACCGGTCATTCCTAAGGACTTCAACCCCTTTAAACATGAAGTCCGTTTCTCAGCATATCGAAAACCCCGACGTGATCCTCGTCGGCAGTGGTGTGATGTCCGCCAATTTAGGCGCGCTCCTCAAACGCCTTGATCCAAAGATTTCCATCCAAGTTTACGAAGTGACCGAAGCGCTGGCCCAAGAGGCCTCCCATGGCTGGAACAACGCCGGCACCGGGCACGCCGGCATCTGCGAACTCAGCTACACGCCGATCCAAAATGCCGACGGCACCGTGGATGTGTCCAACGCCATCAAGATCTTCGAGCAGTTCGAGAAGTCCCGGCAGTTCTGGGCCTACGCTGTCGCCGAGGGCATGGTCACCAACCCGAAGGAATTCATCAACCCAGTGCAGCACCTCAGCTTCGTGCACGGCGCCAAGTGGGTGGACTTCCTCCGCGCCCGCCACACCGGCATGGCCGGCCACCATTTCTTCGCCGACATGGCGTTTTCGACCGACCGCACGACCATCGGTTCGTGGGCTCCGCTGCTCACCGAGGAGCGCCCCGATGTGCCCATCGCCGCGACCAAGATGGACACCGGGACCGACGTTAACTTCGGCGAGATTTCCCGCCAACTCCTCACTTGGCTCGGTCGCCAGGAGCGCTGCGGCATCGCCTCGAATCATCGGGTCGTTGACCTCGATAAAACCACCTCCGGTTGGGACGTGAAGATCCGCGACCTGGCCACCGGCGAGATTCGCCGCAACCGCGCCAAATTCGTCTTCGTCGGCGCTGGCGGCGGCAGCCTGCACCTCCTTCAAAAAGCCGGCATCCCCGAGAGCAAAGGCCTCGGCGGTTTCCCCATCGGCGGACAATGGCTCGTCTGCGACAAACCCGAGATCGTCAAAAAACACCAAGCCAAGGTCTACGGCCAACCCCTCGACGCCGCGCCCACCATGGCCGTGCCGCACTTGGACACGCGCATCCTCGACGGCAAGCAGACGCTCCTCTTCGGCCCTTTCGCCGCCTGGACCACAAAGTTCCTCCACAAAAAGGGCAGTGTTCTCGATCTCCCCGGCTCGATCAAACCGCACAACCTTTTCACGCTTCTCAAGATCGGCGCGACCAACATCGATCTGGTCAAATACCTGGTGCAACAAGGCACCCAGTCGATGGATGACCGCATGGCTGTGCTTCACGTGTTTTATCCCGGTGCCAAGAAAGAGGACTGGAAACTCATCGACGCCGGCATCCGCGTGCAGGCCATCAAAAAGACCGACGGCCAAGCCGGCATCGTCCACTACGGCACCGAGGTCATCACCAACGAAGATCGCACGATCTCCGCGCTCCTTGGTGCCTCGCCCGGTGCCTCCGTCTGCGTGCACATCGTCCTTGAGGTCATCCAAAAGTGCCTGCCCGACCTCCTCGCAACCGCTGAAGGCAAGGCCCGCATGAAGGCGATGATCCCCACCTACGACATCGACATCAAAGCCCCCGCCCAAGCCGACTACTACCGCACCCAAGCCCGCCGCGCCTCCGAACTCCTCCGACTCGCCTAAGACCTCGATCTTCGTCACGGAGTCCACAGAGTTCCAACCCGGGTTTAGGGAGGCCCCAACGACCACGACATCAACCGCCCGTGCCTTTCTCTCACTCCGAACTCTTCCGATTCCGACGGTTCGAACTCTGTGACCTCAATTCCGGAACTCTGTGCACTCTGTGACCCAATTCTGAAACACTCATGCCCTCCCCCGCTCCCCTCCATCTCGCTGCCATCGATCTCGGCGCCACCAGCGGCCGCGTCATCCTCGGCACGTGGTCTAAGGACAAACTCACGCTCAAGGAAGTCCACCGTTTCCCCAACGCCTTCCAGTCTATTGGCGGCAACGACTATTGGAACGTCGCCGGCCTTTGGTCCGAAATCCTCACCGGCCTCCGCGCCGCCGTCGCCGCCCTGCCGAAGGGCGCGACGCTCGCCTCCGTGGGCGTTGACACCTGGGGCGTGGATTACGCCCTGGTCAACGACGCGGGCCGTCTCGTGTATCCAGTCCACGCCTACCGCGACGACCGCACTCAGCCCGGCCTTCACCGCCTCGCCAACACCCGCGCCGCCCTCGAACGCATCTACGCGGCCACGGGCATCCCGAATGTTTTCTACAATTCCTCGCTGCAACTCGAAGAGGTCGTCACCACTTGCCCGGCCATCACCGACCTCGCCACGCGCTGCCTCTTCCTTCCCGATTACTTCAACTTCTTGCTCTCCGGCCGCATGGCCAACGAGCTGACCATCGCGAGCACCACACAGCTCCTCGACGTCCACTCCGCCGATTGGTCCCGCCCCGCGCTCGATCACTTCCGCGTCCCCGCGCAATGGCTCTCCAAGCCCGTTCTCGCCGGCACCAAGCTTGGCAAGGTCAAGGGTATCGACGCACTCAAAACGACGCAGGTCATCGCCGTCCCCGGCCACGACACCGCCTGCGCCTACGACGCCATGCCGGCCTCGCCCGAAGGCTCGGACTTGTTCATCAGCTCGGGCACCTGGTCGCTCGTCGGCTTCGAAAGCGACACCCCCGTCCTCGGAGCCGAGGCGCTGGCCGCGCGTATCTCCAACGAGCGCATTGGCGACAGCCGCTATCGCCCGCTCACCAACGTCATCGGCCTCTGGCTGCTCGAAGGCATCATGAAAGACGCCTTCGCCTCGCGTCCGAAAAACGACGCCGAGTGGGCCAAGTTGATCACCGCCGCCGAGAAGCTGCCCGCACCCACCGCCCTCCTCGACGTGGCCGATCCCGCGCTCACCAACCCGAAGTCGATGAAGGCAGCGATCGACGCGCAGCTAAAGACGCGCCGGATAGCGCTCCCCAAAAACCTCGCCGGCTACACCCGCCTGATCTGCGACTCCCTCGGACGCGGCCATGCCGAGGCGATGCGCTCGTTCGAGCGCATGGGCGGCCGCACGTTCAAGCGCATCCTCATCGTGGGCGGCGGCTCTAAAAATCGCCTCCTGTGCCAAGCCACGGCCGACGCCGCTGGCGTGCCCGTCGTATCGTTCGCCCTTGAGGGCACCGCCGTGGGCAACCTTGCGCGCCAGTTGATCTCGCTCGGCGCGGTTAAAAACCTTGCGACCTTCCGCGCCCTCCTCGGCAAAACCCTCAAGCAGACGATCTACGCTCCGGAATCCTAAAAGGTAGGAGCCCATTTATGGGCGATCCTCCGGGCCACCCCGACCCTCGCCCGTAAACGGGCTCCTACCTTCCAACCCGCTTGAGCTTTTCGTAGAGCGCCGCCAACTCCGGCGCGGGCACGCCCGCCGCCTTCGCTCGCCTCAAGGGCTCACCCCAGATCGGCTCCACTTCGAGCGGCTTGCCGGCAACGTAATCCATCATCGTCGAAGGCTTGTAAGCCATCGTGCGCGTGCGCTCCACGTTGTCTTCGAGGAAAGCATCCTCGATCACTACTCCCTCGGTCGCCGCGATCGCCTGCACCTCTCGCATCAACGCACGCACCCGCTCCTCGCGACCCGCATCGTCCAAAATCCTGTCGGTCATCATGCCGCCTTCGCTGACGGCGAGCCCGTTGAACGGCACGTTCCACACCAGCTTGCGCCAACGCGCCGCGTGCAAGCTCGCCGCCACGACCACCTTCACGTCCGCACCGCGAAACAAATTCGCGACCGCCTGGGTGCGCGCCGTCGGGCCACCCGTGAACTCGCCGAGCTCGATGTAACCCAAGTGCGCGCACACCGCTTCGCCGAGCGCGACGCGGTTGACACCCACGAAACACAAGCCACCCAACGTGCGCTCGCCGCCCACCACCCCCGCGACGGCTTCGTCGACCCCTAGGCCGTTCTGCAGATTCAAGACCGCTGTCTCCGCGTGCAGCAGCGGCCGCAGCAAGCGCGCGAGCTGGTCATTGGCCGTGGCCTTCAACGTGACGACGACGAGGTGAACCGGTCCGATTTCCTCGGGCGTCGAGACGACCTTCACGTGGGGCAACGAGAACTGACCATCGGGCGCCTTCACCGTCATCCCGCGACCGCGCAGAGGCTCTACCTCGCTGCGGGCGAGGAACGTCACGTCGTGGCCCGCGCGCACGAGTCGCCCGCCGTAGTAAATCCCGAGCGCACCCGTTCCGACGACCGCGATGGTCTTAAATTGCGAAGCCATGGCGCACGGAACGCGGGAAACCGCGTATAGGCAAAAGCGTTTTCAGCACGCGCGCCCGGCTCATTTTGCCTTCGGCACCACCACGTCGAAGCCTTTTTCATCCCGCGCCCCGGCCACCAACGCATTGGTCACGCCCTTCAGCTGCTCACGCTGGGCGATGCCCAGATTTTGCAGACGTCGCACCTCGGCCAGCGGCTCCGGAAATGCATTCACCAGCCGGCTCGTCGCCAGCAACTCCTCCAGGTAAACTGTCACGATCGGCCCAAACTCCTTCCCTCCCGGCCGCAGGAAAACCAACTCGCCGGGCTTCAGCTTCAAACGCACCGGCTCGACTGCGGCGTCCGGCGCGGATGCCGGCCCCGCACCGAGCGCCTCGACGGAGGCGGGGCCGTCGAGACACACGAGTTTCAAGCCTTCGTTATCCACGGCCTGAAGCATCCACAGTCCTTTGCCCAGCAAGGCCGCGCCCCGCGCGCTTTCCACGCGCCAGCCCGCTGGCGAGGGCACGCGCACCAGCGCCGTCCCCGCCATCAGCCGGTCGCCTTCCGCGTGAGAGATGAACACCGCGCGACGGCCCAGGCGCCACAACCCCGTCTCGCCGACCCGCAGTTCGAGCAGCGACTTGTCGCCCGTGATCAACGCGTCGCCTTCGGCCAGCACACGGCCCGCAGTCGGCAACTCCATGCGCGGGGAGTGCGCCGTTCGCAGCATGACCCGCCCGTCGACATGGGTGAGCGTTTTGACCGCCTTCGTTTCACCGCTCGCGAACGCTGCGGAGGGCAGGAAGCCGGAACTCGCCGCCAGCAGCCACGCAAAGAGAGTTCGCCGCAACCGCAGGGTTTTCATTTGGTGGTCATCCGATAAATGCCGTCCCATTCGGCACCCGGCGGGTGCTCGCTCAACTTCAGGCACCGCGCCTGCATGAGCAACGAGGGGTTGGACTCCACGCCCTCGTCGCGCCCCGGTTGCAGCGGTTCCAACGGAGCCGCCGCCTCGAAGCACCGCAGGGCCGCCGCCCATTCCTGGCGCAGGTAATGTGCCCGGCCCTCGGCGAACAACTCCAGGCAGCGCGTCGCGCCCTCGGGCATATGCGCGGGTGACAGCGCCACGATTTCAAAGATCTCCACCGGCTCCCGGCGGCCCTTGACCACGATGCGGTCCAGGGCACGGAAGACGCACGCACACCCCTCGGCCTTCGCACCCGAAACCGTCGCGCCGGTCGCCACGGTGTAGGCGCCGAAGGTTTTTGCGCCGCTCTCGCAACGAGCGGCGAGGTTCACCGCATCGCCCATCATCGTGTAGTTAAACCGGTGATGCGACCCCATGTTGCCCACCACCACGCGACCCGAGTTAAGGCCGATACGCGTGCGCATCGCATGCACCAGCGCGGGCCAGCGGTCGCCTTGCGCCTTCCATTTTTCGCGGAGCGCCGCCTGGCGCAGTTGCATTCGGGCGGCCGACTCACACGCCCGCCGCGCGTGGTCGGACAACGGCACCAACCCGCCAAACATCGCCACCACGGCATCGCCGATGTATTTATCAAGCGCGCCGCCACTGTCCTGAAGGATGTCCGTCATCGAGCCGAGGTATTCGTTGAGCAACAGCACGAGGTCCGAGGCCGGCAGCACTTCCGAAAACGCCGAGAACCCTTGGATGTCGCTGAAAAAGGCGGTGATTTCAGCTTCATGCCCGCCCAGCTGGGGTTCGGCGCGCGCGTCGACCATCCGACGCACCAGTTCCGGAGAAACATAGGAGCCGAACATGCGACGGATGCGGTCGCGTTGCGCCTGCTCTTCGCGGATTTTCAGCAAGATCACAAACGTCTGCTGCAGACCGAACGCCGCGAGCGGAACAGCCAATGGCACCATGATGTTTTCCGCGACCAACAAGCCCCACACGACCGCCACGCTGGCCACCACCAGCAGCGTGATCGCGATGACATAATACCCGCGCTTGTAATCCAGCAGCCAGGATGCGCCCAATCCCAACGCCAGCAGCAAGCCCAATCCCGGCCACACCGAAACACGCGTGAGGTAATCGCCGCGCAGGATGTTCTCAATCGCGTTGAGGTGGACGAGGACCTTGCCGCTCTTGCTTCGCAACGGACTCGGCCCGATGTCCGTAAGCCCGGTCGCGGTTTGCCCCACGACGAGAATTTTTCCGCTGACGGTAAGCTTCGGCATCGCGTCGCCAAACGCCACCCACTTGGTCAACTCGTCCAACACATCCTGGTAAGACGCCGTCTCGATACCTCCGCCTAAAACCCCACCGGCCGCAGTCGGCTCGCGCATCTCGTAACGATAGTTCAGATGATAATAACCCTGCGAATCGACGGGGATGCGCCGCTCCCCGGTTGCCGTCCGCACTATCACCGCGTCACCCAAGCGGACCTCAATTTCCTCCGGCTTGACTTGCCAGTAGGCGAGCAATGTCCCCATCACGAGACCGGGAAAGACCCGGTCACCGACTCGCACGAGCAGGGGAACCTTACGAATAACGCCATCATCGTCTTCATCCGCATCCAACAGAACGAACCGGGTAACATCCGCCAGCGGCAGAATCGGTATTTGCATGCCCTTCATGTCGGGCAGCGCAGCCTTGACCTCAGCGGGCAACGACAACGGCTGCGTCAGCCCCAAACGAGGTGCCGGCCGCCCCTGCGTCCAGATACCTGTCGCGGCGGGGTCCGTAAAGGCACCCATCAAAATGGGATACCCTGCAGTCGCCAACGGAGTCGCAAACATCAGATCGAGTCCCGGCTCAAACGTCTCCTCTGTGAAAACAAAGTCCCAACTCATCACCGCCGGCCGAACTTCCGCTGCATGGCCCAACCACTCCATCAATTGGCCATGCACGGAACGCGTGAACGGCCACTGCCCTTGCGTCGTTAAAGATTTCTGATCGATGGCCAACAGCACCACCTCGCCAGTCGGCGGCACCATGGCCCATTTCTCTCTTAACCGCAGGTGAATGCCTTCCGCCATCCATTCGAGTTGCCGCAGCGGCAGCGAGGTCGCGGTGAGCCCGAGTAACAAACCGGCGACCAACGTCGCGCCCATCCGAGCCCGCCACGTGGCTGATATCTCGGACAAGAAAGCGGGTAGCGGGAATTTCACCTAAGGGAAAACACCTTGTATCGGAGCGGAATTTGGAAGATTCAATCCTACAGATTTTTTATGCGACCCCCCACCTTGTTCGCGACCCTCAGCCTGGCGATCCTCATGACGCTCGCCCTGCCCGCCCAGACCGTGCGCGTCATTTTTGTCAGCGGCCAAGCCTCGATCCAGCGCCCCGAAGAGGCTGCGCTCCGCCCCGCCGTCAAAGGCGAGACGGTGATTGTCGGCACCCGCGTCGTCACCGGCCCCGACGGGCGGTTGGTCCTCACACCCATGCCCGGCGTGAAGTCCATCATCGCCCCCAACACCACGCTCCTCCTGGAAAGCGTTTCCGAAACGCGCACCTCGCCGACCGAGGTGACGCATCAGGCCGTCCTCGACCTTAAACAGGGCGCCGTGGTGTCCGACCTGCAAAAACCCGAGGGCGTGAGCTATGACTACAGCATCCGCACCGCCCGCGGCCTCGCCGGTGCCCGCGGCACCACGTTTACCGTCGGCATCAATCCCGCCGGCATCCAAACGATCGTCGTCGCCCACGGCTCGATCTCCATCAGCTTCGCGGACGGCAGCAAGGCCGTGCTCTCACCGGGGCAGCTCTCCATCACCAAGGCCAGCGGGCAAACTGAAAGCGTCACCGGCGTGGGCGAGCTCTCTGCCACCGACCAGAAAATCGCCCAGAACTGGACCGAGATCACCGTTGCGGCCATCGCCTCCTCGCTGGAAGCCGGCGTCGAACTTGATCCGTCCGCACTCAAAAACGCGCTCGATACGTCCACGAGCCTCGGCATCCGGCTCTCGCCGGAGACCCAGGGTGCCGTCGACCGGGCTCTCTCCGCCCCGCAACGGCGGCCCGCTTCGGGCGACACACATCCGCCCCCACCCCAGCCGACCCCGCCTCAAGCCCCCGGCCCGATCACGGATCTCCGAAACGTCAGAACCGCGCTCGACCTTTTCCGCGCTCGGCTCACCGCTCCCCGCGTCATCGCTTTTGATGTTCTCCCAGGCGACATCAAAGCCCTGCTCGTCACCCTCAACGATCTCGACATCGCCGCCGTCGCCCTCGATCCCGATTCCGAAACGGGCCTGCCCCTCACCGACCAAGACCTGCGCATCCACCTCTCCGCGTTTGCCGAACTCCCCGCCGATGCTCTGGCGTTCATCAAGACCCTCGCCGGCCCCAACCTCGCGACCTTGGAAAACACCCCAGACCCGGCCGAGTGGAGTATCGCCGCCTTTCAACGCACGCTGGTGAGCTGGAATGCGCTCACCAGCACCGAACGCTCCCAAATCATCACGCTCGGCGCGGGCGAGGCGATCATGGACACCAGCGCCGGCTACATCTCGGCTCTGCTTGCCGCGCTTACCCCCACTCAAGCCTCCCTCATCACCCAGGCCGGTTGGGGCTCCTACTTGGAAGAACTCTCCGGCAAGCCGACCAACCAGACTATATTCCAAAGGGCCGGCAACCTCACTCCCGCCCAGCTGGCGACGGTGAAGCTCTTCGAGATCTCACCTCACTATTTCAACGACAACAGCCTTTTCCCGGTGCTGGTGGCGCTGACCAATCTCAGCCCGGTGGATCAGGCGACCGTGCTTCAGCTGCAAATCGGTAATTCAATACTGGATACAATCCGCAACGACCCGCTCGCCCGCTATTCGGACAAAATTGCCAACGCGCTCAATTTCTATCGCGGTCTTTTGCCTGCCGAGCAGGTGGCCGCCCGCGCGATCGGGCTAGGTGACTTTTTCTACACCTACACGCCGACGCAGCTGGTCGCCGACGGCGTGACGGCGCTCACCCGCGCCAAGCAGTTCACCGCCTTTTACATCGCCAACCCCGCCCTGCGCCAAGCCCTGCAAGATACCCGGCTCTTTTCGGATCATTACTTCCAGTTCAACTCGGGCGCGCTGGATACCACGCTGGTCACCACGACCCTGAACGCCTACCTGAACCTGCCTGCGCGCACCCGCACCTACCTCGCGCTTGCCGACCACTCCGAGAGCTTCTTCTCCCTAGCCAATCCCAACCTGCGGCCGTTCACTACCAGCGCCCGCACGTTGTCCGATATCAACTCCATCCTCGGAGCGCTCACTCCAGGCGAGTTTACCACCCTGCTTGATATGGATCTGGGCCGGGTCGTGCTTGAAAGCGGCGACAACGACGATGGCGTGGTTCCCTTCCCGTTTATTAACGGAAGCCCGGTCGACGAAATCAAAGCCGCCCTCGGCTACTACACCCAACTCGACGCCACCAAGAAGTTCGTGCTGCGCGAGCTGGGCATTATCGGAAACCAGAATATCGCGGTCCTCGGTGCCGATACCGAGGGTCTTTCAAGGCTGCTCACCGCCTACGGCACTCTCCCCGGCACACTCCGGGCAGCGACGGAAAAACTCCAGGAATTTGGCCCGAACTTCGGCGCCACTTACGGAGGCGCTGCGAGCAACCTGCCCGATCGCAGCTTCTTCTTCCCTCGCGGTTACGATGCGGACACCGTCATGTATTCGATCGGGTTCCAATCCCCGGGCGATCTGTATGTAGGAGCGACCAACTACCTGAGCATCGATGGCTCTAGCCGTGATGGCGTCACCTTTAGAGCGGGTTTTAACAAAAGCGTGCACCTCTACGCCTCCAACCTGATCGATCTCACCGCGACTGACTTCTCCGCGGGAATCCGCAGCATCACGATGTCAGCCGCCACGATCAATCTCACCAATATCGTCTTCCCCGATAGCTCAGTCGCCTCCCTGAACTCAAAACTCGGGCAGCTCAACTTCGGTTCATCGGCCCCGGGCAAGGTTAACCTCACGGATGTTCGCTACGGCACCAGCGACATCCTCGATGCGAATAACTTTTCCTCCGCGACCCGCGGTAACATCAGGATCGGCACGCTGGCGAACCCCGCCGCGCTACCCACCTATACACCTCCGCCGACGTTCAGCGCAGGCGGCGGCACGGTCCCACCGCAAGGCCCCCTTTAAGGCGGCACCTCCTTCACCGTCCAACCCTCCTTCTCAGAAGCCTCATCTGACCACTCCGGCATGAAACACGTTCTCCTCCTCGCGCTCTTCGCCGCTCCCGCGGCGTTGCTCACCGCCCAAACCGAAACCATCATCGAACGCGCCCAGCAGCCTGCGCCTCCTCGCGCGCCCGCTGAAAGCGGAGCCGCCGCCGTGGCCCCGCGCGATGCCGACGCCGGAACCCAGCGTATCGCCGAGCCGCGCAAATTCCCGGTCAAGCTCTCCGTCGCCTACGACGCGCAAGTTTACCACACGAGCAACGTCAACCTGGTCCCTTCCGACACTCCGCAAGACGAAGCGGTCATCATCGCGAATACCCTGGCCCTCCGCGCCGAACTTAAATCGTGGGCCGCGGGCGATGGTATCTTCACTCCTTCGATAGGCTTTAACGTCCAACGCTTCTACCACGGTGTCGGCAGCAACGATCACAAAAACCTGGACTTCGACTCCTACTCGGCGCCTCTCACGCTGCGTTATCGTTTCGGTTCCAATTGGGAGGCTGCGGTCGCCCTCACCGGCACCTCCATCTACAGCCTGGAAGGTCCGCCCGAATACCACCGCATTTTCCGCTCCTACGCACCTTCGCTTTCGCTCCGCAAGCTCATTGGAATCCGCGAAAATCAGATCCTGAGCGTCGGTGCCGGCGCCAGTTATTCCGTCACCAAAGGCGATCCCGACACGGCGATTTTTTTCCGTGAGGATCGCAACGACAAGTCTGATTTCTCAGCGGACATCGCCTACTACTACCTCCGCGGCAAATGGGTCGCCGGCCCCTACGCGCGTTTGGCGTTCTCCGACTACGCCCATTACCAGGAAGGCGGGTTCGTCGACGTGGATCGCCGCGACGTCACCGGCTCGGTCGGGCTGAGCATCAGCTACAACCTCACCTCGTGGGCTTCCGCCCGCGTCTTCACGAGTTACGATTGGCGCAATCCCCAAGGCCCTTCGACCACCGACTACAGCTACACAACCACGAACGCCGGGCTCGGCCTGACCCTGAGCGCGAGCTTCTGATCCCAATCATACCCGTTATGGCATGAAATGAGACTTTCGCCTGGTGTAGGCCCGACCGCTGGTCGGGCGTCTCCCGAAACCCCGACCACCGGTCGGGGCTACATCGGGCCGCGCTCAAGTCCCCTTACGAGTTGTAATTGGTATCACTGGTCATTTTCAGACGTTTCCAGAGGTTTCCCGGCGTTTCCCGACATGGGGAGGCGCCCATGCCACGTCCGGCCATGATCGAAGGGGCACGGGCGTCTCGCCCGTGGGATTGGAGTCTAAAAGCATTCAGCCGTTGGTATGCCGGCTCGCCTGCGGCGGTGCCCTTAGAAGGCACCAAAAAAGAACCGCCCGGAAGCGTGAGCTCCCGGGCGGCGTTGTTTACTGGTTTTAACTATGGCTCGCTTTGAACCGCAGGGGCGACGACTTCCCGCGACCGAACACCTCAAGGAGGCGAGCAGTCTGGGCCGGCGTCGCGGCTTCACAGGGTTTACGATAAACGAACTGAACCGGCTTGGTTGCCCGTGCCTTGTGCTTCGCGAAGAAGCCCGAGGGAGCAAACAAACCTGGAACGCTTAACGGGACCGCGTCTGTTGTAGTATTCATGGTCAGATGGAGGCTTCGGACGGTTGACGACCGACTCCTCCCGGCTGACCACGAGATTTCCAAAGAACACGGTGAGAGAAGCGGCTAATCCCAAAACGTCAACCACCGGGGCCCAAGGCGCAGGAACGTAACGTCCTCTTCCGCCTTAGCCGAGGCCACTTCCCCCCTCACGCCGACCTGAGTTATCTCAGGACCACACCCGGATCCGCTGTGCATCCCAACAGCGTGCGCGACCGTAATACGTCGCGCACCCTGTTTTTTATTCACAACGCGGACTGCGCGCTCGCCACACCCGCTTCGCCCCGCATCTCTATCCGCCTTCTATGTCACGTCTTGCGATCATCGGCACCGGCATCGCCGGCATGGGTTCCGCCCACTTCCTGCACCGCCACCACGACCTCACGATCTTCGAATCCAACGACTACGTAGGTGGCCATACCAACACCGTCGAGGCGGTCGAGCCCGGCACCCTCCGCCCCGTGCCCATCGACACGGGTTTCATGGTCTACAACGAGGTCACCTACCCGCTCCTCACGCGCCTTTTCGCCGAGCTCAAGGTGCCCGTGAAGAAGACCACCATGTCGTTTGCGGTGCGCGACGAAGCGACGGGCCTGGAGTGGAACGGTTCGTCGCTCAACCACCTCTTCGCTCAGCGGAAAAACCTCTTCAACCTCCGCTTCATCAAAATGCTCGCGGCGGTCAACCGCTTCAACAAAGAGGCCCTCGCCGCGCTCGACGACCCGGCCACCACCGAGATCACGCTCGGCGAATACGTCCGCCGCCGCGATTACGGGCAGGATTTTTTCGACCTTTACCTCGTGCCCATGAGCAGCGCCGTGTGGAGCACCCCGCCCGACTTGATGTTGTCGTTTCCGGCGGCGAGCCTGCTGCGGTTTTTCCACAACCACGGTTTCCTCGGGCTCCACACGCAACACCAATGGCTGACCGTGGACGGCGGTTCGCGCGAATACCGCGAACGCCTCATCGCCCCCTTTCGCGACAAGATCCAACTCGGCCGGGCCGCCACCCGTGTGATCCGCAACGGCCCCACGCGCGGTGTCACCGTGATGACCGCCGACGGAGTCGCCCACGGCTTTGACCAAGTGATCATTGCCACGCACGCCGACCAGGCGCTCCGCCTGCTGGTCAACCCCACGCCCGACGAGATCCGCCTGCTCTCCGAGTTTAAATACCAGGCGAACGTCGCCACGCTCCACACCGACGCCGCGTTGCTGCCGAAGACGCCGCTGGCCCGCGCCGCGTGGAATTACCAACTCACCCGCGATGCTTCCGGTCGCATCAGCCCGGCGACTCATTACTGGATGAACCAGCTCCAAGGAGTTTCCGATCGCGAAACCTACGTGGTGAGCATCAACCGCCCTGACGCCATTGACCCGGCAAAGGTGATCAAGCGCATCGATTACACCCACCCGTCGTTCAGCCTCGGCGCGGTTCACGCCCAACGGGAGTTGCCCCAACTCAACGAGCAGGCCCGCGGGCGCACCGAGACGTATTTTGCGGGGAGTTATTTCCGCTACGGTTTTCATGAAGACGCCTTCATGAGTGCGGTGCAGCTCAGCGAGCTTCTTCTCGGCCGCGACCCGTGGACGGGCTGAATCCCAGGCCCTTCGCTTTTTTCCAACGCGAGGCCGCTTGTTTCCCTCGAAGTTATCGCGAGGGATTAGCAACTTTCAGCCATGACACCCCGAGGAACGTAGAAACCGCGCCTAGACGGCGTTGAGCTTCTCAAGCAATCAATTGCTGACTTCGTTGCTTCGCGATCCGACGGCGCTACCCACATCGAGATCGTCAATGAACTCGGCCGGCCCCAAGGGATTTCAGCTTCCGACTGAATCGTTACGGCTTAGCCGGCGTTCAGGCCTAGGCCCGACCCGGGGTCGCTACAGCGGCTTGCAGTCGATCCCGAACGGACGACACGGAGGTCGTCCCTCCCTCATATTCCGAAAGGGAGGGTCCACCTCCGTGTGGACCGGTTTGGCTCCCTCATATTCCGAAAGGGAGGGTCCACCTCCGTGTGGACCGGTTTGGCACCCTCGTATTCCGAAAGGGAGGGTCCACCTCCGTGTGGACCGGTTTGGCCACCCGCGCGGTCGCCCACGCCGAAACGTAAAAAGCACGACCAGCGGTGGGGCCACATCGACGCGATTGTCCGACTCCGGCTCAGCCGCCTTGGCCGAGCCCGCTATGCCCTCACGCGGACCTGATCTATTTCAGCCGCAAGCCGTAGCCGGGGTAAGACCGAACCTCACGCCCGGCAACTTTCAGCGAGTGCCCTCCCCCACCCGCTACCATTTCACCCGCCGTAGGTTGCCACGGCGGGTAAACCGCTTTTGCTCGCATCTCGTGCCCTTCCTCATGCGTAGCATTTTCAATCGTTCGCACCCTGCGGTCCGCGCACCCCGCGCTCCCGCCGCCATGCCCGCATGAACTCCCGACTCTACGAATGCCACGTAATGCATGCGCGCTTCATCCCGAAGCCGCACCGTTTTGCGTATCGTATTTTTATGTTGGCCGTGGATCTCGACGAACTTCCGGCCCTCGACAGCCGCCTCCGACTATTCTCCGTCAACCGAGGCAACCTCTACGCCTTCCGCGAAAACGATTACCTTCCCACCTCCGAATCCATTTACAACCAATCACCAAGCCAAGTTTGTCACCTAATAGGTGACAAACTTGGCTCGGTTGCGCCCATGCCGCCGGCGGCCCAGCCGGAGCCGGTGCCGTCGGCGTCGGCGTCGGCGAGGGCGAGGGCGCGGGCGCAGGCCCAGCGGCTCGCGCCTGCGTCTACGCCTAATCCTATGCCCGTGCCCGCGCCTACGGGCTTGACCGCCCCGTCCCTCAAAACCCGCGTGCTCGCCTTCCTTGCCACCCGCGGCGTCGATCTCGGGCCTGGCGGGCGAGTGGAGCTAGTCACTTTGCCGCGCGTCTTCGGCTACTTGTTTAACCCGGTTTCATTCTATTATTGCTACGACGTCGCCGGCACGTGCGTGGCCTCGATCGCGGAGGTCACCAATACCTTTCGCGAGATGAAGCCCTACTTCCTGGGGCCCGAAAACCGCCGCCCGGGTGCATCCGGCGACACCCGCCCCGCGTTCCACTTGCGAACTCCCAAACACTTCTACGTTTCGCCGTTCTCCGACGTCGACGTCGCCTTCGACTTCACACTCCGCGCACCCATCCAGAACCTCTCCGTGCAGATCGATGACTACGTCGGCGACCAACGCACCCTCACCAGCACGCTAACCGGTCCGGTCCGTCCGCTCACCGACGCAACTTTGGCGTGGTTCACGCTTAAATACCCGCTCATCACCCTCAAGATTATCGCTTTGATTCACTGGCACGCCCTCCGCCTCTACGTAAAAAAAATCCCTTGGTTCCCCAAAACCAACCGCCCGTCCGACCAACGCGACCTCTACCGCCCTCATTCTTCCCTAACGCCCTCCCGTCCCCCGGACGCATGAATTCCTCGCCTCTCGAATCCGCCGGCACCGCCAACGCAGCCAACCCGAGTTCCGTCCTCACCACGGCGGCGACCTCGCGCTCGTTCTACGAAAAAGCCGTGCTCGCCTCTCTGGCCGACTTGAAACGTGGCCACCTGCACATCGAGCTTCCCGATGGCGCTGTCCGCACCTTCGGCGAAACCCCCGCCACCCCCGGTGCCACGCTCCCCCTCGGCATCCCGGCCCACGCTACGATTCGTGTTCGCCGCGCGGCCGTCTTCAAAAAATGTTTACTGCACCGCGACATCGGCTTTGCCGAGAGCCACATCGACGGCGACTGGGACACCCCCGACCTCACCGCCGTGGTCGCTTGGTTTCTACTCAACATCGAGAACGCGCCCACCCTCTCCGGCTCGAAACGCGCCCGCTCGCTCGCCTTAAACTTTCTGCGGTTCACGCACCGCGTCGGCCACTTCCTGCGTCGCAACAACCGCGAAAACGCCCGCCGCAACATCAGCGAGCACTACGATCTCTCTAACGACTTCTTCGAGCTCTTCCTCGACTCGTCGATGATGTATTCGGCCGCCCGCTGGACCGCGCCCGACCTCTCCCTCGAAGCCGCCCAATTTGAGAAAAATGACGCGCTTTGCCGCAGCCTCCGGCTCACCGCAGCCGACCACGTTCTCGAGATTGGTTCCGGCTGGGGCGGCTGGGCCCTGCACGCCGCCCGCAACTACGGCTGCCGCGTGACGACCATCACCCTCTCGCAACGTCAGCTCGAGTATGCCCGCCGCCGCATCGCCGAGGCTGGTCTCGCCGACCGCATCGAGGTGCGTTTCCTGGATTACCGCGAGCTTACCGGCCGCTTCGACAAGATCGTCTCCATCGAGATGATGGAGGCCATCGGACACGATTACCTGCCCGAGTTCTGCACGGTGATCGACCGCGTGCTGAAGCCCGGCGGCTTGGTCGGCCTGCAATTCATCACCTGCCCCGACAACCGCTATGACGAGCTCCGCAAGGGCGTCGATTTTATCCAAAAACACATTTTCCCCGGCTCGTTGCTGCTTTCGCTCAACCGCGTCAACGAACTGCTCTCCGCCCACGGCGGTTTTGTGATGCACGGGATAGCGGACCTCGGCCACGACTACGCGCGCACCCTGCGCCTCTGGCACGAGACGTTCCGCCAAAAACTCACCGAGGTCCGCGCACTCGGGTTCGACGAACGCTTCATCCGCAAATGGAGCTACTACCTGTGTTACTGCGAAGCCGCCTTCGCCATGCGCAACATCTCGGTCGTGCAGACCCTCCACACGCGGCCGAACAATCTCGCGCTGTAGCCCGTCTCTCAGATTCGTTCTCGTTCTCTTACTCTTACTCGTTCTCGGTCTGAAAAAACAAACGAGAGAACGAGTAAGCGTAAGAGAACGAGAACGATTATAAGGCCAATCCATGCTCCTCTTTCTTCGCGCACTTTTCCTGATCATCATCGCCTCCATGCTAGCCGTCACGGGCTGGGCGAGTGCGCGCTGCGCGTTGTTCGACATCCCGCGCGAGGTGTTCACCCACCCGTGGTTCATCGCCACGCTCTTTGACGCGTATTGGGCTTTCATCACCTTTTACGTGTGGGTCGCCTGGAAGGAACAATCCACCGCCGCGCGCATCCTCTGGTTTATCGCCATCATTCTTTGGGGTAACCTTGCGATGGCCGCCTACATGCTGATCGAATTGTTCCGTATCCAAAAAATCGATCAGCTCGGCGAGGTCTTCGGCGTGCGCCGACCCGGTAAACTCACGCTCCCGGCCATCCTCACCGCTCTGGGTGTCGCCGTTTACCTGCTCGGCGCAAAGAACGTGCTGTTCGGATAACATGACCGACACGCCGCCCCGTCGTTCGTTTTTGAAACGCCGCCTCGGCGATCCCGTGCTCGCCTTGCTCACGCAAGGCGTCACGCCGGACAAACTCGCCGCCACGTTCGCCGTTGGCACCGCCGTGTCGCTGTTTCCGTTCATCGGCTTCACCACGCTCGCCAACGTCGGCATCGGCCTCTGGTTTCGCATGAACCAGCCGCTGCTCCAGGCCATCAACTACCTGATCACGCCGCTGCACATCGTCATGATCCTCGTCTACGTGCGCGTCGGCGAGTGGCTCTGGCGCTCGCAGACTGAGAAGTTCTCGGTGATCGATGTTATCACCACCTTTCGCGACGCCTCCATTGGCGAATTTCTGCACCGCTTCGGCTGGGCCGGGATCCACGCGTTCACCGCGTGGTTGATCAGCGTGCCCTTCATCCTAGTCGGCCTTTACTACGGCCTGCGTCCGGTCCTGCGCCGTCTCTCCGCTTTGCGCGCGCCAAAAACCGCCTGAAACCATGTCGACGTTCCTCATCATCGCCATCGCCGCCGCCACCCTCGGCCTGCTCTTTGCCGGCACCTACGCGCTGGCCCGCCGCATGGAAAACTATGGTATCGTAGACATCGTGTGGTCCTTCGCGTTTGGCGCGCTGGCACTTTTCTACGCCGCCGCCGCCCCGGGCTGGGCGCCGCGCCGTTGGGTGATCGCCGCCCTCGTCGTGATCTGGAGCGCCCGGCTTGGCACGCATCTCTACCTGCGCGTGATGGACCACCATCCGGAGGAAGACCGCCGCTACACCGAGATGCGCACGAGGTGGGCGGGAAAGCTCTCGACCAAGATGTTTATCTTCTATCAGCAGCAAGCCGCCTCCGTGGTGATTCTCGGGCTGCCGTTCCTGCTCATCGCCCTCAATCCCGCGCCCGCATTCCACCCGCTCGAATACGCCGGCATCGCGGTGTGGGTGATCGCGCTCGCCGGCGAATCGCTGGCCGATGCGCAGCTCGCCGCTTTCAAACGCAACCCCGACCACAAGGGCAAGGTCTGCGAAGCCGGCCTGTGGGGTTACAGCCGCCACCCCAATTACTTTTTCGAGTGGTGCATCTGGCTCGCCTATTTTGTCTTCGCCCTCGCCTCGCCTTGGGGCTGGCTGAGCGTGATCTGCCCCGCCGGCATCCTTTACCTGCTCCTCCGCGTGACCGGCGTGCCCATGACCGAAGAACAATCCCTCCGCTCCCGCGGCGACGCCTTCCGCGACTACCAACGCCGCGTCTCGGTCTTCGTGCCGTGGTTCCCAAAGGCTGAAAAGCTGAAAGACTAAAGGACTGAAAGCTAAAGACCCTCACGAACCGCTCTCCCACCTTCAGCCCTTCAGCCTTTCAGTCCTTCAGTCCTTCTCATGATCGATTCCTTACTCGAAAAAAACCTGCTCCCCGACTGGCTGCTCCGCATCGGTATCCGCCGCCTGCTCGCCCAACGCATCAAGGACGAGTCCGCGCGCTACAACGCCGATGCCTACGTCGCCGACTTGAAGACCCGCGCCCTCGCCGAGCAGACGACCGCCGCCAACGAGCAACACTACGAGGTGCCCACGCCGTTCTACCAATACTGCCTCGGCAAACGCCTCAAATACTCCGGCTGTTTTTATCCCACCGGCAAGGAATCGCTCGACGAAGCCGAGGAGCACATGCTCGCGCTCTACGCTGAACGGGCGCAACTCGCCGACGGCCAGGACATCCTCGAACTCGGCTGCGGCTGGGGTTCGCTCTGCCTCTACAACGCCGCTAAATTTCCCCACGCCCGCATCACCGCGATCTCCAACTCGCGCACGCAAAAAGAACACATCGACACCGAGGCCCGCAAACGCGGCATCCGCAACCTCCGCATCATCACCTGCGACATCAACGCCTTCGACATCGCCCCCGGCCAGTTCGACCGCGTCGTGTCGGTGGAGATGTTTGAGCACCTCAAAAACTACGACCTGCTCTTCCGCAACATCGCCCGCTGGCTCAAGCCGGGCGGCCTGTTGTTCACGCACATCTTCACGCACAGCCGTTTCAGTTATCATTTTGTATCCGAGGGCCCGGGCGACTGGATGAGCCGCTACTTTTTTACCGGCGGACAAATGCCCGCTCACGACCTACTCCCGCGTTTCAACGCCGACCTGAAGCCTGTCCAAGATTGGAAGGTCAACGGTCGCCACTATCAGCAGACCGCCGAGCACTGGTTGCAAAACATGGACCGGCACCGCGACGAGATCATGCCGCTGTTTCGCGACACTTACGGTGCCGAACAAGCGACCAAATGGTGGGCCTACTGGCGCGTTTTCTACATGAGCTGCGCCGAACTCTGGGGCTACCAAGGCGGCGAAGAGTGGCTCGTCAGCCACTACCTTTTCCGTAAGCCCTAGGCGCATTTAAGTGGCATGAGCGTCCCGCCCATGATCCGAACCGACGACACGCCAGTGCCGGCGCTGGCAAGCAAAGTGCTAGTGAACACGTATACGCATTCCAAAGCCTGCCCGCAGTTCAAAGGTCTAAACGCGATGACCCGCTCCGAGTTCCGTCACACACTCTTAACCTAGTTTACTAACTCCTGTCTGAATGGTGCTTTACGCCCATTGGTCAGCGTGCCCTTTAACCTGCCTCGCATGCTTCCTGACTCTCGACCGCTCGTCGCAAACCCCACTTGGAACCTCAACGCCATCGAACAAGTCGCGCGGGACTTCCGCCAACCCGCGCGCATCGTTCACGATCCCGCCACCGGCACGCTCGGAGCCGCGCTTGAAGGCGCGTCACTGCCGCCCGAGTGCGTCGTGGTCGGAACGCTGCCGCCGCTTTATCCGGAGTGGTTGGGCGGTCGCAGTTTTATCGAGGCGCACGGTCTGCGTTTCCCTTACGTCATGGGCGAGATGGCGCGGGGCATCGCCTCCACTGCGCTCGTCATCGCGGCCGGTCGCGCCGGCATGATCGGCTTCTTCGGCGCAGGCGGACTCCCCTTGCCGAAGGTGGACGCCGCCATCGACGAGATCACCCGCGAACTCGCCGCCCACCAGCCTTGGGGTTGCAACCTCATCCACTCGCCCAACGAACCCGAGATCGAGTCCGGCCTCGTCGATCTCCTGCTCCGTCGCGGGGTGCGTCGCGTGTGCGCCTCCGCCTTCATGGCGCTCCAGCCGACCATCGTGCGTTACGCGTTTTCGGGTGCCGCGCGCCGCGCCGACGGCACAGTCGAGCGGCCCAATCATCTCTTCGTCAAACTCTCCCGCCCTGAAGTCGCGCGCCAGTTTCTCGCACCCGCGCCCGCCGCGATGTTGAGGGCACTCGTCGCCGCCGGACAACTCACCAGCGCCGAGGCCGAGCTCGCCGCCAGCCTGCCCGTCGCCGAGGACATCACGGTCGAAGCCGACTCCGGCGGCCACACCGACAACCGTCCGCTGCCGTCCTTGCTGCCGATCATCCTCGAACTCGCGCAACGCGCCGCGCTCGAATTCGGCTACGGTGAACCTCCGCGCGTTGGCGCCGCCGGCGGCATGGGCACACCCGCCGCGTTGGCCGGAGCGTTCCAGATGGGAGCGGCTTACGTGGTCACCGGCAGCGTTAACCAATGCTCCGTCGAAGCCGGCCTTTCCGCAGAAGCCAAAGCCCTGCTCGCCGAGGCCGGTCTCGCCGACTGCACGATGGCCCCGTCTGCCGACATGTTTGAACTCGGGGTCAAAGTTCAGGTGCTACGCAAGGGCACGTTCTTCCCGCAACGCGCCGCGCGCCTCTACGAGCTCTACGTGAAACACGCGTCGCTCGAAGAGATCCCCGCCGACGAACGCGCCAAGTTGGAGAAGGAAGTTTTCCGCCGCCCGCTCGACGAGGTCTGGGCCGAGTGCGTGAGCTTTTTCCAAAAGCGCGACCCCGAGCAACTCACCCGCGCCACCCGCGAACCGCGTCACCGCATGGCGCTGGTGTTTCGTTGGTATCTCGGCATGTCGAGCCACTGGCCCATCGCGGGCGACGCCACGCGCCGTCACGATTATCAAGTCTGGTGCGGTCCCGTCATGGGCAGCTTTAATCAATGGGTCGCCGGCAGTTTCCTGGAGCCCGCCGCCACCCGCACCGTCGTGCAGATCGGCCTGAATCTCCTCGAAGGCGCCGCCGTCTTCACGCGTGCCGGACAACTCCGTAGCTACGGCGTGCCCGTTCCCGCCGCCGCGTTTGCCTTCGCGCCCCGCCCACTGCGCATCGAGGCGGCGAACTGATCGCCCTTCCTTCCGAGCCATTCTCAAAACGCCGTCCATGATCACGCCCGCCTTCCAGCCCATCGCCATCACGGGACTCAGCGCCCTCTTCCCGCAGGCCCGCAGCATCGACGAGTTTTGGCGGCTCATCCTGAGCAACCGCGACTGCATGACCGAGGTCCCGCGCACGCACTGGCTCATCGAGGATTACTACGACGCCGACCCGAAGGCCCCCGCGAAAACCTACTCGCGCCACGGCGCCTTCCTGCAAGAGGTGCCCTTCGATCCCGTTACTTACGGCATCCCGCCCAACCTGCTTCCTTCGACCGACATCGCCCAAGTTCTCGCGCTCATGCTCGCCCGCGAGGTCTTGGAAGACACCTCCGGCGGACAAATCGCCAAGCTCCACCTTGATCGCACCAGCGTGATCCTCGGCGTCGCCTCCGCCACCGAAATGATCAGCTCCATGTCAGGCCTGCTCTCGCGCCCCATGTGGATCGAAGGCATGCGCCGCGCTGGCATTCCCGAGCCGCAGGTCCAGGCCGCCGCCGAAAAAATCGCAGCGCTCTTCCCCGATTGGAACGAGAGCACGTTTCCCGGTTGCTTGGGCAACGTCGTCGCCGGCCGCGTCGCCAACCGCTTCAACTTGGGCGGCACCAATTGCGTGACCGACGCCGCCTGCGCCAGCTCGCTCGCCGCGCTCCACCTCGGCCTCAGCGAACTCCAGCTCGGCGTGAGCGACCGCGTGATCACCGGCGGGGTCGATGCACTCAACACGATTTTCATGTATATGTGTTTCTCCAAGACGCCCGCCATGTCGGCGTCCGGGAAATGCAGCCCCTTCTCCGCCGCCGCCGACGGCACCATGATGGGCGAAGGCGGCGGCATGCTCGTCCTGCGCCGCCTCGAAGACGCCGAGCGCGACGGCGATAAAATCTACGCCGTCATCCGCGGACTCGGCTCCTCTTCCGACGGACGCTCCAAGAGCGTTTACGCCCCGCGCCCCGAGGGCCAGAGCGTCGCCCTCCAGCGGTGCTACGACCAAGCCGGCTACTCGCCCGCCGCCGTCGGCCTAGTCGAAGCCCACGGCACCGGCACCACCGCCGGCGACCTTTGCGAAGTCACCGCCCTTAAGGAAATTTTCTCTGCGTCCGCAACCGATCGCGCGTCGTGGTGCGCCCTCGGCTCGGTCAAATCCCAGATCGGCCACACCAAGGGCGCCGCCGGTAGCGCGGGCCTCATCAAGGTCGCCCTCGCGTTGCAGCACCAGACGCTCCCGCCCACCGCCAACATCGCCGAGCCCAATCCCAAACTCGGTTTCGTCAACAGCCCGCTCTACCTCAACACCAAGGCGCGCCCGTGGATCGAGGCCACCGGCACGCCGCGCCGCGGCTCGGTCAGCTCGTTTGGTTTCGGCGGCACCAATTTCCACGTCGCCCTCGAAGAATATCGCGGCGCCTTCGCCGCGCCCCGCGTGCGCGCCTTCGGTGCCGAAGTGTTTCTCGCCAGCGCCGCCAGCGCCGCCGAACTCAAGGCCAGCATCGCCGGCTGGTCCGGTCTCGCCGACGGACACGCCTTCGCCCGCGCCGCCCTCGCCAGCCAGAAGGCGTTTGTCGCCACCCACCCGTGGCGCCTCGCTACACTCGCCGCCACGCCCGCCGAGCTCACCGCCAAACTCGGCCGCGCGCTCACGTTGCTCGGCGACGAACGCGCCGAACCGACCCCCGCCGACGACCTCTGGCTCGCGCGCGGCACTGCGCCCGTCGCGGCCAACGCCGTCGCATTTCTCTTCCCCGGCCAAGGCAGCCAAAGCGTCGGCATGGCCGCCGAACTCCCCCAGCACTTCGCCGCCGCGATGTCCGCCTGGGAACAGGTCGAACACGCCGCGCCGCCGCGCCCCGGAGCACCACGTCTCTGCGATCTGGTTTACCCGCCCGCCGTGTTCACCCCCGCCGAAGCCGAGGCCCAAGAGTCCACCCTTCGCCGCACCGAGAACGCCCAACCCGCCCTCGGTGCCGTCAGCCTCGCCTACCTGGCCGTCCTTCGCGCCGCCGGCGTCAGGCCCGCGCTCGTCGCCGGTCACAGCTACGGAGAACTCGTCGCCCTCCACGCCGCCGGGGTCTTCGATCTTCCTGACCTCCTGCGCATCAGCCGCCGCCGGGGGGAATTGATGGCCGAGGTCTCCGCCCAAAAATCGGGCGCTATGACCGCCGTCGTCCAGGCCGCCGCCGACACCGCCGCGCTCCTCGGCACCGACTTCCCCGGCTGTGTCGTCGCCAATGACAACAGCCCCAAACAATGCGTGGTCGCCGGCCCCGTGGCTGAAATCGAGAAGTTCGAAACCCTTCTCACCGCCCAGCGCATCAATTTCCGCCGCCTCCAGGTCGCGACCGCGTTCCACTCCTCCATCGTCGCCGACGCCTGCACACCCTTCGCCGAGTTTCTCGCCGGCGTGCCGTTCGCCGCGCCAACGCTCCCGGTCTTCAGCAACACCACCGCGGAGATCTATCCGACAGATGCCCGCACCGCTCTCGCCGGACAACTCGCCGCGCCGGTGCGTTTCGTGGACCAACTTCGCGCCATGCACACCGCCGGCGCTCGCCTCTTCGTCGAGGTCGGTGCCGCTGCCGTGCTCTCCGGACTCGCCCGTCAAACACTCGGCGCTGACGCCTCCGTGGTGACACTCAACCCCAAGGGTAAATCCGCCGAAGTCGGGCTACTCGCCGGTCTCGCCCAACTCGCGGTCGCCGGCCTGCCCGTCTCGTGGGATTTGCTCTGGAAAGACTACCGCGCGCCGCGCACCGACGAAAAACTCTCCGCCGCGACCTTGCCTGTTGGTGGCTACAACGTCGGCCGTCCCTACCCGCCTCGCGACGGCAAGAAGACCGCCCCCGTTCCCGTTCCGCCTCCCGTAGTCATCACCGCACCCGCGCCACTCACACCGCCCGCCGTCACCCGCCCGCTTCCCGCTCCCATGTCCGCTCCCGCCGCCGATTCCTCCCTCCAAGCCGCCATCGCCCGCGCCCACGAAACCTACCTGCGCACCGTCGGCGATGCCCATCGCGCCTACCTCGCATCCGTATCCGGTAAATCGCTACCCATCGCTCCCGCCGCTCCGGCAGCCCGCCCCGCTCCCGTCGCAGCCGCGCCTGCACCCATTCCCCGTCCCGCAGCTCCCGCTCCGGTCGCACCGGCACCCAAGCCCATCGCAGTCGCACCGACACCCGTCGTCGTCGCTCCCACACCCGCCGCGCCCACGCTCGATCCTTCGCGTGTCATCGAGGTGGTCTTGACGACGGTCGCCGAAAAAACCGGCTACCCGCGCGAGATGCTCGAGCCCGGCATGCTCCTCGAAAGCGACCTCGGCATCGATTCCATCAAGCGCGTCGAAATCCTCTCCGCCGTCCAAGAAAAACTCCCCGGCCTCCCCCCTGTTGACGCCAAGGTCATGGGCGGTCTCCAGACTCTCCGCGCGATTTCCGACTACCTGTCCGACCAACTCGGTGCCGTCGCATCCACCTCCTCCCCCACGCCCACCAGCCCACCCGCCGCCGCTCCGGCCATCGACGCCTCCCGCGTCATCGATGTCGTCCTGACCACCGTCGCCGAAAAAACTGGCTACCC
>JANODO010000149.1:0-13693 GCA_031412735.1 Rariglobus sp. | reverse complement strand
GGGGCTTGCCCCCGCGTCTACATTTCACCCAAACCACACCATGCCCCGCCCCGTCACTCTCTTCACCGGCCAATGGGCCGACCTCCCCCTCGAACAGCTCGCGCCCCTCGCCAAAAAGATGGGCTACGACGGCCTCGAGCTCGCCTGCTGGGGCGACCACTTCGACGTTGACGCCGCCGTATCCAGCAAAAAATACGTCCACCAAAAGTGGGAACTGCTGAAGGATCACGGCCTCACTTCCTTCGCGATTTCCAGCCACCTCGTCGGCCAGGCCGTGTGCGACCTGATCGACGAACGCCACAAGTCGATCCTCCCGCCCGATGTCTGGGGCAACGGCGAACCCGAGGGCGTGCGCAAACGCGCCGCCAAAAAACTGGCCCTCGCCGCCAAGGCCGCCCGTCTCTTTTTCGACGCCCAACCCGGCGCCAAAAACCGCGACGCCTTCCCCGCCGTCGTCAACGGCTTCACCGGCTCGTCCATCTGGCATTCCATCTACGCCTTCCCGCCGACTTCGCAGGCCTACTGGGACGCCGGCTTTGCCGACTTCGGCAAACGCTTCGGCCCCATCCTCGAAGCGTTCGACAAAGCCAACGTTAACTTCGCCCTCGAAGTCCACCCGACGGAGATCGCTTTCGACATCGCCTCCGCCCACCGCGCCTTGGCCGCCGTGAAAGGCCACCCGCGTTTCGGCTTCAACTACGACCCGTCCCACCTCGGTTACCAGGGCGTCGATTACGTGAAATTCATCCGCGAATTCGGCAGCCGCATTTACCACGCCCACATGAAGGACGTCTGGTGGGGCCACGGCGACGGCACCGTCGGCGTCTTCGGCGGACACACCTCCTTCGGCGACGCCCGCCGCCAGTGGGATTTCCGCTCCCTCGGCCATGGCGACATCAAGTTCGAGGACATCATTGTTGCGCTCAACGACGTCGGCTACCGCGGCCCGTTGTCCGTCGAGTGGGAAGACATCCGCATGGACCGCGTCCATGGAGCCACCGAAGCCGCCGCCTTCACGCGCAAAGTCGACTTCCCCTCCAGCTCCCTCGCGTTCGACGCCGCCTTCGACAAAAAGAACCAATAACCCCAAGCTTGTTGCCCACGAAACACACTAAAAGACACGAAATAAAAACCGCCTGAATCCCGGCTCCGTTTTCGTGTCATTTCGTGTGTTTCGTGGGCCAAACTCCGACTCCTCATCCCCATGTCCCTCTCTCGCAAACTTCGTTACGGTATGATCGGCGGCGGACGCGGCGCCTTCATCGGCGCGGTCCACCGCATCGCCGCCCAGATGGATGGTAAAGCCGAGCTCGTCGCCGGCGCCTTCTCCTCCGACCCCGAACGGTCCAAAGCCTCCGGCGCCGATCTCTTCCTCGACCCCGCCCGCGTCTACGGTTCCTACGCCGAGATGGCCAAACTCGAAAGCCGCAAGCCCGCCGCCGAGCGCCTCGACTTCATCGTCATCGTCACGCCCAACCACCAGCACTTCCCGCCCGCCAAGCTCTTCCTCGAAAGCGGCTTCAACGTCGTCTGCGACAAGCCCGTCACCTTCAACCTCGCCGAAGCCAAAAAACTCCGCGCGATCATCAAAAAGACCAAAAAGGTCTTCGTCCTCACCCACAACTACACCGGCAACGCCATGGTGAAACAGGCCCGCGCCCTCGTGCGCGCCGGCCATCTGGGCGAGCTCCGCAAAGTCGTCGTCGAGTATCCGCAGGGCTGGCTGGCGACCAACCTCGAAGCCACCGGGCAAAAACAAGCCGGCTGGCGCACCGATCCGAAACGCAGCGGCGCCGCCGGTTGCATCGGCGACATCGGCACCCACGCCGAGAACCTCGCGCACTACATCACCGGCCTCGAAATCGACAGCCTGTGCGCCGACCTCACGACCTTTGTGAAGGGCCGCAAGCTCGACGACGACGGCAACATCCTCGTGCGCTACAAAGGCGGCGCCAAAGGCATCCTCCACGCCTCCCAGATCAGCGTCGGCGAGGAGAACAACCTCAACATCCGCGTCTACGGCACCCAGGCCGGACTCGAATGGAAGCAAGAGCACCCCAATCAGCTCATCGTTAAATACCCCGACAAGCCCACCGAGATCTGGGGTCGCGCCCAGGGCTACAACGCCCCCGCCGCGAACACCTTTACGCGCACGCCCCCCGGCCACCCCGAAGGTTATCTCGAAGCGTTTGGCAACATCTACGCCGAGGCCTTCCGCGCCATCGCCGCCGACGTATCCGGTGAACCGATACCCGCAAACCTCGACTTCCCCACGATCGATGACGGGGTCAAAGGCATGGCCTTCATCGAGACGGTCGTGAAGTCCGCCCAGCTCGGAGCCAAGTGGATAAAGCCGCCGAAAACCTGATCCGAAGTAGGCGGGGGCCTTCCCGCCTGCGCCCGCACCACCTTGCTAGGGGTAGAATTGTTACAACCCGGTGAAACCCCTGGTCCACAAGATGCGCTGTCTTGTGCAGATGCCTCGCTTGGCCATCTTCGGCTTGTGAATGAAACCGATCACTCCCACCACCTCGCGGAACTGGCCGGTTTCTTCGCGAGTCCGGCAATCTGCCGCGATTCGTTTCGTCTGTTGATCCACTTTTCGATCCGGCTGGCCGCTCTGGGCCATTGCGCGGAAGTGCTCGCCATCGTGGAACGCTCCCCGGAGGCGGGATTGTTTCAACCT
This sequence comes from Rariglobus sp., assembly GCA_031412735.1. GTDB lineage: Bacteria > Verrucomicrobiota > Verrucomicrobiia > Opitutales > Opitutaceae > Rariglobus. Next base: position 11,007 of record JANODO010000149.1, on the reverse strand, counting down.
CTACTCGACGGCTTACGCATTCACTCAAACATTCCCATCGATGCGTCGAGCTCGACGCGCGAACTCGCCCTGCAGATCGCGGAGAAAATCTCCTGTGAAATCGCCGCCCACGCTGAAGCAGGCTCCGTTGCTTGAGGAACCTACCCCGAACCGGAAACAAGACATAACGTTAACTAAGATTTATTTTGAGTAATCTTCTACCCCAAATATCTATTTTTTGATTTTGGGAGTAATTTATTACCCTTTAAATAAAATTCCACAACGACACTTTAAATACTCAAAATTTGACATTATCGGTATTTGGAGTATTAAAAGTGACAGTGTGGTATACCTAGAAAAAACCGATCAAGAGTGGCAGCGCGACCTAGGCCGGCGGTTACAGCAGCACCGTCTTAACCAAAACCTCAGCCAAGCCGAGCTCGCTGTGGCGACCGGGATCGCCCGGAAGACGATTACCAGCATTGAGACAGGCCACGGCGCCACTCTCCTTACGCTCATTGCAGTCCTGCGCGGCTTGGGCTTGGTGAACCAGCTGGACAACTTCATTCCGCCCCCCGGGCCGAGCCCGATCCAGCTCGTCAAACTCGCCGGCAAACAGCGCCGCCGTGCCAGCGGCCGTCGCAAACAGCAGACGGACGGTGGCTTCGCCGAAGACCCGAAGCCCTGGACGTGGGGCCCCAAAGCCTGAGGCCGTCGGCCGACCGCCACAGCTCCTTCCCGACGGCTCTTCTTATGGCAAAACAGCCCGCCACCCTCGCCGAAGTCGTCGTCTGGGATCGCGTCATCGGTGCCATCGCCTGGGACCCGGCGCGGCAGCTGGGCAGCTTTGAATACGCGGCCGACTTTCTTGAGAGCGGTATCGAGATCTCCCCGCTAACGCTACCGCTGCGAGCCGGGGTGTTTGAATTTCCCGAATTGCCCGCGCGCAGTTTTCGGGGCCTTCCCGGCTTGGTTGCCGATGCCTTGCCCGACCGTTTTGGCAACTTGCTCATCGACCAATGGCTCGCCCGCCAAGGCCGCGCACCGGGCGACTTCAACCCCGTCGAGCGATTGTGCTACCTCGGCGCGCGAGGCATGGGCGCGTTGGAGTTTCGTCCTTCGATGCGCGCCGGGCGCGATGTGGCCGCCCCCGTGCAGATCGACACGCTCGTGCACCTCGCCAACGACGCCCTCGCCCGCAAAGCCGGTCTCGTGACCAAAGGCGACCCTGGCGCCGTCGATCATGACGGGCGCGCGGCCGCCTTGCGCGACATCCTGCGCGTCGGCACCTCGGCGGGCGGCGCCCGTGCCAAAGCCGTCGTTGCATTCCACCCCGCGACCGGCGAGTTCCGCTCGGGCCAGGTCGACGCCCCGCCCGGCTTCGAGCACTGGCTGCTCAAGTTCGACGGTGTATCCGAGAATCGTGACAAAGAAGCCCTTGCCGACCCGCGCGGCTTCGGCCGCATCGAATACGCCTACCACCTGATGGCGCGCGCCGCGGGCATTGTCATGACCGACTGCCGTCTTTTTGAGGAAAACGGCCGTGCTCATTTCATGACTCGTCGCTTCGACCGCCCGGCCGGCCCGGTCAAAAAACTACACCTCCAGTCGCTCTGCGCCCTCGGGCACTACGACTTCAACGCCGCCGGCGCCTATGCCTACGAGCAAGCTTTCGCCGTCCTGCGCGCCCTCGCCCTGCCCCACGCCTCGCACGAGGAGATGTTTCGCCGCGCCGCGTTCAACGTCATCGCGCGCAACCAGGACGACCATACCAAGAACATCGCTTTCCTCATGGATCAGAGCGGCCGCTGGTCGTTGGCGCCCGCCTACGATATCGCCTACAGCTACAACCCGACCGGCGAGTGGACCGCCCGCCATCAGATGACGCTCAACGGCAAGACTGACGGCTTCGCACCCGCCGACCTCCTCGCCTGCGCCCGCGCCGCCGATATCAAAACCACGCGGGCAAAAACCATTCTCGCCGACGTCGCCGAAGCCGTGCGCCGCTGGCCCGAATTCGCGACCGCCTCCGGTATCACCGCGCTCGATACGCACCGCATCGCCGCAACCCATCGCGGCGCCCTCGTGCCCCCCGGGGCGCGGTGACCGCGCGAGCCGTTCACCCCTTCGCCAGCTCGATCCAGAAGCGCGCCCCCTGGCCTTCGGCGGAGATCACGCCCACCTTGCCATTCATGCGCTCGACTCCCTTCTGCACGATCGAGAGGCCGATCCCCGTGCCGCCGTATTCGCGGCCGTGCAGGCGCTCGAACACGCGGAAGATCCGCTCCTGGTGATGAGCCGCGATGCCGATTCCGTTGTCCTCCACCCAGAGGCGCACCGTGCGGCCAAACTCCTCCGCGCGGAACGTGATCCGGGGCGCTTTTCCCGGACGCACGAACTTCAGCGCGTTGCCCAACAAATTGGCGAGCACCTGCACCAGCATCCCCTCATGCGCATGCACCGGCGGGAAGACCGAGTCGGCTTCGATGTGGGCGCCCCGCGAGGCGATATCCGCCTCGCAGTGGGCCAGCGCCGCCCTCCAGGCCGGCAGCACTTGGATACGTTTCAATTCCAGCTCGGACCGCGCGACCCGCCCATACGCCAGCAGGTCGGTGACCAGGGCGTCCATCGAAGCCGCCGCGCGCGCTATCCGCTGCGCATACCCCTGCCCGTTTTCGCTTACCCCACCCGGCGGCTCCTCCATCAATAAACCGGCGAAACGCTGCAACGAGCGCAGCGGCGCGCGCAGGTCATGGGCGATCGAATACACGAGGGTTTCCAATTGGGCGTTGGTTTCGGTGAGCTTCGCGGTTCGTTGAGTCACCAAGCTCTCTAGGTCGGCCTGCACCTCGCGCTTGTCCGTGATGTCCACGCACGAACCAATGTAGCCGGTGAATTCGTTGGCCGATCCGTAAAGCGGAATCCCGCGGTTGAGCCACCAACGCCACCGCCCGTCACGGCGCCGCACCCGGCATTCCACCTCGAACTCTTTTCGCTCATCAAAACACTGGTCGAACTTCTCCATGCACGACTCCAGATCGTCGTGATGGATGACCAACTCGAAAGCCCGGCCGGCCACTTGTTCGAGCGTGCGTCCGGAGAACTCAAGAAACGCGCGGTTGGCCCAGGTGCAGGCCTTGTTTGCATCGGTCATCCAGATGGGCACCGGCGCGCTGTCGCTCAACCGGCGAAACCTCGCCTCGCTCTGCCGCAAGGCCGCCTCGACCCGCCGGCGATCAATCGCGATCGCCGCCGTGCGCGTCGCCGTTTCCAACACCCGCCAGTCGCCCTTCCCCGGCTCGCGCGGCGCTTTGTAATACTGGGCGAATGTCCCCAGCAACCGCCCTTCGGTGGACATGATCGGCATCGACCAGCAGGCGCGCAGACCGTGGGCGGTCGCCAGTTCAAGAGCTTTCCCCGCCCAGCGCGGATCGTTCGCGATATCCGCAACGGCGACCGGTTTTTTCAGGTGCGCCGCCGAACCGCACGAGCCCTGAAGAGGGCCTACGGCCAAAGCATCAATCCGCCGTTTAAAATCGTCGGGCAGGCTGGGCCCTGCCCCGAGCCGGAGACACATACCTTCTTCATCGAAGAGCAGGATGCAGCCCAACATAGGAACTTCCGACTGCAGCTCCACCATCCGCACAAGCGCGTCGAGCACCTCCGGCAGCGGGCGGTTCTCCGCCATGTATTGCAACACCCGTCGCTGCGACTCGCTACGCGTTTGACTGCGCTTTCGTTCGGTGACGTTGCGCGTCGAGCCCGCCACTGCCGCCACGCTCCCGTCGGGATCGCGAATCGGGTTCAACGTGTATTCGTGATACACGACGGCGCATTCCACACAGTTTACTCGGGTCTCATCCTTGATCGGCTTTCCCGTGCGCACCACCTCGATGACCTGGGCATGCAGCCGCTGGGCAAATTCCTCCGGGATTTCCAATTCCAGCAACTGCCTCCCGATAATCGCTTCAAATGGTAACTTAAAGAACTCCACCACCCGCTGATTGACGTAGGTGAAGCGCCCCTCGACATCGAAACTGTAGGCCATGTCGGTGATATGTGAGAGCGTCGCGTCGCACAGGTGCGCCCGCGCCTCGACCTGGCTCACCCGCTCCCGATCCGCCGCCTGCTGGCGCTTGGCCGCAGTGATATCGCGCACAAAGACGGTGGCCTCGCCCGTCCCCGGGAACGTGCGCACCTCCATCCACGCTTCCTGGGCTCCCAGTAAACATTCAACCGAGTCCGGCTGCCCCGCCTGCACCGCTTGCCGGATGCTTTGCTCCGCCGGAGTGCCTACAAACTGTGGAAACACTTCCCAGAGTTCGCGCCCCAGGGGTCGCCCCACACCCCCCACCGCAGGCGGCAGCAGCTTCAACCAAATTGTATTTAAATAAGTGATACGCCAACCGCTATCGAAACAGATGACCCCGTCCGTGAGTAGCTCAAGCGGGCCGCGGCCTGGGCTCTCCGATGGGGCGGCAGGAGTGGGGGTAGATGCCATTGGAATGCGCCGATTCCGTCCGGCTTAGAAAATGAGTCAAACCGTTAAAGACCCTAAGTGGCTATCGGAGATTATCCTATCCATCATGATCGAAGGCCCGGCCACCCTTGCGGCTGCTTGGTTGACGCGCATCCTGCCGCTTAACCCGCCTCGATGAAATCCTACCTTATACCCCAGACCGACCTGACTGTATCCCGCATCGCCTACGGTTGCATGCGCATGGGCGGCACGTGGGATCACGCGCCCATTTCCGCCGATACCGAGAAAGCCGCGCATGCCGCCGTAGACGCCGCCCTCGATACCGGCATCAACCTCTTCGACCACGCCGACATTTACACCGCCGGGAAATCCGAGGAGGTCTTCGGGCGCATCCTTAAAGCAACCCCCGGCCTCCGCGAACGCATCGTCCTCCAGTCCAAAGTCGGCATCCGCTTCGCCGGCGACGCCCAACACAGCGAAGGCCCCACACGCTACGATTTCAGTTACGACCACATCCTGCGCTCGGCCGAAGGCATTCTTCGCCGCCTGCAGGTTGACCACCTCGACCTGCTCCTGCTGCACCGCCCCGACCCCTTGGTCGAGCCCGCCGAAGTCGCCCGCGCGCTCGATGAGTTGAGCCGCGCCGGCAAGGTCCGTTATTTCGGCGTGAGCAACCACACCCCCGGCCAGATCGAACTGCTCCGCCGGCACGTGCGCCAACCCCTCGTCGTTAACCAGCTTGAGTTCAGCCTGGCCCAACCCGCGCTCGTGACCGAGGGCTTCAGCGCCAACCAAGCCGGCGCCGGCGCGACCAGCGGACTCGCCGCAGGCATCTTGGACTACTGCCGGCTTCACGAGATCCTGGTGCAAGCCTGGTCGCCGGTTGGCGGCGGTAAACTCCTCAAGGCCCCCGTGCCCGCCGAAGGACCGCTCGACCCCGCGACCGGTCTGATCGCTGAATTGGCAAAGGCAAAGCACACAACACCCGAAGGCATTCTGCTCGCATGGATTCTTCGTCACCCTGCCGGTATACAACCGATCATCGGCACGACCCAAGCCGACCGGGTCCACACCAGTGCGCAAGCCGATGAGGTTACGCTTACCCGCGAGGAATGGTATTCGCTCCTTGCCGCCGCGCGCGGAAAAAGTGTGCCCTGATCGCCCCTCAGCCTCGTTCTGATTTCTCTCATACCAGTTTGGCATGCAATGGGACTTTCGTCTGGTGTAGGCCCGACCGGTGGTCGGGCGTCTCCTAGGAACCCCGACCACCGGTCGGGGCTACATCGGGCCCTGCTAAAGTCCAATTACGAGGTGTAAGTGGTATCACTCGTTCTCGTCCTTGTTCTTCTAGAGGCGTCTCGGATAGGAGAAAGAGAAAGAGAACGAGAACGAGTGAGAGAACGATAGGAGCCCGCAGACCATCGCACCGGCCGGGGCCTCCTCGACCGCAGAGGAACTGACTGCACGACCATCGGTCTGCGGGAGAAACTCCTTCCTTTATGCTAAAATGGGCCCTCATTTTTTTCGTGATCGCGTTGATCGCCGGCGCGCTCGGCTTCACGACCATCGCAGGCACCTCCATCGCGATCGCGAAAGTGCTCTTCTTTATCTTCCTCGCCATCGTCGCTGTCCTCGTAATCGCCGCGATCTTCATCGGCAAGAAGGTATTCTAGTTAGCCAAGATCATTTCAACCCGAACTCCTGGGTTGGCGTTGATGAGATGGGGTAAAGTGCTGGAGCAGATGGTCGTGAGTGAGTTCCGAGGTGCACTGGTGCATCGAGCGAATGAACGAACGGCCAGAGGCCCAGCAGGTTGCGCCAGATCGCGACGTTCACCTCAGAGGTTCGGGTTCAAATAATCGGTCGCCACGTTTCCAACCATGCGAGGTGGACCGTGCCCTCCGGGCGCGGTCTGCGGACTGATGGTCGAGACAGCGCTCGGTAATCGAGCGCAGCGAAAGGGGCGTATCGACGGCCACCCCAAAAACGGCTACAACTTATCTGAAATGCTCAATCTTTGACCTCCGCGCGTGCCCGGCGTCGCCTCACCGCGAGCCACAGGCCAAAGGCGAGTATCACACACCATGTGGAGGGCGCGGGCGCTTCCTTGAAATTAAGCGCCGCGTTTTGCCCGAGTTTCTGACGTTCGCTCACGTCAAGCATCCGCCACTGCGCCGAGTTTTCGACCACGATGTAACTGGTCGACGCCAGCATCACCCCGGTCTCGCGACTCGCCTTCACGAGGTCTTTTAAATCAACACCGGCATCCGCCGCGTTGCGCTCGTAGTCGTGTTGAGCCATCTGCAACCCGACCGCCCGTGTCCAAGGCGTATCGCCCGGCCGCGCCACGGCCGCCCGATAAGGTTGCCACGCCAACGCGTGCGACGACCAATACTCCACCCGCGCCTCCTTGTTTGTGGATTCTGGTGAACCCATCTTGAAGCGCACCATGCGCCCAGCTACGTGGGGCCGGATCGACTTCCCGAGTCGCAACAGCGGAGCCTCCGCACGGCCCACGACCGGCCACTCAGTCCAGACTCCCATCTTATCCAATCCATAGATCTCCAGAGAAGGCACCACATCGGCCCACGCCTTCGCGACGGTCAACTCCGGCGCGACAGCCGCCGACCTCCGACTCAGGATCACAAAAATCGGTCGCGCCGGCGGTCCATCGGCCATCTCGGCATCGAGATCGACGTCCCGGTGCTTCCGGAGCGCCTGCGCCAACGCGAGATCGGGCACAAAGCCGCCGCGCACCGGCAACCCGTCGTCCAACGAAGCCGTCTCCGACTCAAGCTCCACCGTATCGTAATTCGCGAGGGTCACGCGCGCAAAACGCGTCGAGGGAAACCTCTCGCGCATCCTAAGCAACGCCGTAGGCAAATCCCCCGTGAAGCCGGTCTCCACCGAGCGGTCCACGATGACGTGCAGATACTCGTCGCGCGGCACGGTCGGCAGGCCCGAGCGTCCATCGAGCCCTCCCGCCACCACGCCGCCTCGGTCCGTGCGCAGGAACCGGGGCCCCGCGAGATTCGTCAACCGAGAGAACACCTGCTCAACCTGTTTTGCGTCCCTTAGATCACTCGCTTCGGCGGCTTCGCTCGAAATCAGGAAATCAATTTCCACGACGCTCGGCGTTCCCGCGACGACAGGGAACACGCGCAGCTCCAGTTCCTCCGGCGTGTTATAGAAAAGCAGACCCGGGTCGCGGCGATCACTATCGCGGATCATCGAATAGACCCATAACGCCGTTTTCTTTTCAGTGATCCGCCCCGGCACCGCCCCTCCGTTGATGTGGAGTCGGAACCCACTGACAAACACGCCCGCCGGGAGCGGCAGCGGTTGGACATACTCCGCATTAACCGAGCCGGTGTTACGCAGCGTGAATGCCAGAGTGACCGTAGTTGTGTCGCCGTCTGCCGGGGTCACGCGGACGTCGAGGTCATCCAACACCACGGTGCGCGCAGGAGCCGGTGCGCGCGGCATTCGGTTCCGATCACGGACGCTGCTACGACTGCGATCACCAAAGAAATCCGCGCGCGTGCCCTTCACCGGGTCGATGTTCTCCGTGGAGCCCGTAGCACCGAAAAACACCTTTTCGAGACGCGCGAGTTTGTCGTCCGGCAACACGAGGTGATCAAACACCAGCCAAGCATAATAGTCCGACAGCAACGGATAATAGATCCCGTTTTTATAACTACGATGATTGGACAACGCGCGCCGCAAGTTGTCACGGCTGGCCGGATACATGATTGGTCCGGCGGTGATCGACGGTGCATACACGTGATCAAGCGCGGCGTTGAGCGCGGCTTTATCGGCAAGCCCGCGCACGGTAAAAAACCCCGGCAGCAGGAGAAAGCACAAAACGCCCGTGAGCAGACGCCGTCCGCTGGAGCCACGGCGCGCCTTGTTGAGCAAACCGAGGTGCAGGATCAACAACACGGTCGGCGTAAGCACTAAGAACCCCGCACCGAGCGCAATCACCGCAAGGATCGAAAGCGGAAGAAAGGGCAGAAACACCACGAAAAAATACAACGTAAACGGCAGCGTGGCGCAGAGCAGCCCAAGGCTGAGCAAGGGCCGCCGCGCGTGCCAGCAGGAGGCGAGCAGCAGGATCGCGGCATTGGCCGTGGTGAGCGTGTAGACTTCCCATGCCTGAAAGTCGTTAGGAAATGGAATCGTGCGATTGAGGAGCAGCCCGGCGACCGGGAGCACGAGGGCAAAGATTAAAATGGCGATGCGCTCCGCCGTGGGTTTCCAGGCATCGATGTCGCGCAGGCCGAGCGCGAGGCCGCGAATGGTGGCCACAAACATCAGCACGCCCAGCCCGATTATGAGAACGGCGAAGACGTAGGGGCCGACGTCGCCTAAACCCCCGGTGCTACAGAAGACCCGAAACAGCACGTAGAGAAATGCGGGTGCCGCGACAGCCAGAACGAGATTGAACACGAGCGCTCGCGCGCGGCCCTTCGCCGGACGCGCGCACGCCAGCCGCAGCATGCCCCAGAACAACGCCGGCATCGCAAATGAAAACTGGTTATAGAGAAACCGCTGCTGGGGGTAGATCCACTCCGTCACCGAGCGCGGCAGTAGTTCGTTTCCCGACATACTCATTGCCAGCCACAGGTAACCCGCCTGCACGACGAGCGCCGGCGCACCCCACCAGGCGGCTTGGGTGCTGGTCGCGTCCGGCTCACGCAACCCACGGCGTCGGATTACCACGAACAGGGCGATGCCTGCAAAGAGATTGACCAACCCGGCCAGCCCCAAGACGTGGGCATTGCCGCGCTGATTGGCATCCATGTTCCCCTCAACGAGCCAGTAACCTTGCAGGTTGAGCGCGAGGAGGATCACGAGAGGCAACGCCCACAGCCATAAGATCGCCGCCGGCCCGAGTAGCACTGGAGGAAGAAGCGGTCGCTCCCGCTTGGTTTCAAGGGCGAGCGGGGGAGGTTCGAGCGTGTCCATAGATTTCCAGGATTAGATTAAGGGCGATCAGCGCTGGCAGGAAAACCGCCACGCCGGTGAGCATGTGCAGAAAGGAATCATACGCCGCTGGCATGCGCGGGATCACCCAGTGATGGGCCTGCGAAACCGCGATGATGCGCAACGCATTGATGCCAATCGCAGCCGGCACCGCCGCGAGCAGCGCTCCCACCGCCGCGACCGGCAACCACACCGGGCGGTTTGCGAACCGCGCGAAATGCCACCCGAGCAGCGCCGTCGTCATCAGGAAAAAATCCGTCGCACTGCACGCTTCAGTCACAATCACTGGCTGGCCCGCAAACGGCAGCAGCCAACCTTCGTCCGCTCGAGTTGAGCGGGCGCCAAAGACTAGCCCGGCCAACCGCGCCGCGCCGCCCATGAACACTTCTCGCTCCAACGCAGGGATGGAGTGCAACGCAGCAACGCCTCCCATCACCGCACTCAGCGCCACACCCGAAGCACTAACCGGAAGAGGTTGGGGGCGTAGCAGCGTCATGGTTTGCAGCATAAGTGAGCACGCCGATTTTCATTCATGCAACGTTACACCCCTTTGATGGAGGGCGTATAAAGCGGGCGCGAAGTTTTTGGGAAAACGTGGTCTCGTCTCGCCCAAACCGCCCGCCGCATCCGCTCAACCGCCGCTGTGCACCCGCGCGGCCGCCGTGCGCTCCTTGAGCAACGCGCTGAACGCCGCGCGCTCCTCGGGCGACTGCGGATGCATCCTCGCAATCACCTCCGGCATCACCGCGCGCAACGGCGAGGTGGCCAAAAAATCCGCCGCCATCACCGCCTGCCCTCGCGTCCGCAGCCCCGCATACACGTGCAACTCCAGCTGCACACTCAACGCGTCGTGCTCCGCCGTAAGCCCCAGCGCTTTTAGAACGAACAACAACGCCTCGGCCGTGGAAAATTGCCCTTCGCCTTGCTGCGTCCGCAGCCAGTAACGGCTCTTCCCTGTCATCGGCAGGCTCACTCGCCGGCCCCAGCCCTCGACATCCTTCTTCATGTCGGCCGCCTCGCCCCAGCTTCCATCCAAGAGCAGCACCTGCACGTTTTCCGGCACCGCGCCGGTCGGCATCGGCTCGCCGAGAGGATGCAACACCCACAGCTCCTTACCCGGCCGCTCGACCTGCGCCCGGGCCGGTGCCGAGTCATGCCGCCATACCTGCGTGCGCGCTCCCGCAACCACCCGCTGGATAAGATGCCCCGTGCTGCTCGGCCTGAAAAACTCCCTCGAATGCATCATCACGTCCACCGCCACCGGGCAGCTCACAGTCCGCAGTCCCTCGCACACGCACCAGCGCGGGACGTGCTGACACCGCGTGCACCGCAACGTGGGATTGAGAACAACACTTCGGGCCATCGGGGCGTTATCCGGGGCAAACGGCCCGATTACAAACATAGTTCCAAAACCCGCCCAACGGGAGGTCCAGACAGATCATGACCCACCACTGCATGAAGAAGGAGTGGAGGTAAGAGCAAGATGCCAGGGCTAAGGTGAGGAGCCCTAAGGGCGAGAAGGGAAGCGGGGGTGAGATTTTTGCGGGAGCGGTTTTTACGAG